>JAUUSJ010000185.1 GCA_030841965.1 Blautia sp.
AAAAATCAGCGTATGTCGAAAAACCGTGGGAACGAACGTGTTTGCGGAGGAGATACCTGCTTGCTCTCTTGGCGTCTCCTTCCCATTATAACAGAAGAGCAGAAAAATTTGGTATAAGGACTAGGTGAGAAGATGAGTATAAAATCAGACAAAATAGTTGTGGGAATTTTGGCCCATGTGGACGCAGGAAAGACGACTCTCGCGGAGAGTATTTTATATAGAAGTGGAGAAATCCGAAAGCTTGGAAGAGTTGATCATCAGAATGCATTTTTGGACACATATCAGTTAGAGCGAGACAGAGGAATTACCATTTTTTCTAAACAAGCAGAGGTGAAAATTGGTGAGAAGAGGATGACGCTTCTCGATACTCCAGGACATGTTGATTTCTCGGCGGAGATGGAGAGAACATTGATGGTGCTCGACTATGCAATCTTGGTTATCAGCGGTGCAGATGGTGTGCAGGGACATGTAGAGACATTGTGGAAGCTTCTTAAGCAGTATGAAATTCCAGTTTTTCTTTTTATTAATAAGATGGATCAAGATGGAACAGATAAAGAAGCTTTGCTAAGTGAGTTGAAGGAAAAATTGGATGAGAATTGTGTTTTATTTGACAGTGAGCAAGAGAAAGATGAATTTTATGAAAATATTTCTGTATGTGGAGAGGAAGATTTATTGGAGCAGTACTTAGATACTGGTGAGATTGAGACAGTTCAGATTCAGAAAATGATTGCGAGGAGAGAGATTTTTCCTTGCTTTTTTGGCTCTGCTCTAAAACTGATCGGTGTGGATGAATTTTTAGAGGGTATAGAGGAGTACACATTGGCTAAAAAATATCCAGAGGAGTTTGGAGCTAAGATATATAAAATATCCAGAGATGAAAAAGGTACGAGACTTACACATATGAAGCTTACAGGGGGAAGTTTAAAGCCTAAAATGATACTAAAAGGCGAAGAAAAAGAAAAATCGGACAGTATAGAGTGGGAAGAAAAAGTAGATCAGCTTCGTATTTACTCAGGCTCAGGCTTTACACAAGCAAAGGAAGTAAGGGCTGGAGAAATTTGTGCTGTCACGGGACTTACAAAGACGTACTCGGGAGAGGGGCTTGGAATAGAGGAGGCGGCGAGGAAGCCGAGTCTAGAGCCTGTTCTCACGTACCGAATTTCTCTGCCAGAGGGATGTGATGTATACCGTACATTTTTGAAACTTCGAGAGCTTGAGGAGGAGGAGCCTCAGATGCATATTGTCTGGCAGGAAGAGATGAATGAGATTCACGCTCAGATTATGGGTGAGGTGCAGATTGAGATTATGCAGAGTCTTATTTTGGATAGATTTGGCATTGAGGTGAGCTTTGATTCGGGGAGTATCGTGTATAAGGAGACGATTGAAAATAAAGTGGAGGGAGTTGGACATTTTGAGCCGCTTCGCCATTATGCGGAGGTGCATCTTTTACTAGAGCCGCTGCCTGTGGGAAGTGGTCTTGTTTTTGGTACAGATTGCAGGGAAGATTTGCTTGATAAAAACTGGCAGAGACTTATTTTGACGCATTTACTTGAGAAAAGACATCTTGGAGTGCTGACGGGCTCCGAGATTACAGATATGAAAATTACACTTGTATCGGGAAGAGCACATCAAAAGCATACAGAGGGTGGGGACTTTAGACAGGCGACGTACCGGGCGGTGAGGCAGGGGCTTAAGAGTGCGAAGAGCATTTTATTAGAACCGATTTATCGGTTTCGCCTTGAGGTCCCATCGGAAAATGTCGGTCGAGCGATGAGTGATATTCAAAAAATGAATGGTGAATTTTCACAGCCAGAGATAGAGGGCGATATGTCGATTATCACAGGAACTGCACCAGTCGTCTTAATGCAGGATTATCAACGAGAAGTAATTTCTTATACGAGAGGACGAGGAAAGATTTTTTGCAGCCTGAATGGATATGAGCCTTGCCATAATGCCGAGGAAGTCATCGCAAAGAGAAACTATGATTCTGAGCTCGATGTGGACAATCCGACAGGTTCTGTCTTTTGTGCACATGGAGCAGGATTTGTCGTCCCTTGGGATGAGGTGCCAAATTATATGCATCTTGCGAGTATCATAAAAGAGGAAAAGGAGAAGAAAGAGGAGTTTCGTATTTCCTCCTACGAAGAGCCAAAAAAGGCGAGAACTTCAGGATATGAGATGGATAAAGAACTGGAGGAGATTTTTAATCGAGCGTATGCAGGGACGAGGAAAAATTCCGAAAAGCAGAATCGAAATATGTGGAGAAGGCAGAAAAATACAGATTCGATGAAAAGGGACAATGGTAGTGACAGCGGGATATCCAAAGACGTTAAAATGGCGAAAAATTCAGCAAAGAGAGCAACAGAAAATAGAAGTTTAGAATATTATAGTGGAACAAAGAAAATAAACAGAAAAAATATGGAAAAACGAGAAGAATATTTGCTCGTAGATGGATATAATATTATTTTCGCATGGGAAGATTTATCAGAGCTTGCGAGATTTGACCTGGCAGCGGCGAGAGGAAAGTTGATGGATATTTTATCCAATTATCAGGGATGGAAGCAGGTAAAGCTTATTCTCGTATTCGACGCCTATAAGGTGGAGGGAAATATTGGTTCTGTGAGTAAGTATCATAATATTTATGTTGTATATACTAAGGAGGCGGAGACTGCCGACCAATATATTGAGAAGACCGTGCATGAAATTAGTAAAAAATATCATGTCACAGTCGCTACATCAGATGCTCTAGAGCAGATGATTATTATGGGGGCAGGTGCGACGAGACTCTCAGCGAGAAATTTGCGGGAAGAGATAGAGAATGCAAATATAGAGATTCGCACAGAGCTTTTGGAAAATCGAAAAGAAAAAGGAAAGGCTAATTATTTATTTGATGGAGTATCGAGGGATTTGGCAGAGTTGATTGAGGATATTCGACTGCAGAGAGGAAAAGTTGTAAGAAAATAATTTTAATTATATGAGGCGCTGGGCGCCAGTGACGCCCGTTTAGCGCCGACCGGAGTGGAACGTAGATGCGGGAGCACATTGTGCGGAGCAATTCGGTATCATAGGGGTCAAAAGACCTTTTGACCCCAACAGCATTATATAAAACTAATATAAATTATGAAAAACTAACAAAAAACAATATTGTAATTGATAAAAATTATCGACAACTTGAAAAATATTGACCAATTTTACAATGATATGTATAATATAATTCATAAAAGCTCCAAAACTTTAAGATTGGGGTATAAAACTATGATAAGAGGAGGTTGTCAAGATATGAAACAACATAGATTTTGGGCATGGGTTATGGTGATTGCCGCTTTTATGACAATCTACACAGGGTACAAGCATAAATAGAGCAAAACGCAAGAGATGAAGGAGGAATTTATCATGTTGAAATGTTTAAAATGTGTAAAAGATGTAGTAGATAAGAAGAATACAGGAATTTTTGCAGCTGGTTTATTAGTAGGAACAGCGGGATTAAAATTATTAAAGAGCCAAGATGCTAAGAATGTATATACAAGTTGTACAGCCGCAGTTTTACGTGTAAAAGATTCTGTGATGAATGTTGTGACAAATGTACAGGCAGAGGCAGAGGATATTTATGCAGCGGCTCAGGAGATTAACGAGGAGAGAGCTGCGAAAGCAGAGGAAAAGGCAGCAGCAGAAGTAATCGATGATGTCGTTGAGGAAGAGGCTGAGGCTGATGAAGTAGAAGCAGAGGAAGCTGTAGAAGAGTAAATCAAAGAGCTTCGATAGATGCTGAAAAAAGAGATATAAAGTGATTGAAAAGAAAAAGGAAAACGGAGCTTGCACATAAATCATATGAGGAGGTTCCGTTTTTCATGTATGGTGGTGATTGCAAGGGCATGTGAATGCAGAGTAATCAACTTTCATGCATAGAAATGTCTGTGAAGGCAGACTGGTCAGTTTATGACAAAAGGAAAGAGAGAGATTATGAAGTTTATCATTAAGCATGAAATAAAAAATCGTATGCGTGTGCGTCCAGTCCAGGGAAAGATGACAAATGAGCAGGCAGATATTTTACAGTATTATATTAGTGTCCTTCCGTTTGTAGAGATGGTAAAAGTAAAAGAGAGGACAAAAGATGTTGTCATTCGCTATACAGGAGATAGGGAAGAGCTCATTGACGCACTCAGAAAGTTTAGCTATGAAAAAGAAAAGGAAAATATTCCAAAAAATTTTTTGCAAAACTCGGGCAGAGAGTTAAACGCAAAATATTGGGAAAAATTAGTAAATCAGGTTGTCAGAAGAGCTGGAGTGAATTTGTTTCTGCCAGTGCAGTTAAGAGCTGCGCTCACCTTCGTGAAATCATGGAAATACTTGAAAAACGGAGTAAAAACTCTAGCGCAAAGAAAGATTGAGGTTCCAGTATTGGATGCGACGGCAATCGGGGTATCCATGCTAAGAGGTGACTATGCGACAGCTAGCTCTGTCATGTTCCTGCTTGGTATTGGCGAGACATTAGAGGAGTGGACGCATAAGAAATCGGTCGATGATTTGGCTAGAAGTATGTCACTCAATATCCAGAAAGTTTGGATGAAGGTAGATGGACAGGAAGTTTTAGTTCCTATAACAGATATCAAACAAGGAGACGAAGTTGTCGTTCATGTGAGCAATGTGATTCCATTTGACGGAGAGGTTACAAAGGGAGAGGCGATGATTAATCAGGCATCTCTCACAGGAGAGTCGATACCAGTCAGAAAGACAGTTGGAAATTATGTCTATGCTGGAACCGTTATCGATGAGGGTGAGATTACACTCTGTGTAAAACAAACCTCAGATGGAAGCAGATTTGAGAAGATTGTGACGATGATAGAGGAATCCGAGAAATTAAAATCCTCGGTGGAGAGCAAGGCAGAGCATCTGGCGGATAAATTAGTTCCATACTCTCTTGGAGGAACTGTTTTGACATATTTGCTCACGAGAAATACGGCGAAGGCATTATCGATTCTTATGGTCGATTTCTCCTGCGCCTTAAAACTTGCAATGCCTGTATCGGTATTGTCCGCAATTCGTGAGGCGAGCACTTATCAAGTCACGGTAAAAGGCGGCAAATATTTGGAGGCAATCGCAGAGGCAGATACGATTGTATTTGACAAAACTGGCACACTTACGAAGGCAAATCCAACTGTAGTTGATGTGGTTTCTTTTGATGACGAGAAAAGCCCAGATGAGCTTTTGCGTGTCGCCGCTTGTCTTGAGGAGCATTTCCCTCACTCGATGGCAAAGGCGGTTGTCGATGCGGCGCTCGCCAAGAATTTGGCTCATGATGAGATGCATTCTAAGGTGGAGTATATCGTTGCCCATGGAATTTCTAGTAAAATTGAGGATAAAAAGGTTGTTATCGGAAGTGCGCATTTTGTATTTGACGATGAAAAATGCGTGATTCCAAAGGAGAAACAAGATGTATTTGATTCTCTGCCAGAGGAGTATTCTCATCTTTATCTCGCAATTGATGGAAGGCTTGTGGCAGTTATCTGTATCGAGGACCCTCTAAGACCAGAGGCAGTGGATGTATTAAAACAGCTTAAGGAAGAGGGAATTAGCAATATTGTTATGATGACGGGCGATAGCGATAGAACTGCGAGAGCGATAGCGAAGAAAGTCGGTGTGGATAAGTATTTTTCAGAAGTACTTCCAGAAGATAAGGCGAATTTTGTGGCGAGAGAGAAGGCGGAGGGAAGAAAGGTGATTATGATTGGAGATGGAATCAATGATTCTCCAGCTCTCTCTGCGGCAGATGTCGGAATGGCAATCAGCGATGGAGCGGAAATCGCGAGGGAAATCGCAGATGTTATCGTCGGTGCGGATAATTTGTATGAGATTGTGACGATTAAGAAGATTAGTAATGCTCTGATGAAGAGGATTAATGGAAATTATCGGGCGATTGTCGGATTCAATGGAGCGTTGATTGCGGGTGGCGTGCTCGGGGTTTTACAGCCTACAACTTCGGCGCTTTTGCATAATACTTCTACGCTTTTTATTGGGTTGAAGAGTATGACGAATTTGCTTGCGGATTAGATGATTTGTATAGTGGGGATGATGGGGACAGACGATGAGAGAGCCAGTCGATATATGCCCTGAAAACACGTTCGTTCCCACGATTTTTCGACATACGCTGATTTTTGCCGCCTCCCGCAAACTCACGCCTACGGCGCTCAGACAGTGCTCCAGCGGCAAAGCTAAGTATATCGAAAAATCGCTCCACTCTCTATCGTTTTCAGGGCATATATCGACTGGCTCTCTCATCTGTGTATTGGAAAGAACATGTAGTCCATTGATAGGATATAGTTTTTTGTTTATTCGTGATTTAGGACGTATTCGCCGATTGCAACGCAGAGGTCGGCGACATTGCTGCTTCCGCTGAGCTCAAAACAAATCATGCCGATGGAGGCGAGATATACATGTAAATGTGCATCAAGGTCTAAGACTCCAGCCGTCTCGAGAGAGAAGGTTTGGATACGAGAGTATGGAATGAAGGTAAAGTCTTTTTTCTTGCCAGTGATTCCCTCTACGTTTACAGCTATAATTCGTTTGTTTGTAAAGATAAGGTGGTCTCTAATGCTTACATAGCTATCGATAACTTCTTCACCAGATACCATATAAGGTTCCACTAATTTTTCACCTTTTGATAAGTCTTCTGCTACAAGTTTAAATAGTTTTTTATTTTCAAAATCAATCATACTAAAACTCCCTTCTCAAGTAAAAAATGAATCGTTTTTGAAAAAATCGTACCGATATTTTTATTATATAGGTGAAGATAAATATCGTCAACTATAGGAATTTATCTGTTATTGCTCTTTTTTATGGTAGCGTAAAATTTTTGTAAGTAAAAAAGCGGAGAACTTATATTAAAATTGTGTAGTAGTAGTTTTTATGAAAGAGAATGTTATAGAGTTTTGCCAATACACAGCGAAGAGAATCCGTCGATATGTCCTCTAAAAACGATAGAGAGTGGAGCGGTTTTTCGATATACTTAGCTTTGCCGCTGGAGC
>JAUUSJ010000359.1 GCA_030841965.1 Blautia sp.
CTCTCTATCGTTTTTCGAGGACATATCGACGGACTCTCTTGGCTGTGTACTGGCAAAACTTTATAGAATTTAAGGTTCTTTTTTAAGGATAATTACTATATAATTTCGATATAAGTTTTTTTGATTACAAAAATTTTATGCATCAGTTAGACTTCTGCAAAAAGTGTAGTCATACCGTTTACAGTAAAAAAGTAGCATTGTGGACGGAAAAGTTCTATACAGTAGTAGCGAAGTGGACACGCCAATAAGAATAAGGGGTACCTAATTTTTTAGGTGGAAACTTAAATACCAGATTTCTTAAATAGAGGCGGAGCCCCTTAGAAGCCCATTACCTTTAGATGATGGGTAGTTCAAAAGTTTTTCCCTTGATATTGTATCGTTATTACATAAACTATTCTATGCGATTCATCAATACGAAAAATCGCAATATAATTATCAATCAGCAACTGTCTATAACCTTTTCCAGCATATCTGACATCGCTGCGCTCTTGATGAGACTGAGGAAAAGTGTCCAAGTTTAAAATAGCTTTCTTTATTCTATCAATCTGTCCTTTTACATTTTCAGGAGCTAATTTTTTATTGGAGATATACTTATAAATACTATCTAACTCGTGTATTACTCTAGGGTTGATTTTACCTTATATTTTTCCAAAATGCTTCTTCTCTAATTCTGCAAAAACGCTCTTGGCGTTGACTGCTTCTGCTCCATTTTTAATTTCTTGTTCAGACTCATATATAGATTGGTCAATGCGATTAATTCTTGCGAACTTATCATGTAATTCACTACTCATTACAACTAAATCGCTATATCCATTTTTTGTAATAAAAATAGGTTGTTGTTCCTTATGTGCAATATCAGAAATCTCAGTTGTATTACGTAAATCCTTAATTGGCATATTCTTTCACTCCTTTCTTAGACATAATTATAGCATAATTATGATTGAAACACAGTTTAAACAGCATAAGATGATGATACTGGGGTCAAAAGCTATATCTCTTAAAAATTGTACGAATTGTTTATGAATTGTATGATTAGTACTACCAAAATTTTTAAAAATAGTAGAGATTTTAAGCAAATTTAATATGGTTTAAAATATCAATTTGAAAACAATTTATAAAATTTATCACAAAGGTACCTTTTAATTCTGGTATTATAAAATTTTTGTAAGTGAAAAAAGTAAAGAAATCAATTTTAAACTATGTAATAATCATCTTTATAAAAAAATTTCAAATTTTATGAGGTTTTGCCAGTACACAGCGAAGAGAAGCCATCGATATGTCCTCAAAAAACGATAGAGAGTGGAGCGGTTTTTCGATATACTTAGC
>JAUUSJ010000360.1 GCA_030841965.1 Blautia sp.
TGATGTTAGTATAAAAACTGTACAAGTTAAATGGAAGAATTAAACATCATTTGGTACAATGTCATAAGTAAAAAAAGAAATGGAGAAAGACTATGACAAAACCAGTATTTGATGATGAATTTAAACAAGGAGTTGTAGATTATGTTAACCAACATCCTGAAGAACCCAAAGTTTCTATTGCCAAAAAATTTGGTATAGCAGACAGTACAATTCATAAATGGGTGAGAACTGCAAGTAAAAACGGCAATAAAATTGAATCTCGAGGATCTGGTAACTTTTCTAGTGATGAGGCTAAAGAAATTGCAAGATTAAGAAAAGAATTAAAAGATACACAGGATGCGTTAGAAGTGTTAAAAAAGGCTATTGGCATACTGGGAAAATAAACAAAACAGATATCTATAAAGCAGTTAAGGAAGAAAAGCAAAAAGATTCTACTGTTTCTGTTTCTAGTGTGCTGAAAAAATTAGATGTAAGCAGATCAGGATTCTATGATTATTTGAAAAGAGTTCCATGCAAAACCAAATTAAGAAAAGAAAGAATTACAAAAGAAATCAAGAAAATCCATAAGGAATCATATGAAATATATGGATCACCAAAAATAACAGAAATACTGAACAAACATGGTGAAAAAGTAAGTCAAAAATATGTTTATTCGATTATGAAAGAAAACAATCTCAAGGCAAAATATATTAAGCCATATATTCAAACAACAGTTAGTCATGATTTCTCTGACAAACTAAAAAATCTATTAAACAGGCATTATAATCCTACCAGACCAAATGTAGCTTGGTGTACGGATATTACTTATATATGGACATATGATGATGGATTTGTTTATTTAACAAGTGTTATGGACTTATATTCAAGATCAATTATTTCTTGGGTACTTACAAAAACAATGGATGCAGATGAAGTATTAAAATGTATTGAAAAAGCAAAGGAAAGAAGAAATATTGAAAACCCATTAGTAATACAAAGTGATCGAGGAGTTCAATATACTTCGACAAAATATAGAGAATTAACCAGTGAATTTATAAGAAGTTATTCAAGAAAAGGAACACCGTGGGATAATGCATGTATAGAATCATTTCATTCATTAATAAAAAGAGAATGGCTAAATTTTCATAAAATCCAAAATTACAATCATGCTTATAGATTAATATTTGAATACATAGAAGGATTTTATAACACTGTAAGAATTCATTCACATTGTGGGTATTTATCACCTGCACAATTTGAACAAAAATACTTATTTTTAAGTAATTAAGGGACTACTACAAATAATTCTTACATTTAAGTTGTCCGAAATCTTGACATAGTACC
>JAUUSJ010000186.1 GCA_030841965.1 Blautia sp.
GGACCGGCAGATTGCAAATTATTATGAAAAAATCCGACAGGGCAAACAGGAGAAGCTGTTCCATGAAGTAATATTCCAGATTGGTAATCGTGAGGATATGGCAGTGGGAACGTTAGAAGGAAATCTGGCTGTAAAGGTACTGGACGAATATGTGAAAGACTTCCAGAAACGGAATCCGACACTTCGGGTATTTAGCTGCTATCTGCATCAGGACGAAGCTACTCCGCATCTGCATATTGACTTTGTTCCTTATGTGACCAACTGGAAGGGAAAAGGAATGGATACCAGAGTTTCACTGAAACAGGCATTGAAAAGTCTTGGATTTCAAGGTGGAAATAAGCATGATACAGAACTGAATCAGTGGATAAATCATGAAAAGGAAGTGCTGGCTGAAATCGCAAAACAGCATGGAATTGAATGGGAACAGAAAGGCACACATGAAGAACATTTGGATGTTTACAATTTCAAGAAAAAAGAACGCAAAAAGGAAGTGCAGGAATTGGAACAGGAAAAAGAAAATCTGACAGTGGAGAATGAAGGATTGACTTCTCAGATTGCAGAAGCAAGGGCAGATATTAAGCTACTGGAAGAAGAAAAAATTCAGTTCCAGAAAGATAAAGAGATAGCGGAAAAACGTGCGGAGAAAGCAGAAACGGAATTGAAAAAACTGGAAGACAGAAGAGAATTCCTGCAACCAGTGATGGATAATGTCAGTAAGGAAATAAAAGAATATGGAATGATCAAAACATTTCTGCCGGAAGCTACAGCATTGGAACGTGCGGTAACTTACCGGGATAAGAAAATAAAACCATTATTCATTGAAATGAAAAACAAAATCGGTGCGATGGCTGCACAGGTGAAAGAACTCACAAGAGAAAGAGATAGTTGGAAAAGTAAGTTTCAGAAGAAAAAGCAAGAGCATGAAAAAACAAAAAAGGAACTGGCAGAAGTTCAGAAAGATTATCAGAAATTATCCGGTGAGAAAGAAATACTACAGGGGCTTGCGGACAGATATAATCGACTTTTACGCATACTGGGGAAAGATATGGTAGAACGACTGGTGCAGGACGATATCCGGATACAGGAGGAACTTGAAGCGAAAAAGAGGAAAGAGCAAATGCCGAAAAAAATAGGTGACCGCATACAATGGGCAAGAGAACGAAGTGAAGAACACAATGCACAAATTAAGAAGAATAAAGCAAAGTACAGAGGAATGGAGTTGTAGGAATATGAAGAAGCAAATTTATGATGAAAAGAATGGACTGAGCTACACATTGCATGGAGATTATTATCTGCCAGATTTGGAACTCAATGAGGAAGAACCGGTATATGGAAAATATGGAATAATGCGAAAGCAGTTTCTGAAGGAACACAGGAGTGCCAAGTATCAATATCTGGTACTGACTGGGAAACTGACGGAGTATCTGAATCAGGTAGACAAAGAAGTAAGAGAAAAAGTTGAGATGCTGGTGGAGCAGATGGCTGAACGGTGGGGAGTGACGGAAGAATTGAAGATGCGGGATCAGATGGAATGGGTGAGGAGGATGAATAATATCAAAGCAACTGCCGAAGAAATAGCATATAAAAATATAATCTTTATGTAGGAAAGAGGCTGTCTGCAGGTGTTGTGGACAGCCTCATGTATAGGAGGGGTTATTCTTCAGATATATCATAGTCAGTGGTTGTATCAGAAAATTTTGTATCCCAAATGGCTTCTTCAATGGCTTGTAAACATTCATCTGTATGTTTGGAAATATCTTGCCCCCAGAAGTGAAGAACAGTATAGCCTAGGAATAGAAGCTTTTTATCATTTTCATAATCACGATTACGATTTCGCTCGATTTTTTTGATCCAAAAATCTGGATTTTTTCCTTTTTCAAGCCGAAGTTTGAGAATCTCCCAATCCTTTCCGTGAAAAAATTCACTATCGCAAAAAATAGCAATTTTATATTTGGTAAGAACAATATCAGGAGAACCAGGGAGAGCTTTATAATTTTTACGATAGCGATAACCTTTGTGCCATAGAGCTTTTCTGAGTAATAATTCTATGGAAGTATCTTTGCTGTGAATTTTACGCATATTGTTTGAAATAGTAGTGGATGTGCGGGGCAATACTATCACCTACCTTTATTGATGGATTTTATCAGGGAAGTTTCTTTTTTTCAATAAGGATTCTTAAAATATATATTTGGTCCCTTAAAAAATGAATTTTAAGGGTTGAAAAATCAAATGTAATTGATATAATAAAAATAACGTTTATATTTGCTATGGAGGATTAATATGCAAGGCGGAAAAAGAGTTAATGCTGGAAGAAAATCTGTGTCATTGAAAGAAAAAAAGGTTGGTTTTAAAGTTTATTTAACACCAGAATTACAAGAAGAAATAAATTATTATGGAGTAGGAGCTTCATTCTCAGAAAAGTGTGCAAACCTTATTGCAAAAAGAATTCAAGAAGAAAAAGAATCCTTTGATAGTACAATTCGATTTATCGATTTGTTTGCTGGATTAGGTGGCATTAGACTTGGGTTTGAAGAAGGCTTGCGTGAAGTAGGACTTGAAGCAAAATGTGTTTTTTCATCTGAAATTAAAAAATATGCAATTAAAGCGTATCAGGGATACTTTGGAAATGAAAAGGTATATGGGGATATAACACAGATAGAGACAGATACAATACCGGATTTTGATTTTCTTTTAGCAGGATTTCCATGTCAGCCATTTAGTTCAGCAGGAAAAGGCTTAGGATTTGCTGATACAAGGGGGACGATGTTCTTTGAAATTGAAAGAATTTTAAAGGAGAAAATGGATGCAGGTAAGGCTGCAAAAGGATTTTTGTTAGAGAATGTTGAGGGATTGGTAAATCATGATGGCGGTAATACATTAGCAGTAATTATGGATCACCTACAAAAATTGGGATATAATGTAAATTATAAACTTATAGATTCACAATATTTTGGTTTACCGCAAAGCAGAAAAAGAGTGTATATTGTTGGCATGTTAGATGCAAAAATTAATTTGGATAATTTTGAAAAGAAAACCGTTACACTTGGAGAAGTGTTAGAACATGGATTGCCTACAGTAGAGAGCAATTTCACGAAGAAATTATTTAAAAATTATACACCGGAAGAAGTTGTTGGAAAATCTATTAAAGATAAAAGGGGAGGAGAAAATAACATACATTCATGGGAAATTGAATTAAAAGGTTCTACAAGTAAAGAAGAGAGAACATTACTGAATTTGATGTTAAGGGAACGGAGAAAAAAGAAATGGGCAGAGGAAATAGGAATTGACTGGATGGACGGAATGCCTTTAACAGAAAAGCAAATTAAAACTTTTTATGATAATCCAGAATTGCATACGATGTTAAAGAATTTAAAAAAGAAAGGATATTTGACATACGAATATCCGAGAAAATTGGAGGAGGGAAGACGGATACCAGACGAAACAAAGAAAAAAGGATATAATATTGTTGCCGGTAAATTGTCATTTGAATTTTCAAAAATATTAGATCCTAATGAACTCGCACCAACTTTAGTAGCAATGGATGTTTCTAAATTAGGAATAATTGATAATGGAGGCCTTCGAAGATTAACAATACGTGAGGGACAGAGACTTTGCGGATATCCAGAAGAATATGATTTATCTATTGTGAATGAAAAAGAGGCATTTGATTTATTAGGGAATACAGTCTGTGTTCCTGTTATAAAAGCTATATCAAAAAGAATCGGGGAAAAATGTAGAAAGGGGAAAGTACATGAGATTAACAGCGCAAGAAGTATATGATAAATTGGTAAATGAAGATGGAATTTTACAGTTAGAAGGGCAGATAAAATTTTATTTAGGTGATGTGAACATTATTGTAAAGCAAAGAGATGTTGTGGGAAATATCATGCAGGAATGGTTGCAAGGGTGGCTGGATAAGAGAGGAATAGAGTATGCTCCAAGTGAAAATACTCAGATGCCACCAGATTTTTTCTTAAATCCAGATGATAAAACCAAAAATTTGTTGGAAGTAAAAGCCTTTAACCGAAATCGTGGACCAGGATTTGATATTGCTGATTTTAGAATGTATGAAGAAGAAATAATCAATAAACCATATATGTTAAATGTTGATTACTTGATTTTTGGATATGATATGAATGACGATGGAGTTGTTACAATAAAAGATGTATGGCTGAAAAAAGTTTGGGAAATTACAAGAAGAATGGAAGATTGGCCTATTAATTTACAAATCAAAGATAATGTTGTACATAAAATAAGACCAGGAATTTGGTATGCGGAGGATACGGCAAGAACAGACTATACAGTTTTTGAATCACTTGAAGATTTCATTTCAGCCATAGAAGAGGCAGTTTTTCAAAATCCTAAGACACATAATAATGCTGGAACTTGGAAAGCTGCTTTTTTGAGAAGTTATAAACAGGAAACGGGGGTTGATCTTAGTATTCCGAGATGGTCTGAGATAAAGGATAAATATGATTTAAAATCTGTTAGGAAGTTAGAAAAAGCAAAAAGTGATTTGGCAAAGGCAACAGTTCAGTATGAGAAAATTAAAGAGAGAATACAACTGTATCATCAAAAATTGCATGCGGAGCAAGAAAAAAATAATGCGGGTAAAGTTAGTAAAATACAGGATGATATAGAAAAGCAAAAAAAGAATGCGGAAAAGGCTAAAGAAAAAATAAATAAAGCGCAAGCTAAAATTGATGAATTGGAAGGGTAAGATAGAAAGAATGGACAGTCTAAGATGGATTGTCCATTTTTTAGAATTGACAAGAAAATGTGTCCAGATTATAATGAAGAAAAAATAGCACTCAACAAGATGAAGTGCTAACAATTCGTGCGAAAAATATAGAAATGGAGGGGTTGCATGAATACATTAAAGCTGGAAATGGAAAATTGTTACGGAATTCAAAAAATTCAACAGGATATTGATTTTTCTAAAAATAATGTGGCAGTTATTTATGCTCCAAACGGAACGATGAAGTCTTCATTTGCTAAAACATTTGAAGCAATTAGAGATGGAAAAACCGTAGAAGAAAAAGTTTATGGTTGCAAAAGTAAATATTCAATTACAGATGAGACTTCAACAGCAATTAGCCCAGAGTCAATAATGGTTATTAACCCATTTGATGAAAATGCATATGAAAATCAAGGAACATTGATGGCAAACGAAACATTAAGAAGGCAATATATACAAATTTATAAAAGTATTGACCAAAGCAGAGAAGCAATGTTCGGAAAAATAAAAGCCTCATTAAAATATTCGAGTAGAAGTAGTTTTGATGCAGAAAGTAGTATGTTAAATGATTGGGGATATACGAAGAAAGATTTATTTTTGTGCCTAAAAGAGATAGAAAATAAATTAAATAATTCGGAATTACAATGTTCTCTAAAGGAAGAGGAATTGGATTATAATACGTTATTCAATTCCAAAGTATATTCTATGGTTACTTCCGGAAAAACTTCTGAACTGATTGAAGAGTACGAGAAGAAGTATAGTGAACTGTTAGAAAAATCTTTATATATGCAAAAAGGTGTAATAGATCATAATAATTATGCTAATATAAGTGACTCTTTGGGGAATAATGGATTTTTTGGGGCAAAAAATGAAATTCGACTTGTTGCAAAAGATGGAAGTACATCAGTAACGCTGAGAACGCAGGATGAATTGAATGAGTTAATAAAAAAAGAAAAAGAACAGGTGTTAAATACTAAGGAATTAAAAGACTTATTTGAAAAAATTAATAAGGCTATTAGTAAAAATAAAGACACACAAGCATTTAATGCATATTTACAACAGCATCCGGATGTAGTTGCAGAATATCGAGACATTGATAAATTCAAAAAGAAAGTATGGGTAAAAGTTTTTGACATATATCAAGCAGAATTACATGATTTGCTGGAGTATTATGATAAGGCACAAAATGATTTAAAACAATTAAGAGATAAAGCGAAAAGTGAAACAACTGATTGGAATAGGGCGTTGGATTTATTTAAAAAAAGATTTTTTGTTCCATTCTCAATAGAACCAGCGAATCAAGAGGATGTTATATTAAATTTAGATTTGCCAAGTTTCAAATATATCTTTGAGGATAATAGGGGGTCTAAAGAAGTTTCGAAGGAAGATTTGTTAGATGTTTTGAGCACAGGGGAAAAGAGAGCATATTACATCTTGAACCTAATATTTCAAATTTTGGTTGCTCAAAAAGACGGACGAGAAAAACTTGTTATTTTAGATGATATATCAGAGTCTTTTGATTATAAAAATAAGCATGCAATAATAGAATATATCAGTGATATCGCTGAGTATACTAGTTCGCAGGGAGAAAAAGTATTCAAAGTAATCTTACTTACTCATAATTTTGATTTTTACCGAACAGTTGCTTCACGTATTACTAAACGGGGAAATTCATATATTGCATATACTGATGGAGGAAAGATAAATTTTGAAAAAGGACAGTATACTAGAAATTTATTTGGATATTATAAAGATGAGATTGCAAAGGGAAATAAAGATAATATAGTTGTTGCATCGATACCATTTGTTAGAAATTTAATAGAGTATACGGAGGGAGATTCGAATCCAGAATATCTTAAACTGACAAGTCTGTTACATTATAAACCGGATACAACAACTATTGAACTAGGCGAGATTGAAAAAATATATAATCAATATTGGTGTAAAAGTTCAAATGTAAATTTCGCTAAAAATAGAGAAACGGATCATATATATGATATTATTATCAAAGAAGCAGATGCAATTGTGCCTGTTGAAAAACTGGAGATAGAAAGCAAGCTTATATTATCTATGGCAATCAGACTCAAATCTGATGAATATATGATTCAAAAAATATCTAGTAAAGTAACAAATGGAACAGCTATTATAAACGATATATACCAAAAAAGGGAGAATGTGAAACTTTTTCTGTAAATAATGTTTTAGAAGGTCTTCTATGGTAAAA
>JAUUSJ010000187.1 GCA_030841965.1 Blautia sp.
AAGTATATCGAAAAACCGCTCCACTCTCTATCGTTTTTAGAGGATATATCGACGGACTCTCTTCGCTGGGTGTCGGTAAAATATTAGTTGAGATAGGTGTTCTGTTGACTTTCTTCATTGTGTATTGGAAAAAAGGAGGAAAAATGGTGAAATTAGAAAAGGGTATGAAATTGGGGAAAATCGGGCTTATGATAGTGCAGATAGGAATTATATTTGGCGTATTATTTTTTCTGTTTGAAGGAAGGGATTTTAGTATTGCACAGAAGGAAAATGCGCATTTATTTGGGGCGTCTTATATGACAATGAATAATCCTTTTTATAGCGTGGTAAATGATGAGATTAGTGCCGTGGTTGAGGCGAATGGAGATAGGATTATTACGAGAAATCCAGAGTTGAATGCGAAGAAACAATCGGAGCAGGTGTATGATTTGATTGACGAGGGGGTGGAGGCGATTTTTATTAATCCGGTAGATTATGAGGAGATTTTGCCGGCGATTCGGGCTGCGAAGGAGAAGGGGATTTTGATTATTAATGTTGATACCGAGCTTTTTGACGAGGAGTTGGCGGATTCGAGTATTGTGTCGGATAATTATAATGCGGGGGTGCAGTGTGCGAAGTATCTGATGAAGACAAAAAAGAAGGCGAATATTGTGCTTTTGGAGCATTCTACGACGAAGTCTGGTATTGATAGGATGGAAGGGTTTTTGCGCACTGTTGAGAAAGATAAGAATTATAAGGTTGTGGCGAGGGAGCAGTGCAAGGGACAGTTAGAGTATGCGATGCCGGCGATGCAGGAGGTAATTGAGAGTGGGGTGGAGTTTGATACAGTGTTTACGTTAAATGACCCGAGTGCGCTTGGGGCGATGGCAGCTCTCGAGGAGAATGGTCTACTAGATAAGGTGGATGTAATCGGAGTGGATGGCTCTCCGGAGGCTAAGTCGATGATAAAAGAGGGAAATATGCTTGCCACTGCGGCGCAGTTTCCAACGAGAGTCGGTGAGATTGCGGTGAAACAGTTATACTCTATTTTAAATGGGGAGGAATATAAAAAGAAGATAAAAGTTCCGGTGGCTTTGATTTGCGAGGATAATGTGGAATTGTATGGGACGGAAGGGTGGCAGTAGTGAGATATCGTATGTCAGTTTGAGGCGGAAAGTTAGCGATAGAATAGGAGATAATGTATTTGTTTGATGGAGAGGAGGAAGAAGGTTGGATTTTGCGAAGATGAGAGTAACGATATTTTCTATGATAAAGTATTTGAATTTTATGATAGTATTTGCCATTTCTATGATGATTTATGGGACGACGATGAAGATTGCTGCTTCTTCTAATGCGAGAGGTTTTTTGGAGCAGTTTCATGCGCTGCCGATTGTTCCGTGGAGAGTTCCCGTAGTTACGATGGCTTGTTATTTTGTGTTGCTGATTTTGATAGGGATAAAAAAGAAAAACAGAATGAAGAAGAATATTTCCTGGATTGTTTTACTTGAATTGCTGGTCACGGGAGTGATTGTTTTTTATACGCATTTAAGTTATAATGGAATTATTCTATTGATAGTCGCAGATTTTATTACAGATTTAAAGGAGAGAGAGACAAAGTTTGCGGCGATGTTGCTTGCGGTATTACTTTTTTTGTTATGTGATTATGATGTCTGTGGAGAGGCTTTACATATTATTTCGTTTCAGGATTATTTGACTTATTATCAGAGCAATGTGAGGAATATTATCTTGGCGATAAAGGATGTCTTGACATCTCTTGAGTATATTTTGTTTATTATTTATACTGTTTTGCTTCTTAGGGAGGAGCTTTTTGAGAAGGAGCATGTTCAGCGTTTAAATGAGCAATTGAATGAAATGAACGAGGAGTTAAAGAAGGCAAACTTGGAATTGGAAAATTATGCCAAGGAAAGTATTATTATGACTCAGACAAAGGAGAGAAATCGCCTCGCAAGGGAGATTCACGATACACTTGGTCATACTTTGACGGGGATTATCGCGGGGGTGGACGCCTGTATTGCGATGATTTCGATAGCGCCGGATATGACAAAACAGCAGCTTGAGGTTATTAGTGATGTTGCAAGACAGGGCATGAAGGATGTAAGGCGCTCGGTGAATGCCTTGAGACCTGATGTATTGGAGCAGGGAGGATTGCTTGGTGCGATTTTGAAAATGATTGATGAGATGAAGCTTACGACAAGTGCGAATATTGTGTTTGAGAACCATATTAAAACTTTGAAGTTTAGTGAGGATGAGGAAGATGTGATCTACCGAATTATTCAAGAGAGTGTTACGAATGCAATTCGACACGGAAAGGCGAAGAATATCGAGATTACGATGGAGAGAGAGTATTCTATCGTCACGATTGTGATTCAAGATGACGGGATAGGAGCGAAGGAGATAAAGCAAGGTTTTGGACTGCATCATATGAAAGAGCGGATTGACCTTCTAAAGGGAGAGCTTACTTATGATGGAAGCGATGGATTTACTGTGATAGCGAAGATACCGATTCGATGGGGGGAAGATTATGATTAAGATTTTAATAGCGGACGACCAAAATTTAATTCGACAGAGCTTGGCGATTGTGCTGAACTCCTACGAGGATTTTCAGGTGACGGATGCCGTGGAGAACGGCAAGGAAGTGATTCGAGCGGTGAGGCGGGAAAAGCCGGATGTCATCTTGATGGATATCCGGATGCCAGAGATGGACGGGGTACAGTGTACAAAGATTTTAAAGGAAAATCAGCCGGATATCAAAATTATTATATTGACGACTTTTGATGATGATGAGTATGTTTTTAGTGCTCTAAAATATGGGGCGAGTGGATATTTACTAAAGGGAATTTCGATGGATGAGCTAAAGGATGCCATCTATAAAGTTTATAAGGGGAATGCGATGATTAACCCAGATATCGCCTCAAAGGTTCTTAAATTCTTCTCGCAGATGGCGCAAAATAATTTTGCTATCACGGTGGAGGATGATTTGGCTTTAGATATCTCGAATTCTGAATGGAGGGTTATTAAACAAATTGGACGGGGACTCTCGAATAAGGAAATAGCGGCAAAGCTTTGTTTATCTGAGGGGTCTGTAAGGAATTATCTGAGTTCTATCTTGAAGAAGCTGGGGCTTAGAGATAGAACTCAGCTTGCCATCTGGGCGGTTCAGACAGGGGCAGTTAACAGGGAGATAGAGGAATAGGAAGGCAGGGAGAGGAGTAAGAAAACGTAAATGGAGAAAGAGAAGAAGGGAAAGACTGTATTTTGGCGGTATAAGAAGATAATATTTCTTGTATTTCTTATTTTCATTATTTTAGCTGCGCTAGTCTATATTGGTATGAGACGAGAGAGGACGATTACCCTTGGTGTTTTTGTCGGAAATGCGTGGGATGTTCCGACGAATTCCTCGTATCAACTCATAGATGATGCTATTTCAAAATTCGAGAGAGAAAATTCAGGTGTGAAGGTGGAATATACCAGTGGGATTTCGAGAGATGAGTACTCAGAATGGCTCTCCTCCGCTCTCATTCGAGGGGACGCCCCAGATGTATTTTTCATTTTGGCGGATGATTTTAGTAGTTTCTCTTCTGTCGGTGCGCTAAAGGATTTGGGGACTCTCATTGAGGAGGATGAGGAGTTTTCAAAAGAAGATTTTTACGAGGCGGCATATTCCTGTGGAAGTCTGGACGGGGTACAACTTGCACTTCCATTTGAGAGTGTTCCAAATATGATGTTTGTCAATAAGACATTACTTCGGGAAAATAAAATCGAGACGCCGAGTGAGGATTGGACTTGGGATGATTTTTATGATATTTGTGAGAAAGTGACAAAGGATAAGGACGGGGACGGAGAACTAGACCAGTTTGGCGTATATCATTATACCTGGGAGGAGGCGTTTTTGACGAATCAGGTGGAGCTTTTAGATAAGACGGGGACGAAATGTCAATTAAATGACGATAATGTAGCTCAGTCAATCGAGTTTTTGAAAAAATTATCGGATTTAAATCAGGGCTATCAGGTGACGGCGAAGGATTTTGATATGGGAAATGTCGCATTTCAGCCTGTTCTTTTATCGGATTACCGCACGTATAAACCATATCCTTGGAGTATTAAAAAATACTCGGATTTTGATTGGGACTGTATTACATTGCCAAGAGGTCCAAAGGGAGGGAATATATCAGAGCTTCAGACGATTTTGATGGGGATAAATGCGAGAACGAAGGAGGGAAAGCTTGCGTGGGAGCTTTTAAAGACATTTACCTACGACGAGGAGATACAGATGGAGATTTTTCAGTATCAGGTAGGGACGTCCGTGCTTCGAGATGTCACAGAGTCAAAAGAGGCGATGGAGCTGATTAATGCGGATGACAGAGAAAATAGTAAGATAAATACGGAGTTGATTGGAAATATTATGGAGACTGCGAGGGCGCAGGACAATCAAAAAGAGCTTGATATTATCCATGCGAGATTAAACGAGGAGGTTGACGAGATAATTCAGGAGGAGAAAAATATAGAAGTCTCACTCTTGATTTTACAAAGAGAGCTAAATAGAGAGCTCAGTGAGTAAGAAATACTCGTCTAAAAATATGATAGTTAGAGATTTGCAATGAGAAAGGGAATGTGATATGACATTTGTCATATCGCATTCTTTTTTTTATGACAAAAAGCAGGTGGAAGTAATGACATAAGATAATTGTGAAAAAGGGAAGGGTTTTATATAATAAGCACATAAACAAAGAGATTACGACGAATACTAATCAGAACTTAAGTCAATATAAAAGAATGGGAGGAATGATTCGTGAAGATTACAGATTTATTGAGCAAGGATAGTATTGAGCTTCGTGCGACAACGAAAACGAAGGATGAGACTTATGACAAGTTAATCAATCTGATGGCGGCATCAGGAAATCTATCCGACAAAGAAGAATACAAAAAAGGAATTTATGAGAGAGAGGCGCAGAGTCCAACAGCGATTGGCGCAGGAATTTGTATCCCACATTCCAAAAACAAAGCGGTAAAAAAACCAGGACTTGCCTCAGTCACAGTTCCATCAGGTGTCGACTGTGACGCATTAGACGGAGAGCCATCGAATTTATTTTTCATGATTGCAGCTCCAGCGACAGGCTCCGATATTCATCTCGAGGTACTATCCAGATTATCAGTTATCTTGATGGATGATGCATTCAGAGAGAAATTATTGAATGCGAAAGATAAAGATGAGTACTTAAAAATCATCGATGAGAAGGAGATGGAAAAATTCCCAGAAGTAGCGGGAGATAAGGCAAAAGCAGATGTAAAGGAAGAGAAGCCTTCTAATACGGGAAATGGTGCAAAATACCGAATCTTGGCCGTGACAGCTTGTCCAACAGGTATCGCACATACCTTTATGGCGGCAGAGGCTCTCGAGAAGATGGGAGAAAAGAAGGGATATCCGCTAAAGGCAGAGACAAACGGTTCTGGTGGAGCGAAAAATGTGCTCACAAAGGAAGAAATTGAAGCCTGCGACGGTATTATCATTGCAGCCGATAAAAAAGTAGAGATGGCTCGGTTTGATGGAAAACCAGTGCTTCAAGTAAAGGTGGCAGATGGTATCCATAAGACAGAGGAGTTAATTGACAAAGTAGTAAACGGTGAAGCCCCAATTTATCACCATACAGGAGAAAAGGGCAGTGTAGACAGCGGTGATAATGAGAGTTTTGGAAGAAAATTTTATAAAAATTTGATGAATGGTATTTCTCATATGCTTCCATTCGTTATCGGCGGTGGTATTTTAATCGCACTTGCGTTTATGTTAGATGATTACTCGATTGACCCAAGCAATTTCGGTATGAATACACCGATGGCCGCATTCTTTAAGACAGTCGGTAATACAGCATTTGGATTCATGCTTCCAATCTTGGCAGGATTTATCGCTATGAGTATCGCAGATAGACCGGGTCTTGCCGTTGGTTTCGTAGGCGGTGCACTTGCTTCTTCCGGTATGACATTTGCAAACCCAGCAGGCGGTGTAAGCCCAGGATTTTTAGGTGCATTATTCGCAGGTTTCGCAGCAGGTTATATCGTACTTGGACTTAAGAAATTGGCAGATAAGATTTTACCTCCAAGCTTAGAGGGTATTAAGCCAATGCTTATCTATCCGGTAGCTGGTATTTTACTAATCGGCTTGCTTATGTGCGCAGTAAATCCATTTATTGCAATGATTAATACAGGTTTAAATAATTTCTTGGCATCCTTAAATGGAAGCAGTAAATTAGTTCTCGGTGCGATTGTCGGTGCGATGATGGCAATCGATATGGGTGGTCCTTTCAATAAGGCAGCATATGCATTTGGTATCGCAGCGATTGCATCACAAAATTATGATATTATGGCAGCAGTTATGATTGGCGGTATGACACCTCCTATCGGTATCGCACTTGGCTCATTAGTATTTAAAAATAAATTTTCCAAGGCAGACAGAGAGGCAGCTCCAGTAAATGTGATTATGGGACTTTCCTTTATCACAGAGGGCGCCATCCCATTTGCAGCGGCAGACCCTATTCATGTCATTCCTTCTTGTATGATAGGTTCGGCAGTTGCCGGAGCGTTATCCATGATGTTTGGATGTGAGCTTATGGCACCACATGGTGGTCTCTGGGTTATCGCAGTTATTTCCAATAAGCTTGGATATATTGCAGCACTTGTGATTGGTTCAGTGATTACGATGGCGTTGCTTGGAA
This sequence comes from Blautia sp., assembly GCA_030841965.1. GTDB lineage: Bacteria > Bacillota > Clostridia > Lachnospirales > Lachnospiraceae > JAUUSJ01. The sequence continues at coordinate 6,708 of JAUUSJ010000187.1, forward strand.
TTTTGAGAAAGAAAGTAGAAGAATAGATTATATTAGACCTCCAATTATCCTAATTTATTATATAGTTTTCCCCCTTATCAGAAAGCCACTATGATGAGGGGGATTTTTTTTGAGGGAATGATGGGGATAGACGCGGAGAGAGGGGGGTAGACGGGTAGACGCGAAGAGAGGCAGTCGATATGTCCTCGAAAAACACGTTCGTTCCCACGGTTTTTCGACATACGCTGATTTATGCCG
>JAUUSJ010000361.1 GCA_030841965.1 Blautia sp.
GCAAAGTTTTCGCAGAACTTGGTACATTCAGTAATGTAAAATCACCATCTACATTGGTAATAGCACCGATTTGCGTACCTTTTACCAATACAGAAGCTCCAATAACTGGCTGCCCATCTTCTTCAGAAATCACAACACCTGTGACTTTCTGTGTTTGGGCAGTTACCAGACCTATACCCACAAAAAGGCAGGCCAATAACAGCATTAATTTTCTTTTCATAAATTCTCTCTTAAAGTTTAACTTTACATTAATTGTTTCTTTACTCTAACAAAATGCAAATATATTAATAAATATGAAACACACAACTATTTTATTGAAAAAACCTTGTAAATCTATCAATCTGTTAAGAATTTCAATTATTTTATGCTGAATAGCATGTTTTATGCAATTATAGAACCTTAAAATGGTAATGTTTACTACCACTATGTTTTAATCATTTTGTTCTATTATTAATCCGAATATATATATTTTAAAATAAAATAGTTAAAAACGCTCTCATATTTACGCTAGTTCATCCGATAAAGCAAGATATCTTGAATCTTTTGAGTGACTTCAAAGAACAGACCGTCAAAGAAAGAGTCTTTTTTTGCAGATATTAATTCTTATTCAAACCCTGTTTTGCACAGAATATCATCTTATTTGTTTATAGTATTAATCAAAATAACTTGAGATGAATAAAATTATTTACAGTCTTGTGTACAACAGAAAGAAATGTCTGAACAAAAGAGGAATGGCACTGGTACAAGTAGAAGCTTATTTGGACAGAAAGAAGAAATACTTTTCAACCAAAGTCTATCTGAAACCGGAACAATGGGATGCAAAAAAACTAGTTGTAAAAAACCACCCTAATGCAGATGCTCTCAACCGCCTGATTTACGAATTTGTCGCAGCAATAGAGAAAAAAGAATTGGAATTATGGCAGCAGGGCAAACGTATATCATTGGAATTATTAAAAGATGCTTTAGCTACCAGAGAGAACAATTCTTCATTTATATCTTTCTTTAAGCAAGAGGTTTCGAATTCGTCTTTAAAGGACAGCACCAAACGTAATCATCTTTCTACTCTTCTATTGCTGCAAGAATTCAAAAGGGATATAGTATTTTCCGATTTGACATTCGAGTTCGTTTCATCTTTTGAGTACTTCCTGCAACAGAAAGGATATCATACCAATACCATTGCGAAACATATGAAACATTTAAAACGCCACATAAATATTGCTATTAATAAAGAATATATTGAAATCCAGAAATATGCTTTCAGGAAGTATAAAATAAAAACCGTGGAAAACAAACACACCCATTTAGTACCAGAAGAACT
>JAUUSJ010000362.1 GCA_030841965.1 Blautia sp.
GACGAATAATGCGTTGTTTGGACATGACGAGAGTTAATTTTATAGGAAGTTAAGAGTGAATATTATCCTCCGCAAATTTCGATCTCTCGAGTTCTAAAAACTGGAATCTGTCGGGTTCTTTCAATGACAAAATTACAATTTTCGGACTATCCGTTATGTAGTGAAGTAGTAAAGTTTTCCTGTAAATTAAGCAGATTCATTACTAGTTTCACCATTATATCTTTCTCGTCCGGCTTTGATTCAGCAATCATCAATGTGATTGCTACCAAGGTTCCTTCACTAAGTCTCTTAGTACCATCTTGGAATAAAGCATTATTCTTATCCAAAAATTCTAGGAACAGAGATGCCGCTATTCTTTTGCAACCATCCGCATAAGGATGATCCTTAATCATAAAATACAATAGATTTGCTGCTTTTTCTTCTACAGATGGATATGCATCTTGTCCAAAAGCACTTTGATACACTGCAGCTATTATGCCGGCTACCTTTCCATTTTCTTTTTCTATACCAAACATATCCGTATTAAATGAATCTTGCATCTTTCCAACCATTTGAACACATTCTTCATAAGTAATGCGATAGATAGGCTTATTTCCAGCCGGCTTACATAATTCCTGATGATCATATTGATCAAGCAGAAGTAATGCATCTGTGTATTCATTTACAGCTCTAAGCACATCATTTTCCTCAATATCAAGTGCATCAGCAAGCATTCTACTTTGTATGTCAACCGTTTTTTCAAGTGCTTGGAGACGCTTCTCATTGATAGCATAACCTTTCATAATATATTGTTTAAGTATATTATTTGCCCATTTTCTAAATGCTATACCTCTTTTCGAATTAACTCGATAACCTACAGACAAAATCATATCCAGATTATATATCTTGGGTCTTCTTCCTCCTGTACTTTTATCGGAAAAACCGATAGAAGTCTCATCTAACTCTCCAGACATTATAATATTATTAATATGTTCACTTAACGTAGCTTGCTTTACACCAAATAATTCGCCCATCTGCTTTTGAGTCAACCAAACTGTCTCCTCTTCAGGATTAATCTGAACTTCTATGTTCACATCACCATCTGTAAATATTACGATTTCGTTATTCATCCAATAATCACCCTATCTTTCCTTGTCTTTCGCAATGCAACTATCCTAAAAGCTGGGATTTAATTTTCTAATTCGATGGTATAAATTTCTTCAATAGTCATGATGTTTTTCCCTTCCTTAGCACGGAAAATAAGACTTACCAAATCGACAAATTCCGATTGAACAAAATCGCTGCGCGATGGCCTGCCAGGGCTGTGGCGCAG
>JAUUSJ010000188.1 GCA_030841965.1 Blautia sp.
GCATCTGCCTTACAAGCAGAGGGTCATAGGTTCGAGCCCTATTGGTCCCATATATTTGCCGACATGGCTCAATTGGCAGAGCAGCTGATTTGTAATCAGCAGGTTATCGGTTCAAGTCCGATTGTCGGCTTTTTTGGATGGGTTCCCGAGTGGCCAAAGGGGGCAGACTGTAAATCTGTTGGCACCGCCTTCGAAGGTTCGAATCCTTCCCCATCCATTTATTGATATTTAAAAGGAATATCGATATTCAAATAAATATTATCGCGGGGTGGAGCAGTCTGGTAGCTCGTCGGGCTCATAACCCGAAGGTCGTTGGTTCAAATCCTTCCCCCGCAACTCAAAGATAAGCCCAGATAGCTCAGTTGGTAGAGCAGAGGACTGAAAATCCTCGTGTCACTGGTTCGATTCCGGTTCTGGGCATCTTTTATTAAATGGGATATTAGCTCAGTTGGTAGAGCACTTGACTTTTAATCAAGTTGTCCGGGGTTCGAATCCCCGATGTCTCATTGATGCTCAACAGTTTTTGGCTGTTGAGCTTTTTTTTGCTTAACTATAATTGAAACCGATACGAAAGATGTACTTGACTTTATCTGTGTTTTAAAGTAGTATTTTTATGTATAAAACTTTTAGATACTCGACCAGTAAAAGACTTAAAAATCCACTTATTGTCGAGCTATTAAGTTATTAAAAATGGGAAATTATCATTAAATTTAAAAGGAGGACTTAAAGTGAAAGGGAAAAAGACAATAGCAGTATTTATACTAGCTTTTGTACTTATGTTTGCATTTATCGGATGCGAAGGAAAAACAGAGAATAATACAGAGGAATCGACAACAGAGGCCAAGACAGAGGCGTCATCAGAGGCAACGACAGCTGCCGAGAAAGAGGTTCCAAAAAAGATAAGTGACGGTACATATAAGGTGGAGAATCACTATTCTATTGAGCTTCCAAAGGGCGATTGGGAAAAGACAGGAAGTATAAAAGATGGAGCAATTATTTTTACATCAGATAAGGGTGAGGAGATAACAGTGTCCTATTATGAGGGAAAAGATTCCACAAAACAGCGTGAGAAGTTCCCTACATCCGAGGAATCAGCCAAGAAGAAAGTTTTATCTTCTAAGAAGGAATCTCTCGTGGAGTTTGAGAGAGTGGCTGTCGGCGGAAAAAAGGATGCGATTATTCGTATGTACTATGCAAAGAAAAATTCAAAGGGCGATAAAAAATATACTGCAACATATATTATTAGTGGAGCTGATGCGACATATATCGCAGAGGGAACGATTACCTCTGGCAAGAAGGAGTCGTATGAGAGGTTAAAAGAATGTGTAAAGAGTATGGATTTAGTTTACTCTTTTGATTAGAAAGAAGGGCTGATATTGAGAAGATACATAAGAAAATGCATAACGATTTGTGGTTTATCTATAGTATTACTATTTTCTTTATACGGATGCAGCACGAGTGATACTGCTGTGGATGACGAGGAAGAGGTAGAACAGGTAGATGATGGAGAAGAGATAGAAGAAGAAACAAATGAGATTGTATCAGGAACCTATACACCTGAGTCGAATAAATTTGAGATACAATTGCCAAACGGTAATTGGAAGGTAGATAGAGAAGAAGATGGTATGGTATCCCTACAGTCGGAGGACGAGCAGTCTTATTTTGAGATTGCCTATCTATCTGCGGAGGATGCAGAGGGTGCATTAGGAGAAACTCCTTCGAGCAGAGAAGAGTTAGAGGAACAGATTTCTTACGGTGAAGTACATCCTACCGTTATCTCATTTGATACAAAGACAGAAGAAGGTGTGGAGCAGACTGTTTATACATTAAAATATGAAGATGGCGATTATCCGTATATGATTCAGGGAAGTTTTGTAAAGGACGGAGAGTACTTTACTGTTATTGCGATGACAAAACAAGATGATACAGCATTATTGGAAAGTTTACAGCAGGCAGTAACTCAATTTAAGATACTATCATAGAAGGATATATTGGTTAGTACGAATAACGATGAAAGGAGAGTTTTATAATGAGAAAGATAAATAAAAAAGGTTTAGGAGCTATATGTTTGGCAGCAATGATGATGGTAAGTGCAGTTGGATGCGAGAGCACGGGCGGGACTCAGACAGAGTCGACAAAGGCCACAGAAGAAGCGACAACAGAGGCTACGACAGCTGGAGCAACGGAGAGCACAAGCATCTCTCAACGTTCTATAGAAGCGGGAGATTACACAGATGTGAGCAATAGTTATACGATTACTCTTCCAAAGGGAACATGGGAGACAATCGACGAGAGATTGACAGAGACAAGCCTTTCTTCCAAGAAGGATTTGATTGAAATTCAAAATATTACAGAGGAATCTGAAGTAAAGAAAACTTTAAAGGAGATTCCAACATTAAAGAAATCTTTTGAGAAATATATCGAGGAACAAAAGAAAGACCTCTATGAGGACGCAGAGGTTGTCGGAAGCAAGTTTACAAAAGAAAATGAGACGACAGGAAATTGGTATTATACATTTAAGATTGACGATGAGGTATATAATTATGTCACCTTCTTTGCGACATTTACAAATGACCATGTAGTTATGGCGACAGGATATACAGAGGGCAATAATAGCCAGAGAAAAACGCTTCAAAAATGTCTTCGCAGCATAAAATTAATCGACCAGAAATAAAATAAAAAAGGGTATTTGCAGGAAAATTTTATAAATTCCTGCAAATACCCCTTTCTTTTTCTCTTGAGAGATGCAGGAAAATATGATAGTATAACTTATGAGAACTTGCAAAGCAAGTTCGGAAGGTAATAAAAAAAGAATCAATGTCATATAAACAATATCAATTGAATATAAAAGGAACAAATAGAAAAATGAGATGGGAGTAAGAAGGATGAAGGGAATATTTATTTCCATAGAGGGAGCGGACGGCTCAGGTAAGACGACGCAGATTCAGTTGCTGAGAGAGCATTTTGAGAAAAAAGGATATGATGTCATTCTTACTAGAGAGCCAGGAGGAACAAAGATTAGTGAGGAGATTCGCTCGATTATTTTAGATGAAAAACATACAAATATGAGTTATATAACAGAGACTCTGCTCTATGCGGCTGCGAGAGCACAGCTTGTTGAGCAGGTCATTGCTCCAGCAAAAAAAGAAGGGAAGATAATTATCAGTGACCGTTTTGTCGATTCCTCTGCCGTTTATCAGGGAATTGCCAGAGGGCTTGGAACGAAGATGGTCTACGATATCAATCATTATGCTATAAAGGCATGTGAGCCAGATATCACATTTTTATTGGATATTGATGCGATAGAGGGAATTGGAAGAAAGAAAAACCAAAAGAGTCTTGACCGAATGGAAAAGGAGACGATGGATTTTCACCAGATGGTAGCAGATGGATATAGAACTTTAGCGGCAGAGCATAGCGAGCGCATTTATGTCATCGATGCCTCATTGCCGATAGAGAAGATACAGGAGCAAATTTTGATAAAATTACAGCAGGTTATGGCGAAGTCAAATATCTTACAGTAGATTTGTGATAGCAGTAATAATGTTGTAGAGAGAATGGAGGAAGAAAAATGAGTCAATTTCGAGATATTGTCGGACATAAAGCGATTATAGAGCATTTGCAGGATGCAATTGAGATGAAGAAGATATCACATGCCTATATTTTTGAGGGAGAAAAGGGAAGTGGAAAAAAGGAGATAGCGGATGCTTTTTCTAGAGCATTAGAGTGTGAGCAAAAGGGAAAGGATAGCTGTGGAACTTGTCATTCTTGTGTACAGGCGAAGTCTCACAGTCATCCAGATATTATATGGGTGACTCATGAGAAGGAGAATATTATCTCTGTGGATGAGATTAGAACAAAGGTAAATAACGACATTATAATTAAGCCATACAGTGGACCGTATAAGATTTATATTATAGATGAAGCGGAAAAAATGAACGAGCAGGCACAGAACGCTCTCTTGAAGACGATTGAGGAGCCACCAGAATATGCAGTCATCATATTGTTGACAACCAATATAGGTTCATTTTTACCTACGATTATCTCTAGATGTATTACATTGCATCTAAAACCAGTTGAGTATAAAGAGGTAGAAAAATATATTTTGGACCATATGGATATCGACCCAGATAAAGTGAAGTTCTTAGTGAAATACTCCATGGGAAATATTGGAAAAGCAATGAGACTTGCACAGTCAGAGGAGTTTGAACAGATGCGGAAGGACTGTGTTCATCTCTTGAAATATATCGACCAGATGACAGACTATGAGGTCATTGAGTATATGAAGAGTTTATCCAAATATAAACTAGAGATAACAGAGTTCCTTGATATGATGATGATGTGGTATCGTGATGTTTTATTATTAAAGGCAACTGGAAATTTGGACCAGGTTATCTTTATAGAGGAATATACGAAGTTGAGAGAGCTCACGATTTATAAATCATATGAACAGATTAATAATATTTTAATGGCATTTGAGAAGACCAAGAAGAGATTACGCGCCAATGTCAATTTTGAGACGGCGATGGAACTCTTACTGTGGGAGATTAAGGAGAATTAATTATGGTAGATGTAATCGGTGTGAGATTTAGACAGAATGGAAAGATATATTTCTTTGCACCAGAAGACTATGATGTGAAGGTAGGTGACAATGTAATCGTAGAGACAGCCAGAGGAATTGAGTATGGTAAAGTTGTCTTAGGTAAGAGACAGATAGAGGAGTCAAACCTTGTTTCCTCTCTAAAGTCTGTTATTCGGATTGCTACTGAGGAGGATGACCAGATTCAACAGGAGAATCAGAGAAAAAAACAAGAGGCGTTTGACGTTTGCCTTGAGAAGATTAAAAAACATGGACTAGAGATGAAATTAATCGACTGTGAGTATACATTCGATAATAATAAATTGCTGTTTTATTTTACGGCGGGTGGAAGAATTGACTTTCGAGAGCTTGTCAAGGATTTGGCGTCAGTCTTTCGCACGAGAATTGAGCTTCGACAGATTGGAGTGAGGGATGAGACGAAGATTTTAGGTGGAATCGGAATTTGCGGAAGAACGCTATGTTGTCATTCCTATCTTTCTGAATTTATTCCTGTCTCGATTAAGATGGCGAAGGAACAGAATCTATCCCTGAATCCAACAAAGATTTCAGGTGTCTGCGGAAGGTTAATGTGCTGTCTGAAAAATGAACAAGAAACTTATGAGGAGTTAAACCGAAAGCTTCCAGTTGTGGGGGACGATGTTCTTACGAACGATGGATTCAAGGGTGTCGTGCATTCGGTTAGTATTTTGCGACAAAAGGTAAAGGTGATTGTCGCAGACGAGACGGGAGAGAAAGAGATTAAAGAATATATGGTGGATGAGCTTAAGTTTAAGTCCAAGAAAAAGAAGGATAAGGTTAAGATGAATCAGGAACTTAAGGAGCTTGAGGCCTTAGAGAAAATGGAAGGGAAGTCGAAATTATCATGATTTCCGAGTTATTGCCAGATGAGAGAATCGATGATTTGCATCGAAAGGGATACCAGATTATCCAAAAGAGGGATGGATTTTGTTTTGGCATGGATGCCGTTTTATTGTCGAATTTTGTGCATGTAAAAAAGGGAGAGAGAGTTCTTGATTTTGGAACAGGGACAGGGATTATTCCGATTTTACTCGAGGCAAAGACAGAGGGAAGCGAGTTTTATGGTTTGGAGATTCAAGAAGAGTTTGCTGATATGGCGACTAGAAGTGTGAGGATGAACCGTCTCGAGGATAAGGTGAAGATAGTACAGGGAGATATTAAGATTTCTTCTTCGTATTTTGAGAGAGAGAGTTTTCATGTTATTACTTGTAATCCACCTTATATGACGGACCATCATGGTCTGCAAAACCCAAATTCTTCTAAGGCGATTGCGAGACATGAGATATGTTGTAATTTTTATGATATTGTCAGAGAGGCAAAGAAGATTTTAAAGCCGATGGGAAAATTATTTCTGGTGCACCGCAGTTTTCGACTCGCAGAATTGACTCATACCCTTGTGGAGAATGGAATAGAGCCAAAGAGAATGCGATTTGTACATCCTTATATAGACAGAGAGCCGAATATTGTTCTCATAGAGGCAGTAAAGGGAGGCAAATCAAGAATTAAGATAGAGCCTCCGTTGATTGTGTACAAAGAGCCCGGAGTTTATACAGAGGAAGTTTATAATATTTATGGATACGGGGGAAGGGAGGATGCCTGATGGCGGGACAGCTTTATTTATGCGCCACTCCGATTGGAAATTTAGAAGATATTACGTACCGTGTTGTTCGGATTTTGAGTGAAGTTGATTTGATTGCGGCGGAAGATACGAGGAATACAATTAAATTGCTCAATCATTTTCAGATTAAGACGAAGATGACGAGCTACCATGAGTTTAATAAGGTTGATAAGGCAAAGTATCTTGTCGAGAGAATGCAGCAGGGGGAAAATATCGCCCTAGTGACGGATGCGGGGACTCCTGGTATTTCTGACCCCGGGGAGGAGATTGTGAGACAATGCTATGAGGCAGGGATTTTGGTCACCTCACTTCCAGGAGCCTGCGCAGCTGTGACGGCTCTTTCGATGTCGGGGTTATCTACGAGGCGGTTTGTATTTGAGGCTTTTTTGCCGGCGGATAAGAAGGAGAGAAGGCAGGTTTTAGAGTCTCTTGTGAATGAGACGAGGACGATTATCCTGTATGAGGCTCCACATCGGCTTGTGAGGACGTTGGAGGAGCTTTTTGCTGTGCTTGGAGAGCGGGAATTGAGTTTATGTAAGGAATTGACGAAGAGACATGAGAGAGTGTATAGAATGAGGCTTAGTGAGGCGGTTTCTTATTTTAAGGATGAGGCCCCCAGAGGGGAGTTTGT
>JAUUSJ010000189.1 GCA_030841965.1 Blautia sp.
GACAAAAAGAATCCCGTATTTATGCGGGTTCTGGCGTTTCGCAAACGCCTAATAAACGAGAGTTTGAAAGGAGAAAATAAAATAATGTTAGATATCAAGTTATTGAGAAACAATTTTGAAGAAGTGAAAAAAGCTTTAGCAACTAGAAATGAAGATTTTAATTTAGACGATTTTCAAGTTTTAGATTCTAAGAGAAGAGAATTACTAAGCGAGGTAGAAGTTTTAAAAAGCCGTCAAAATAAAGTATCCAAACAAATTCCAGCGATGAAAAAAGCGGGAGAGGATACAGCTCCTATTTTTAAAGAGATGAAAGAGCTATCCGACAAAATCAAAGGCTTAGACGCCCAGATTAGAGATGTAGATGAAAAATTAAATGCATTTATGCTCACAATCCCTAATATCCCAAATCCAACTGTCCCAGAGGGAAGCACAGATGAGGATAATGTGGAAATCAGAAGATTCGGCGAGCCTAGAAAGTTTGATTTTGAGCCAAAAGCACATTGGGACTTAGGAAAGAATCTTGGAATTTTAGACCCAGAGACAGCTGGAAAGATTTCTGGTACAAGATTCACAGTGTACAGAGATTTGGGAGCAAAATTAGAGAGAGCAATCACGAATTTCTTCTTAGACACGCATACAGAGCAACACGGATATACAGAAGTATTCCCTCCATTTATGGTAAGCAGAGAGAGTATGACAGGTACAGGACAACTTCCAAAATTTGAGGAAGATGCATATAAAGTATATGGAGACGGAAAAGAGTATTTCCTTGTTCCAACTGCAGAAGTTCCAGTCACAAATATGTATCGCGAACAGATTTTGGATGGAAATCAGTTGCCAATTAAGCATGTTGCTTATACCGCTTGTTTTAGAGCTGAGGCGGGTTCCGCAGGAAGAGATACGAGAGGTTTGATTCGTCAGCATCAGTTTAATAAAGTAGAGCTTGTTAAATTTACAAAGCCAGAGCAGTCTTATGAAGAGTTGGAGAAATTGACAGCAGATGCAGAGCATGTTCTTCAGCTTTTAGGTCTCCCATACCGTGTTGTAAAGATTTGTATCGGAGATTTAGGATTTACAGCGGCGATGAAATATGATATTGAAGTTTGGATGCCAAGTTATAATCGATATGTGGAGATTTCAAGCTGTAGTAATTTTGAAGAATTCCAGGCTCGAAGAGCGAATATTAAGTATAAAGATAATATTAAGGATAAGGCAAAGTTTGTTCACACATTAAATGGAAGCGGCGTGGCAGTCGGAAGAACAACAGCAGCGATTTTGGAGAACTTCCAGAACGAAGATGGAAGCATCACAATTCCAGATGTCTTAGTTCCTTATATGGGTGGAAAAAAAGTAATTAAGTAAAAGAAGAAAAATCTTTTATCGCTGTCGCTGACAGGCGGCAGTTAGTATGAAGAAAGGAGGTGTCATCTATGCATGACTATCTAGCGGCGATCGGTTTCTATGGGAAGGAACAATATAGGGAAATTATAGCGGAAGCAATTGAAAATCCAGACGAGGAGGCAAGAACGAGGAATGAGGATGGCACCTCAATCATTCAGTGCAATAAAAAATACGGAGAGCATTTTGGAATCTCTGTTGCCGGTGAGATTAATCAGATGGGATATATCGATGTAGAGTATTGTTATCCGTATACGACAGGAGAGAATCCGATTTACCAGGAGATACAGGTAGAAAAGCATAGTGATAAGAACGCCTATGCGGGAGTATTTGAGAGTATCCATATTGGGATTCCAGTCATTTTCTATGTGCAAAATTTCGTGCATTATATTAATATGAAGAAATACAAAGATTTATTTCCGATGGTGAATAATATTATTTTATCTGCTCTCTCGATAGAAGCGATGATTATATTATCTGTCCAGAAGGACCCAAGACAGGCTGCAAAGGAATTAAAGATTAATCATAAATATGACCGTCTTGTCCAGGAGGCGAGAAAGGGAGATATGGAGGCAATCGAGAATCTTACTCTGGAAGATATGGATTTATATTCTCAGATTTCTAAGAGAACAAAGAAAGAAGATGTATTGACGATTGTGGATTCTTACTGGATGCCTTATGGAATTGAGACAGATAAGTATTCTATTTTAGGTACCATTGTTCAAGTGAGAGAAGAAGTGAATAAAAAAACATTGGAGCAGGTTTATTATTTATCCGTTGTATGTAATTCTATTGATGTCCAGATTTGTATCAATAAAAGACATCTATTTGGAGAGCCTAAGATTGGGAGAAGATTTAAGGGAATTATATGGCTTCAGGGAAACTTGGATTATATATAAAAGGTAAAATTCTAAACTTGACTTTCTGCTTTAAGTAGGGTATGATGATAGAGGATAAAAGATAAAGAAGCTATCATATATGTCTCAGTAGCTCAGCTGGATAGAGCACCGCCCTCCTAAGGCGGGTGTCGGAGGTTCAAATCCTCTCTGGGACGCTAATTATTAACGCTGTAAGTTTTTGGTTTCAAGGGCTTACAGCGTTTTTTATTTTAGTGTAATCATTGATAAATCAAAATGAATCCAAGCTTATAAGCGATTTGAGACTATACAAAATGTATGTTAAGTATTTCTTAAGCTTTACCGAATATTATCTCTCTCATTTTTTATTACATTACATTTTACCTTATTGCCTTACAAATTCCTCTGTGCTATACTTATTCAGTATAATTCAATCAGAAAGACGGATGCATTTCGATTTTGCCCTCTAGTTTTTAAGAAAGAGGGTGATGCCCATGAATACAATGGAAGTTTTGACTTTATTATTGGTGATTTTTGCGGCTTTGACCTACATAGATAATCGACATAATAAGAAATAGCATCCCCTCGCCAAAGTAGATGCTATTGTCTTATTGACTATATTCGTTTACTGAGGGCATCAGATCTTGCATCTGATTACCTTTCTGAGTTCATTATACACTGGGGGATGCGAGAAATCAAGTCCCCTTTTTTTCGCACCCCTTGCATAATCCAAGGAAGGTAAGTATACTATAAGTAAGAAAGTTAGAAATTCCTACTTTCAATCTTGTAGTAAAGGAGATGATTGTATGCTGGCCGAATTACGTCAGAAGTCACAGATTACCATTCCAAAAGAAATCATCGTAAAACTAGGTCTCTCCGAAGGGGATAAACTGGAAATTTTCGAGCAGGACGGAACCATCTGCATGATGCCAGTTGTTGTATATCCGAAAAAGTACCTCGATGAGCTCCGCGGAGAAATTGACGAGGCAAAAGCAAAGATTGTCTCTGGTGAACAGTCCGTATTCGACAGTGTGGACGCACTGTTTGCAAAATTGGAGGCGGATTGATGGCCTAACAATTTGCTTTTACCAAACGATTCCAAAAACATTTTAAGAATTTGACCGCACAGGAGAAAAAACAGCTTCAAAACAAATTGTAGCTTTTGGCTGAAAATCCTATGCACCCATCCTTACGCACCAAGCGTATCCAAGGTACCAGGGATTTGTTTGAGTGCAGCGTCAACATGGACATTCGCATTATCTGGTACTATGAAGGTGACAAAATGATTATCCTCGTCGATGTCGGGCACCATGATATTTTAGACCAGTTTTAAGAACAGAGGCGGCGTTTACTTACGGTAAGCGCCGCCATTTCCGTAATATATTTAAGTATATTACAGGTAAACTTTATTTTATGGAATTTAAATATGGATTTAAAGGATTATTTTTTTAATTTTAGTTTAATAAATCGATTAAATATGATATACTAAAAACGAAAGGCAATGAAGAGAAGAGTAAATAGTTAGATATGTTACAGAGAGCCTGATTAGGTGAGAACAGGCACAGAAGGAATTATTGAAGATGGTCTTGGAGCTGCGTACCGAGGTTATTATGCTAAGGCTACGACGGGTTCACCCGTTATAGTGATAGACTATCGGTGAATCATTTCTCATCTGTAGTTAATAAGGCTTATGTCGTGAGGCATAGGTGAATTTAGGGTGGTAACACGAAGCAGATGCTCTCGTCCCTGAAAAAGAAATTTTTCAGAGAGGAGGGCTTTTTTTTGGAAATTTAGCTTGTTTTTACTTTTAGAAAACAATGACCAAAAGTAAAAAAGTAAGTAAAATATAAGATTTATCTGAGATATAAATATAAAAAATAGATATATTTGTATCAATATTTGAGTGTAAGTTAAATAACTATATAAATGAAAACTTTAAGTTACTACTATTAAGAAATGAGGTATGTATTATGAAAAATATTTTAATTGGAGGTGCGTGGCCTTATGCAAATGGTTCTTTGCATATAGGACATATTGCAGGTTTGTTAGCGGGAGATGTATTGGCGAGGTATCATAGAGCAATTGGTGATAATGTATATTTTGTATCTGGTAGTGATTGTCATGGAACTCCTGTTGCAATTCGTGCTAAGAAAGAGGGAAAAACACCAAAGGAAATTAGTGATTTTTATCATGAGGAATTTAAAGAATGTTTTGAAAAATTAGGATTTAGTTATGATATGTATATAAAAACGTCTTCTGAAGAACATAAAGATTTTGTGACAGATTTTCATAAAAAACTTTATGAGAGTAAATACGTTTACGAAAAGGAAACTCCGCAAGCATATTGTGATAAATGTGATACTTTTTTGGCTGATCGTTTTGTATTAGGACGTTGTCCACATTGTGGAAAAGATACCCGTGGAGATCAATGTGATAATTGTGGTGCTGTGCTGGAGACTGAAAATTTATTGGAACCTGTATGTGCTATTTGTGGTAGAAAGATAAGTTTTAAAAATTCTAAACATTTATATATAGAAATTTCAAGTTTGGAAAAGCAACTCAAAGAATTGATGGATAATCATCCAGAGTGGAGAAAAAATGCAATAGCATTCACAAATAGATATATAAGTGAAGGTTTGAGAGATCGCGCATTAACAAGAGATTTGAGTTGGGGAATTAATGTGCCTAAAAAAGGATATGAAAATAAAACTATTTATATTTGGGCAGAAAATGTGTTGGGATATTTATCTGCAAGCAAAATTGTAGCTGAGACGAGGCAGGATGATTTTGAAGCACTTTGGAGTAAAGGTGAAAATTCAAAGCATTATTATGTACATGGTAAAGATAATATTCCTTTTCATTCTATTATATTACCAGCACTTCTGATAGCTAATGATAAGAAATGGCATTTACCAGATCAAATTGTATCAAATGAATATCTTACATTGGAAGGAAGAAAAATATCCACTAGCCAAAATTATGCAATTTGGGTAAAAGATTTATTACAGCACTATGAACCAGATTCGATTCGATATTTTTTTCTAGCGAATGGTCCAGAAAAAAAGGATGCCGATTTTTCGTGGAGAGAATATGTGCATAGTCATAATGGAGAGCTATTGGGAGCATATGGAAATTTTATTAATCGTTCATTGACATTTATAAATAAATATTGGAATGGTATTGTACCAAAAGGGGAGGATAACCCATCAATGAATGAGAAAATAGAAGAATTGTTTGTTTCTACGGGAAAACTAATAGAAAAAGGAATGTTTAAGGATGCTATTAATGATATATTTGATTTTATAAGAATGGCAAATAAATTTTTTGATGCAGAACAACCGTGGATTACTAGAAATACCAACGAAAAAGTGTGCAAAAATACCCTTTATCAGTGTGTGCAAATGATTGCCAATTTATCTGTTCTTTTATCTCCATTCTTGCCATTTTCCTCTGCAAAAGTGTTTAAATGGTTAAATATAAATAATAAATGGCAAAGACAATCAGTACCTGAGGGATATCAGATTCCTGAGATAGAAATTTTATTTCAAAGAATAGATAAGAAGGTTATAGAAAAAGAATCAGAAAAATTAGAAAAAATCAAGTTTTAGTAAAGTATCCATATATATTCTGTATTCAGAACAATATATTATCAATCTAAATAAGATGTCAAATTCACTTAAGCATAGAAATTGACATCTTATTTTTTTATAATAATTTAGCCAGAAAACCCATGGTCTTTAGACCGTGGGATGAATGGCGTTACACCCGACAAAGTACACGAAAAACATTGTATTTCAACAAAACACATGATATCATATAAATATGTAAGCACATCACATTCGTACTTTGACAAGTTAAAATAGGTGGTTGTACTGTCTAATCGTACCGTACGTAAAATTTTAAGCGTCAGTTAGCCTTCTGCAAAAAGTATAGTCATATTGCTTACAGTAAAAAGTAGCGTTGTGGACGGAAAAGTCCTATACAGTAGTGGCGAAGTGGACACGCCAATAAGAATAAGGGTTGCCTGACTTTTCAGGTGGAAACTGAAATACCAGACTTCTTAAATAGGGGCGAAGCCCCTTAGAAGCCCATTACCTTTAGGTGATGGGTAGTTCAAAGATTATAAAATGATATTAGTTGAGTTCCATAAAAGTTTTAGTAGACAAATAGTGCGAGAGCTTTTCAGTAGATAAGTCATGCTGTATAATGTTTTGATTATCCCAAAAAGCATCGTTAGCATAACGTGGGATAATGTGAACATGAAAATGTGTACCTTCATCCATAACACGCCCATTATTACTTATAATTGAAACACCTAATACATCAAAATTATTTTCAATAATTTGAGTCAATTGCTGTTCAAGCATAATAAGTTCGGTTAAGATTGCTGGGGGAACATCTTGAATATTTTTATAATGTTCTTTGGAAATGATTAATAAGTGTCCTATTTGAATAGGATTAATATCATAAATAACAATAAAATTTTTAGTGGTAGTAAGTATTTGCTCTTCTTTTATGCCGTGGCAGAAAATACATTTCATAAATTTACCTCCCTATTAAGTCAAGTCCTTTTTCCTTGAAAATCAAGGATTTTTTCGAT
>JAUUSJ010000190.1 GCA_030841965.1 Blautia sp.
GCTAAGTATATCGAAAAACCGCTCCACTCTCTATCGTTTTTGGAGGACATATCTATGAACTCTCTCCGCTGTGTACTGGCAAAACACTATAATGTACTAAAAAAAAGCACTATAAGATTCTTTTTATTTTTATAAGGATAATATGAGTTACTCGCTTTTTTACTTACAAAAATTTTACGTTATCATTCAAAGCAAATGATAAAAGAATTATTAGTGGAAAACCAATTTCTATTATGATTTAGCTTACTACCTCTTTTTTCTAGAATATTATCATTATTTCTCTAGCCATTGAACCGCTGGTTCTAGGTAACGGTTCCAAAAATCAAAGTTGTGATCTCCCTCATCCTCTATATAGCAAACTGGTATATGCTGTGAATCGAGATACTTTTTAAATTCCCGATTTTCACTTATCAAAAAATCTTCTGTTCCACAAGCCAAAAATAGTTCGGGTATTGTCACTTTATTACTTTTAACTTTTCTAATTAATTCTTTCGGATTATGTGGACTATTTTCCAATTGCGCCAAGTTTCCAAAGATCTTCGTATAAGACTCAAAATCCAAAATATCATCTGCCTCCCCTGGCTTTAGTTTGGAAATTCGATCAGTAACAAATGCAGAGGAAAAAGCAAATGCCTTTGAAAATGTATCTGGATACATCAAAGCAGTATGTACCGCACCAAATCCTCCCATAGATAATCCTCCTATATATGTATCTTCTTTTTTATCTGACAGTGGAAACAGTTTACGTGTGAAATCAACCAACTCTTTTCCTACAAAACTCCCATATTTACTACCAATTGTTGAACCATCGACATAAAAACTATTCTCTCCAGATGGAAGAATAACCGCCAAATTATACTTTTCTGCAATCTCACGGATGCGTGATGCTTGTAGCCAATCTCTATGATTTCCACCCAATCCATGTAATAAATATAATGTCTTAAATTTATCTGGTTTCTCTATCTGGACTCCTGATATACTTGCCATCTCTATTGGAACGATTGCAGTAAAATCCACAAATCTATATAAACATACCGAACCAAATGTAATATTCATCACTGCCATAACACTTTCCTCACTTTTCCTACATAATAATTATCTCACCAGAAGGTATTTCATATATTTTTCCAAGACTCTCCATCCAAATTGTCTTTGATGATGGATTAAATACCTTCCTCCCATTCGCCGAAAAACGAAGTTTTCGATACGCTACTATATATTCCACAATTTCAATATTAGTTGCCATCCAAATTTTCTCATGATAACCTGAAATATAATTCATAAACTCTTCTATTTCATCCCAGCTCTGCTCTAAATCAAATTCATATGCATGTCCCCACATATAAAATAACTTTGGTTGTCCAAATAAATCCTCCTGCTCACAAAAGCAACGTACCAGCTCCATAAGTCGCGGATTAGAATGATGACAAGTTGGATTCCATCTTAGAAAATCACGTGGCAATTCAAATGACTCTGTAGAATTAACCGTTCTAGCATACAAAATACCTGCTGCTCTCAGCATAGCAACCAAATTCTCATCGTATAACCCAAAGGGATACGCATGTCCCTGTACCAAATAAGGCACTAAATTTTCCAATACTTTTCGATCTTCTAAAATTTCACTTAGAGCAGCACTTCCAAATCCCGTAAGAGCTGAATGCTCTGATGCATGCGTAGCCACCTCAAATGACTCATATAAACTCGGAATTTCATGAAAGGAAACTGTTGAAATATCAATTATTTTTCCATTTATTTCCATACACATATCTCTTCCAAGCAATCCTGAATTCAAATTAAAAGTTCCTTTCACGCCATAACGTCGCATCAAATCTACCAAATGTCGATCTTGAATAACCCCATCGTCATAGCTTAATGTTAAAGCTTTTCTTTTCCCTCCTGGAAAAAGCATTGTATTAATTCTTGATTTTCGCATATTTCTTCCTCATCTCACTCCACAAGTTGTTTTAAATTAATCTTCGCAACCATAGCTTCACCACCTTTATCATTTGGATGCAATCCATCCCAAATATGATAGCAATCTTTCATATAGCTAGGTCGTTTCTCGTCTCTGACTGCTTCATCATAATCAAAAATTCCATCATAGTCTAAGCCACTGCGAATCCGATTATTAATCTCTACTCTAATTTTTTCAAATTGTTCCATCCATTCATCAGGATATTCATTACTGCCGCAAGGCGTAATAGTTGCACCAAAAATTCTTGCTCCATGACGATGTGCTATTTCTGCTATTTGTCTATATCCCATCTCAAGTTCTTCTGGTTTTATAATCTCACTAGGCATATCAAATTGAATCGGATGCATAATATCATTGATTCCCTCAAGTACTAATACTGTATCCACTTTCTCTTCGCTAAACAAATCTCTCTCAAACCTTTTTAGCCCGGCTTTTCCAAAACAACTTCCATTTCCTGGAATCATCTCAACATAAGTCGCATCATGAAGCAAACGATTTCCACCAATTCCTCGATTTAATAAAGCAACTCTCCCTGGATACGCCGACAAAAGTCTTTTATAGAGAGCATTTGTCATATAAGACATATGCGTAATTGAGTCACCGAATGCCCCTATAGTTTTTACACTATCCTCTGTCAGCACCTGAACACCTGAAAATCCATAGAAAAACATTCCTTTTATAGGATTTGGATCTTCCTTAATTACTGTATAAATATCTTGTGAATCTACACCTTCATAACAATTCCCATCTGTAAAATCACCGTCTTTGCTATTGGACACAATTGCACCATTTTGTGACCACAGTGCACAAATACTGCCGATAGACTGAGTATCTTTCACATAGCTTGAAACAGCAATCTGATCTCCCGCAGTAACACTAAACTCTATCTCATCACTATAACATTCCTCTCCTGGCTCTAAACAAATAACTTTATTTTCCTTTAAAGTTACTTCTTTCACTGATTTAATCTGGTTTTTTTTGACAACACCAATTGTCACTCTCTGAAGTACCAAAGGATTTTTGGAATAGCGATTGGAAAAACGCAGTCTAATCCAGTTCCCATTTAAATTATTATCAAAAACAACTCGTTGAGTTTGATTTTTTATTTCTGCTAACACTACTGAATAATCAATTGGCAAATAACTGAATGAACTTACCCATTTCATAATCTTATATCCTTCTTTCTATAATATAGTACCTGATTCCAACGACAGAAAATCAGGTACTTTTCTATTTTTAATTATTCATTAAGATTCTCTACAAAACTATCCTAATTATTATAAATATTGAAATGGCTCTTTCGCATCCACAAAAGTAACTGGAACATCACATCGCTCTTGTAACCATGAAGCGAGATATTTCATACCAGATTCCTCGCTTCTCTCATGTCCAAGAGTCAGCATTGCACGATTAAATCCCATCTGATATGCATCATTGATATAAGCACAAATTGTCCACTCTGTAATATCACCGACAATCATTAAATCCAGCTTATTGCGCTCCATAACCTGCATAGGCATTGCCTCTACACCGAACCCAAGACTCCCTCCACCTACTAATATTCCAACTCTT
The DNA here is from genome assembly GCA_030841965.1 of Blautia sp. Classification (GTDB taxonomy): domain Bacteria; phylum Bacillota; class Clostridia; order Lachnospirales; family Lachnospiraceae; genus JAUUSJ01. The sequence goes on from JAUUSJ010000190.1 coordinate 3,548, forward strand.
CTTACTTTCATTTCAGGAGAACCAATAATCTGTATCGTATCCATATTTAACTTTTCTTTAAAAAACTCTGCCAATTCTCCTACCGTTGTTTCAGGAATAACATAGACCCATGGTTCCTTTTCATCAGGTTGAAGATAGGCATTCCATCCAATTTCATTTATTAATCCAGCATAAATATAATCTGTATCTGACCCTAAATGCATATGATCATGAAGTCTCCATACTGTAATATTATTCTCCTCCAGATATTTACGTTTTGCAAGATAAACACTGTCCTCCTGGCACCATTCTGTCTCATCCATCCCCGTAAACCAAGTAGGTTCATGTGTAATGATAAAATTGGCTCCTAGTTGAATTGCCTCCCGTATTACATCATATGTAGCCATAAAGGTTGTCACAATGCCTGTAACCTTAGTTTCAGGACTTCCAACAGAGATAATATCACAAGTTTTCTCAAATTTCGGACCTCCACACATGTCCAAAAGTATTTTATCAATAACTTCCTGCACCGTTGGTGTCTTTTGCTCATCACCTTTTTCTTCATATACTCCCTGAAGAATCTTTTCTTCCATCTCACTCGGTATTATAATGCTCATCACTATCTCCTCCCTCATATTTATGCTGCTATACTTTTATGACGCTCATCCAATTCAGCCTTAATCTGTGGATACTTCTTATCAAGCGTGTAAAATAAATTTGCGATAATAATAATGACAAATAAAATCATTGGCAAACCTAGATAATTAAACTCAATTGCCTTTATCGCTGAAGAAGTCTGGGTCTCTGCTCCTCCAACATATCCTCCTGCATTCAAAATAGTCGAAATAATCATTGTTGCAATAGAATTAGAAACCTTAACAGCAAATCCTACAAATGCCATCAAAGAACCCTGTACACGCTTTCTAAATTTCCATTCACCATAATCGATACTCTCAGCAGCCATTACATAAACCACACCATTTGGCAATGCAATACCTACAGATATCAATACAGATAAAGCCATGACTATCATCAGATTAGATTTTAAGAAGAAAATTCCTATTGAACCAACTATTCCCATTGTTCCTCCTATCAGAACAAGATTTCTCTTGCCAATTTTAGAGGCGAAGAACGGAATCACTAATGTAATCGGAATGGCAATAATATTGGAAATCGACAATAATTTTGCTGCCATTTCTGGAGCTTTTAATACATTCTCTGTAAAATATACGGTTGTCGATGCGCGAATTACTACAATTACTATAGTCAACAGCGTAGTCACTGTGCTAATAAGCCATGGCAAATTTTTAAATGCCTGAAATGTATCCTTCATTGTAATCTTTTCTCCTGCAGGAGGATTACATCTTTCATTTGTAAATTTAAAATCTGCTAAAATCAATAATGCTCCGATAACTCCAAAAACAATTACTGTACGTCCATATCCATTATACTCAGAACCTTTCCCCAAGACAGCTACAAGAGTTAACGCAAATGCATTAGGAATTAACTGTCCGATATTAGTACCAAGTGAACCAAACATATTCGTTCCAAGACGCTCTTTTGGATCATTAGTAATGCTTGCCATTAATACATTTTGTGGAATACAAATACATGTATATGCCAATGTATAAAGCAAGTAAGTAATTAATGCATAAATATATCTTACGTTTGCACTTGCATCCGGTACACGAAATACAAAGAAACACGCTACAGCTAATGGAATAGAAAAAATTAGTAAATATGGACGTGCCTTTCCCCAACGAGTATTTGTTTTATCGACCAAAATTCCAAGGGCAAGATCAGAAATTGCATCCGCAATTCCCCCTACCATCATAATCGTTCCAACCTGAAGCAGGCTTATTTTTACCACATCCGTATAAAAATACATAATAAAAGTAGTGACAATCGTAGTGACAAGACATAGACCCATATTACCAAACCCATAACTTATCTTCTCTAATAACGACATTTTTTCTGGTGCTTTATTCATTTCACTTTTCCTTCTTCCTATAAATTTTATCCCATCGTTTGACATCGCAAAATTTTTCGGTGCGCTCCATATTATTTCTTGAAGTTTCAACTAAGATGATTATATTATAATACACTATATCTCTCTTTTCTTTTCCTTTTTTGTTTTTACAATAGTCAATTTTTTGCATTTTCAACTCACAAAAATAAAAAAATCAGGAAGTTTCATGAACTATACTTCCCGATTTTTGCTTTTTCTCCATTCTGAAGGAGTGCAATTATAAATTTTCTTAAATGTCGCAATAAAAGATTTTACATTTGGAAATCCAGTTTCCATTGCACAATCAATAAACAAAATATCTTCTGATTTTTTCAATAATTCCATAGCATTCATAAGCCTTACATCTTGTAAATACTCATAAAAATTATATCCTATATGCTCCTTAAATAATCTAGATAAATGTGCTGGTGAATAGTGGAACTCTTTCGCCACAATATCAAGAGTAATATTTTCTTTATAATGCACATCAATATAGTTAATAATACTCTTAATATTATTGATTCCCTTCATGCGCCTGCCTCTATTTTCCGTGTTCTCTTGAATACAATATTCACCTAAAAGTCTTACTAAAAGAAAAAGATTTTCCATCATTTTTGCCTTACAAAACTTGCCACCTTTTTCCTTTATTTCTCCGAGTCTTTTTATAACTTCCCGTATTCGCTCCTGTCCCATCATATTGTCTGGATAAGCTAAATACACATCTTCTCCCAACCATGTATCCAAAAAAGATTTTGAAATCAATACTGTAATTCCCTTATATAAATCCTCCCTTTCCACCCAAGTATTCGAATGAAGCTCTCCACTATTTACAACATTCCAATCATCTTTTCGCATCTCCTGATTTTTACCGTCAATTTTTAAAATAATACGTCCTTCTAGAGCTAAATCAAGCTCTATACTTCGATGCCAATGCAATGGGGTATGAATTTCTTCTTTTTCTATCGAATGATTATAAATTCTAATGGGAATCTGGTTATAAATATAATCCTCTTTTTCATATAATTGCAAATTTATCTCCTCCTTTGCTTGTTTTACTTTTATTTGACGACTACTCATGAAATTATAAACCCACTCATCCAATTAACACGGACAATACCATTTAATTTAACCTGTTGTGCTAGATAAAAAATAAAAAACTCCAACAAAATACGCTATCCTATTAGTAACAACAAAATAGGCGTTTGCGAAACGCCAGAACCCGCATAAATACGGGATTCTTTTTGTCA
>JAUUSJ010000363.1 GCA_030841965.1 Blautia sp.
TCTGTAGCGAGATCGGCCGCATATTTTGGCTTATATGTCAAGTGTTATATATAAATTTTTTGTTAGACCCTACTGATATTAAATTGAAGTTATTATCTAAATACCATTGCCCTACTGATATTAAATTGAAGTTATTATCTAAATACTATTGAAGGGTGATCTCTAACCCATTTATTCCGAAGGTAAATTTACGCAATCGGATTTAAAAGGAATATTGCTTTTAAGATAATATTCTGATAAAATTATGATAGAATAGATCATATGAAAGGAGTGTATGAGTATGATACAAATTCGTCCTGTTTCCGACCTCAGAAATAAATTCCCAGAGATTGAAGCAATTGTAAATGAGGGAAAACCTGTTTATCTGACAAAAAACGGTTATGGTGCTATGGTGGTTTTGAGTCTGGAAGAATATGCCAGCCTGACAGATAATATTGAGATGAAACTTGATGAAGCAGACAGGCAGGCCGCCATGACAGATGAAAGACTTTCCCATGAGACCGTATTTGGTAATATAAGGAGTGCGGTACATGGAAAATAAAACCTATCGGCTCAGATATTTGCCTCTTTTTGAACAGGATTTACTTAGTACGGCAAACTATATTACAAATGTATTGAAAAATGAGGATGCCGCTTTACGTCTGATTGATGACGTAGAAGCGGCCATATTGGAAAGATTGAACAATCCAATTTCGTTTGAACCGTATCGTTCTGCAAAAAAGCGCGATTATCCCTATTATCGTATTTATGTAAGAAATTATGTTGTTTATTATGTCGTGATCGGTGATGTTATGGAAGTACGCCGCTTTATGTATGGGGCAAGAGACACAGATAAGCATTTAGGATAAGAAAATTGTAGTAGAGAAATATTTTATTCGAGGGACTCCCTCTGGAAGCAGATTCGCTGACAGAGGGGGTTTTTTGTTGAAAAGTCTTCATTTTGGAGCTGGCTCCTGCGTTATGGCCGTGGCCGGACAAAAAGGAATCTGCAAACTGCAGGTTCCTTTTTGTCTGCTCAGGACCAACAGCAGAAAAAAGGATAAGATACAGATTGGGGCAGAATGTTTTTAGCAGAAACCAGCACATGTATCAGACCATGAAAGGGGGACAGAAAATTGGGAAAAAAATCATAGAAAAAGATGGATTGCGGGTGCACTGGCTCTTGTTATGTGCTGCACTACGTTCATTTCAACAGGAACTTTTGCAGCAGCCGAAACAAACTGAATATATCAGGAGCAGACACAGACTGGAATTGTCAAGAAAAGTGTAGTCGTTAAAACTCACTAAATTCTATCAGTTC
>JAUUSJ010000191.1 GCA_030841965.1 Blautia sp.
TAACATCTAGTACTTGCCCAGATGCCCCGAAGATGATATAATCAGATTGCATATAGTATCATCCCTTCGGGGAAGTAAGATGTTAAGGTGTCGTACGCCAATACGGCACCAACGAAACCGTTCCTGTTGGCGCAGGGGCGGTTTTTGTTAAATCCAAAAGGGGTCGAAATCGACCAGTTTAAGATTTCGGATGGGATTCTCGGTTGCTTGTTGCCGAGTAGTTCACATTATGCCACTTTTGCATAATCAATAATTGAAACTTCACTAGCCATCTTTTCAGCCATTGTAACAATATCATTAATTTTTTCAAGAATATCGGTATTAAACAACACATCACCACATTGCTTACATTCTATACAAGGAACATTTTTGATAATCAAAACACAACCCTGCAAAACAGTTGTGTATGTGGTTGTGGATTCGACCATTTCTCCACTTTTACAAGATAAGCATTTAATCATTGTTTTTTCTCCTTTCTTGTTTTTAAATCACTTTCAAACGTTTCAGTATCTGGAATATATGCTGTAATAATTTTAGAGAAATCTCCATTATCGCTTGCTACAACATGTATAATTCTTTTGTCTATAGCATATCCAAATATTAAACAACTGGGCCACGGAAAATCTCCAGGATATTGTTCTATAATTTCACCAGTCATCACGCAATTTTTTATGTCTCGTTGCGTCAGTCTACGTTGCATACATCTGTTTGAGGCATGTTCACTCATAAATACCTTATGTTGTTTATAGTATTCTCGTAGTACTTCAATACTAATCATGAATTGCCTCCTTTATTTTAATAGTCTGCTACTAGAATCTTGGAACCATCCTTCTTTGGAACCTTTTCTTATTTTATACCATTGCTTTCCGTTGGATGGACAGTATATTTTCAGTAATGTTATCTTGTCTCCCTTTTTTACAGTGAAAGAATTGTATTTGCTAGTTGGAGCAGTTGTTGAAGTTTTAAAGGTGGTTAATGCTGTAAACTTCTTTTGAGTAGTAAGGTATGTTCTTGAAGCCAAGGAAAGTTTCTTGTTTTTAACGTTGTATTTTACGTTCCAACTTATTGGGGTACTTGATTTCTTAAATGTATTCATAGAGCGTATATAGCTAGGTGCCTCCATACTGAAATTCATAGTGATAGAATTACTGGTAACTTTTGAAGGTTCCATATATTGTACATCTATATAAGGCGTTGCTTTTTTAAAACTAGAATAAGAAAAAACTTTCTTGAATGTTTTATTACTGTAAATGTACAGAGAAGGTTCACAAGCACTTGAATAACCATCTACCTTGGAAAGAAATACAGTATTATTGTTAAGACTACATAATTGCAAATAAGACCCTTTTGATGGAACTGAAATGGAAGTTCTAAGAGTTCCATTTAAATATAGATTTAAACGAGTCCTGTTGCTGTTGTAGCTATATTTGAATTTGTCCTTTGTTCCATTTCCAGTTACATCGTAGCTTTTGTATGTTTTACCATGTTCCAGATAAATTACTTTTTTAGGGTTTGCGGCGTTGGCTGAAACTGGTAATAGTAATGCAAAAATAAGAGTTAATAGTAATAATTTCTTTTTCATGATTTTTCCTCCCTTAATTTAAGTTAATTTTCTGACTCAGTAGTTGCGGTTGTATTGTTTGACAGATTGCTACTATCTCCGCTTTTGATAATTTCGCCAGTATTTTTATCTACGAAATTTACAATAACCTTAACCTCATCTTCTGGTACGGCATTAAATGCTTGATACATCATTCCGCTAAAATAAAAAGTTATAGCATACATGGAATCCCAATCACTGAATTTATCAGGGTCAACAGTAACATCAAAAGACGTCATATCGTCATTATAAGTAATAGATTCAAAGGAAGGATAAGTTTCTTTATCCTCAATCATAGAGTTAAGTGTTTCATCTATGTTTTTCTTGAACTCTGTTAAAATTTTTTTATGACCACTTTTGGACATTTTTATGTCTATCGAACCATCGTCATTTTTAGTGATATTCTTTATGCCATATTCTTCACCTTCCTCCAAAGCTTTATTTATGTCCTCATTAGTGGTATCGGAGGTGAGGCTAGCAGGTAAATGAACGGTAACATCTAATAATTTCTTCTCGGCGGAGATTTTATCGCTTTCTGTTGCTTCATTTTGAGTCTCTGTAGTTGTAGAAGATGATTGAGGTTGAGATTCCTCTTGTTTGGATGTTGAGTTACAAGCAACTATATTAAATGACATAATCGCCAATAGAGCTACGGTTAATAGTTTCTTGTGTTTCATACATATTCCTCCTTGTATAATTATATTATATACAAAGTATAACAAAGAATGTAACGGAAATACAGTACTTTCGGCAAAAATGCTATAATTTTACTATTTTCGTTCCAATGCTCCTATTAATCCTTAACAATAATAATTGATAGTTCCAAAATATCGATACCATGCTTCCACAATCTGCACATTTCTAAGTTCAATCATGCGCATAATGTTTCTTAGAGTCTTTGCAGGAATTTGGGAATTATTGTTACAAAGAAGGCATTTTCCAGCTTTGGTAATCCAAATTTTAGTAGAGTTAGCACTTGGTTTGCCTAATGATACGTGGACATGAATAGGTTCAAGAGGTTTCCCTTCATTTGTCCAAAAATAAACTCTGTAAGAGCCAATTTTAAAAATTTGAGGCACTGTCGAAGCCTCCTTCCTGAGAAAACTCTATGATTAAATGTGCGGCTGACTCTGTAAATTCTTGCAGGGCTTTTAATTCATCATTGTTAAAACCGTAAATATCTTCCCATCTGTAGCTAGGAAGATAGCATGTGGCGTGATGAAAACCATCTTTTTCGTCTGGTTTTTCAAAATATACCTTAACTTCTCCGTTTGGTAACATTTCAGAATGAACAACTTCTGTTTCGTCTTCTAAAGTCATAAATGGATATATCATTCAAATCACTTCCTTTCCAATATTCCTAGTGTTGGTGTGAAACATATTGTGTTTCAATTATCCCAATCGATATCCTCGGCATCAATGTACTCGCCATTCTCTGCCTCTTCTAACGCAGTGAGTTCTTGAGGTGTTAATTTTGTGTAATCAGGGTCCCATGCAAGAACTAGGCGTTTCACTAATTCCATAGCCAAAGTTCACTTCCTTTCCAATATTCCTAGTGCTGGCTCAAAATATACAATGTAATTGTCTATTTTATATTCTTATATTGTTTTCTCCATTCAGAATATGTTTTGCAGGAAGTTGTTTCACTTTTTCCTGTCAAGGGGTTTCTACACCATTTCGAACTAAGCGATGTGTCATGTTTATAAACAGGTGATATATCACATCTGCATCCGATATGCATAGGTGGACAGTTTACGCCGATTTTAGCTTTATTTAATTTGATTTTTTTACCATCTAGCTTACCACATATTGGACAAGTATTAATATCAAATGTGGCATTATATTCATAATATTCACATTCAAGCTCCTTAGAGTAGTTATTGATAATAAACTTGCTTCTGATAATATCAGCCTCATATTTAGTAACAGCATCTATCTCTTTGATATTATAGGCTTCAAATAATAATTTTTGTTCCTCAGCACTTGAATTACCAGTTGCGGTAAGATATATTAAAATAGCAGTTGTAACTTTATTTGTACTGTTGTCTAATTGTTCAGAATAGAGATTCTGATTTGTAAGAAGTTCTTTTGCTATATTAATATTTTCGTATAGATTTGGTTTACTATTTTTTATTTTACAAATCATGTCGTATGCTTTTTTGAAATCTTTCATCAATATCGTATCAATAATAGACTCAAGTATTTCTTTTTGTTTTTGTTCAAAATCTTTTAACATGGCGTTGCCTTCATTTGTTAAGGTATAGTAATCTTGGTATTCATCAAAATTTCTTATATCCTCTTCCGTCAAGTTTTTTAATATTCTCTCTATTAATTCACCTTTTTTCCCAGATACTTTTAATTTGGATTTTTTCAATATATTCTTAAGCTTTGCTACTCCTATAAAATTTAATCCTATTTCAATTGGAGCGATTTTGAGTAAATGAAGCTTTTGGAGAATTATAACAAATTCATCAATATCAATCTGTTCAGCTAACCATCCAGTAATCATGTATGTTGTTGGCTTGTTATTTAATTTCTTTAAAACTTGGATATGTTTCCATTCAAAATTTGTTTTAGTTATAGGAAGAGTAAGGTTATTTTTAGCTTTCCCTTGGAAATTTTTGTTTGTCAAATCAATACCTCCAGTCTTTAAAGTAAATTTATGTCATCAAAACATCTTAAAACTTTCTTCTAAGTTCCACTACTTTTCCAATGATTTTTACAGGTTTTTCCGCAATTTCTTTATTATTAAATTCAAATGGAGCATAACTTGGATTATTAGAAATTAATTCTATACCATCTTTATACTTACGAAGTCTTTTACAAGTTGCTTCGTCTCCATTAACTGTAGCGATAATAATGTCTCCTGATTCAGCGTCTTCTTGCTGACGAACAATGACGACATCACCGTCACAAATGTTAGGAGACATGGAATCACCTTTGATTTTTAAACCAAAAAATTTTCCTGTTCGAGCTAATTCTAATGTTATCTCTTCTGTATCAATAATTTCTTCTATAGCTTCAATAGGAATACCAGCTGCTACACGTCCAAGGACGTTAATGACGACACCTTTTCGTTGTATATCTTTTTCCGTTTTATCTTCTGTTAAGTCCGAACGCTCAACACCAAAGTATTTAGCTAAAATGTTTACTTTATCCATCCTTGGTAGGCGAGTGCCGTTACACCAAGTAGAAACAGCAGACTTGTTAAATCCTAAATCATTTACAATATCTGTTTGAGTTTTTTGATTGATTTCCATATAACGGTTTAAGTTTTTGGAAAAAATTTTTCTATAAATTTCTTCTGGCATTTCAAGTACCTCCTTATAATATAAGTATAACAGAAAGTAGAAAAAATACAATACTAAAATTGAAAAAAGTTTACAAAAAGTATTGACATTCTACAAAAAGTAGAGTATAGTATTTTTATAGAAAGCGAGGTGATACATTGAAAAAACTACAAATTAGTCTTGCGGCGGCACGTGTAAATGCTGGAATGACACAGGAAGAAGTTGCTAAGGTCATGAAAATAAGCAAGACAACGATTGTGAACTGGGAAAAAGGCAGGGTTGTTCCTGGAATACCAGAGATGGAAATGATGTCAAGGTTATATAATATTCCACAAGACTATATTTTTTTACCTTGTTATTCTACTAAAAGTAGAAAAACCAAAAATTAAGCAATAAGAGAAGAGAGAGGTAGAGATAATGGAAGAATTAAGAGAGATTATTCATGAGTTGCAGGAAACACAATCGGCGTCCAGTATAGGACAGGCACTACGAGAGTATTTAGAGCTGGTAAAGGCTATAGCAGGAGATTTTACTGACGATACAACAGTGGAAGAACTGCGAGCCGAGTGTCCTGAATTGAGCTTTATGGATGATGACGAGCTTGAGGATGCTTTGGAGTTAGCAAAAGGATTTAGAGGGAAGGAGAGAGCTGAAAGAGGTATTTATCGTATTCAAAGAGAAGACTTTGAGGAATTAGCAGAGAGATTTGATAGGGATTGGCAGAAATTTATTATAACAGAAGTGTTAAGACTGTTTTGTCAAACAGAGAACGACAATACGAAACTGGAGGCATTGAAACTCACTCGTAAAATTTGTCAGTGTTTTTATGACAGGTAAAAATTACTTAGAAAGAGAGGTAGCGACAATGGAGAAATACATTGAGGCATTATGTGGAATTTCTTATCCAGAATGGATAAAGCTAAGAAACGGAATGGATGCATTTTCTTCTCGTGAAAGAAGCGAACTTGAGCTTCTTCTCGAGTTCGCTGATACTGAGGCTGTAAAAAAAACTATCCGTTCACAATTTGGAAATGAGGTGAGAAAAAATGATTAGTGCTGTGGATGTTTTTTTTAAAGCGAAACTTATTCTCTTAATATTCAACACAATATTTTCCTTAATCAGTATAGGAGTAGTTTTTTATGAACATAAAAAAGATGGAAGTTGGTTAGCATCAGATAGAGCTACGGGAGCATGGGTATATATGCTTATATCACCTCAAATTACGTGGGCAATATATGCAATATTTGCAATATTAGGATGTTAGATGCTTCGATTGTTCATATCACGAAGTCCGTAGGAGGTGAGAAATGAAAGACATATTAATAATTTTATGTTTTTTTAGTGTCACAGTAGCCATTATTTCTGAACTTTATATATTGTATTGGATTGTTAAAGGTACAGGAGAAATTTTTTCAAGTAAACAGGGAGTAATAGCTATGTCAATTGTTGTTATAGGACTACTTATTTATATTGTTACTGCCTGTATAATTTTTGCTTTAGGGTGGGGCGAAGAAAAAATATACATTCCATTATTATAATCGTAAGAAAGAGAGGTAATAAGGATGAATGAACTTATAAAAATTAATTACGAGGCAACGATGCCGACTGTGTCGGCAAGAGAGTTGTATAAGGGATTAGAAGTTACAGAAAGATTTCAATCATGGTTTAACAGACAACTTCAATATGGATTTGAAGAAAGTGTGGATTTTATAGGGTGTAAAGAGTTTAACACCCTAGCCAAACAGGAATTACAGGACTATCAAATCTCAGTTGATATGGCAAAACAAATTTGCATGATACAGCGTACAGATAAAGGTAGGCAGTATCGTC
>JAUUSJ010000192.1 GCA_030841965.1 Blautia sp.
CAGCGTATGTCGAAAAACCGTGGGAACGAACGTGTTTTTCGAGGACATATCTCCGGTCTCTCTTAGCGTCTATCTCTCTTAGCGTCTGTCCCCTTTTTGTGAAAAATTTGTGTCACTCATCTTGTGCACTTGACAATATAATATATAAGCCCTATAATGTTTCATAGCTAACAGTTAGGGAGCAAACTAATTGTAAAAAATTAGAAAAGGAGGGAAAATATGAGATGAAATGTAATGACTGCAAGCACGTCGGTTATCATCTACGCCGTCTAGATAATCTTTTGATGAGGAGTACCATGGCAAAAGCCCGCGCTATGAATATAGATGAAGTGACAGTGATGCATGGATGGATTTTGGGATATCTTTATGAGAATAGAGATAGACAGATTTATCAAAAAGATATCGAAACGCAGTTTGGTATTAATCGCTCCACAGTGACCAATATTGTAAAGCTTATGGAGAAAAAGGGATTAATTCACCGCGAGAGTGTCCCCCAAGATGGGAGATTAAAGAGACTTGTGCTCACGGATAAGGGCATTTGGGCGAAGAAGGCGAGCTGGGAGGCAGTGCAGGCCGCGGAAAGGCAGATTATATCAGGAATATCGGAAGAAGAGATGGACCAATTCTTTCGATTGATTGAGAAGATGAGAAAAAATTTAGAAGGAAAATCATAGTAATATGTCTGCTTGGCAGACAGTATCATGAATAAAAGGAGGAGAAGCTATAATGCTAAAAACATTAGGAGCTCATATTAAGGAGTTCAAAAAGGATTCTATTTTGACTCCTGTCTTTATGATTTTAGAAGTAGTGTTTGAGACATTAATTCCACTTTTGATGGCTTCTATTATTGATGACGGAGTTGAGAAGGGTAACCTTCATCATATTTATGTTGTCGGAGCATGGATGGTAGTGATGGCTATTCTCGGCTTGGCTGCCGGTGTAGCTGGCGGACGTTTTGGAGCCAAGGCATCGACAGGTTTTGCGAGAAATTTAAGAAGTGCTATGTTTGAAAATATTCAGAATTTTTCTTTTTCTAATCTGGATAAATTCAGTACAGCGGGTCTGGTAACCCGTCTTACTACAGATGTGACGAATATACAAAATGCATATCAGATGATTTTGCGTATGTGCTTTCGAGCGCCTGCGAGTATGCTCTGTGCGATGGTCATGGCATTTTCGATTAATGCACAGATTGCTAGTATTTATTTAATTGCATTAATTATTCTCGGTGTTATTTTATTTTTCATTATTCGAAGGGCGACAAAGTATTTCCAGATGGTATTTCCAAAGTACGATGAGTTAAATGCATCTGTCGAGGAGAATGTATCCGCTATTCGAGTAGTAAAGGCATATGTAAGAGAGAATCAGGAAACTTCCAAGTTTATTCAAGCAAGCGAGAATATTAGAAAATTATTTACGAGAGCTGAGAGAAATGTCATCGTCAATATGCCGATTATGCAGTTCACTGTCTATACTTGTATTCTCTTAATCAGCTGGGTCGGCGCTAAGATGATTGTGGTCGGAAACCTTACAACAGGAGAACTGATGAGTCTTCTGGCTTACTGTATGAATATTTTGATGAGTCTTATGATGGTGGCGATGGTTTTTGTCATGGTCACGATGAGTATCGCGAGTGCAAGACGTATCGTAGAAGTTTTAAATGAAAAGAGTGACCTTGAGAATCCTGAAAACCCAATCTATGAGGTTCCAGATGGAAGGATTGAGTTTGAGCATGTAAATTTTGCCTACTATAAGGATAATGAGGAGCCAGTTCTAAAGAATATTAATCTTTCGATTCAGTCTGGTGAGACAATCGGAATTATCGGTGGAACTGGAAGTGCTAAGACGAGTTTGGTAAATTTAATCAGCCGTCTTTATGATACAACCGATGGCGCAGTTTTGGTCGGTGGACATAATGTAAAAGAATACGATATGGATTCTCTTCGTAATCAAGTATCTGTCGTATTACAAAATAATATTCTTTTTTCGGGAAGCATCTTAGATAACCTTAGATGGGGAGATAAGAATGCGACGGAGGAGGAATGTATGCATGCCTGTCGATTGGCATGTGCAGATGAATTTATTGAAAAAATGCCTGACGGATATCACACTTATATCGAGCAGGGCGGAAGTAATGTCTCTGGAGGACAAAAGCAGCGTCTTTGTATTGCGAGAGCATTACTAAAGAAACCAAAGATTTTAATTCTCGACGACAGTACGAGTGCGGTTGATACAGCGACGGATGCGAAGATTAGAAGAGCATTTGCGCAAGAGATTCCAAATACAACGAAGCTTATTATTGCACAGCGTATATCGAGTGTACAAAATGCAGACCGTATTATTGTCATGGAGGACGGAAGAATCGATGGAATTGGAACACATGAGCAGCTGTTAGAGACGAATGAGATTTATAGAGAGGTCTACGAGTCCCAGACAAGCGGCGGTGGAGATTTTGACGAAAATGGAGGTGAGGCATAATGGAAAGGAGACAAGCTAAGAATCCAGGTGGAAAGATGAAAGTAGCTGCCAATCCGATGCAGACTTTTAAGAGATTAATAGGCTATATTATGAAAAATTATGCCGTGCATCTGATTTTAGTTATGGTATTGATTTTAGTCAGTGTCTTGGCAAATGTACAGGGAACTTTATTCCAAAAAACATTGATTGACGATTATATTACTCCATTATTGAAAAACGGTGGAAGAGATTTCTCACCTTTGGCGAGAGCTATTATGAGGGTTGCTGGATTTTATGCCATCGGAGTTATCGCCACCTATACTTATAATAGAATTATGGTAACAGTCACACAGGGTATGCTTCATCAGATGCGTGTCGACTTATTCTCCCATATGGAGACTTTGCCGATTAAGTATTTTGATACACATAAACACGGAGATATTATGTCTATCTACACAAATGATGTCGATACACTTCGCCAGATGGTAAGTCAGAGTTTACCTCAGATATTTAATAGTGCGATTACGATTATCAGTGTATTTATTAGTATGCTTTCTCTTAGTATCCCATTGACGGCTGTGACCTTAGTTATGGTAGGTTTGATGGTATTTACGACGAAAAATGTAGCTGGCCAGAGTGGAAAATACTTCCTCGAGCAGCAGAGAAATTTGGGTACGGTAAACGGCTTTATCGAGGAGATGATGAAGGGACAAAAGGTTGTCAAAGTTTTTTGCCACGAGGAAGAAAATATAGAGAAGTTTAACGAGCTCAACGAAAATCTTTACCAGAGTGCCGACAAGGCGAATACCTTTGCAAACTTGCTCGGTCCTGTGAATGCTCAGATGGGAAATATCAGCTATGTAGTCTGTGCCATCGTGGGTGGTGCACTTGCGCTTGGCGGAATTGGTGGTCTGACAATCGGTGCGCTTGCCAGCTTTTTGACCTTTAATAAGAGCTTTAACATGCCAATCAATCAGGTGAGTCAGCAGTTAAACGCAGTTGTCATGGCGCTTGCAGGTGCAGAGCGTATCTTCCAGCTGATGGATGAGCAGCCAGAGGTAGATAATGGTTATGTCACTCTTGTGAATGCAAAGGAAGAAAATGGAAAATTAACAGAGACAGAGAAGAGAACAGGTCGCTGGGCTTGGAAACATGTACATCAGGCAGACCAGTCTGTGGATTATGTGGAATTAAAGGGAGATGTCGTGTTTGACGGTGTAGATTTTGGGTATAATGATGACAAGATAGTCCTTCATGATGTGAGACTCTACGCCACACCGGGACAGAAGATTGCATTTGTCGGCTCAACTGGAGCTGGAAAGACCACGATTACAAACTTGATTAATCGTTTCTATGATATTCAAGATGGTAAGATTCGATATGATGGAATTAATGTGAATAAGATTAAAAAGGCAGACCTTCGTCGTTCTCTCGGAATTGTTTTGCAAGATACCCATTTATTTACGGGAACAGTTCGAGATAATATTCGATTTGGCAAGCTGGATGCAACGGACGAGGAAGTTATCGCAGCGGCAAAATTGGCGAATGCGGATTCCTTTATTCGACATCTGCCAAATGGATATGATACGGTATTGACGGGAGATGGAGCGAGCCTAAGTCAGGGACAGAGACAGCTTTTATCTATCGCAAGAGCAGCGATTGCGGACCCTCCAGTTTTAATTCTCGATGAGGCGACAAGCTCGATTGATACTCGTACCGAGAGAATCGTGCAAGACGGTATGGATAAGCTGATGAAGGGAAGAACGACTTTCGTTATCGCACATAGACTTTCTACGATTAAGAATGCGGATTGTATTATGGTACTTGAGCAGGGCAGAATTATTGAGCGAGGAAGTCATGATGAATTGATTGAGCAGAAAGGAAAGTATTATCAGCTTTATACGGGAAATGCGATTAATGGTTAAAGTGAGTTTTCTCAGTTGCGATGGTGTAAAGGTTTGGTTAGTTGGATGATTGGGGGAATGGAATGGGGGGAGACGCTAAGAGAGTCCGTAGATATGTTCTCGAAAAACACGTTCGTTCCCACGTTTTTTCGACATACGCTGATTTTTGCCGCTTCCCGCAAACTCGCGCTTTCAGCGCTCAAACAGTGCTCCAGCGGCAAAGCTAAGTATATCGAAAAAACGCTCCACTCTCTATCGTTTTTCGAGAACATATCTACGGACTCTCTTGGCTGTGTACTGGCAAAACAACATAAAATTTTTTTATTATCGAAATCGGATGGACTGATATAGCATCAATCAGTACTGGAAAAACAACATAGAATTTTTTTGTTATCGAAATCGGATGGACTGATATAGCATCAATCAGTACTGACAAAATAATATAAAATTTTTTTATAAGGATAACTACTATATGGTTTCAGTATAAATTTTCCGTTTTTTTACTTGCAAAAAGTGATATTATCAGTAGTTAGTGTGGAGCGATTTTTCTACTTTAAAACAAGTAAATTCACTTAAAAATAAGTACAAATATAGAAGAAACTCCCCATTGTATTATGGCAATGCTTTAAGCTAGAATAAGATTAGATATAGACTATTTTTAGATGTAGATTTCAAAGATTAAGGAAAGAGCGTGATATGATGGAAAAGAAAAAATATGTTGTTACGATTACGAGACAGTTTGGAAGTCTTGGAAGACCAATCGCTAAAAAAATGAGTGAGATATTGCAGATAGAATATTATGATAGAGATATCGTGGACCAGGCGGCAGAGCAATTAAAACTCCCGGTTTCTGTTATAGATGAGAAGGAGGAGACTGCGAGAGAAGTGTATAAGAATGGTTTTTCTCGTATGATGTATCCTCTTGGAAAGGGAACAAGCAGTACACAAGATAAGATTTTTGAGGCTCAGAAGAATATTATTAAGTTTTTGGCAGATAGAGCTCCTTGTATTATTGTGGGACGCTGTTCGGATTTTGTGCTTCACGATTATGAGAATAGCATTCATATTTATATCTATGCTTCCTATGAGGCGAGATTAAAGCATTGTATTGAGGATTTAAATATGGATGAGGATGAGGCGAGAAGGATGATAGTGGAGGTAGATAAGGCGAGAGACTGTTATCATAGACAGTACGCAGGATATCTTCCAGACGACAAGAGACATAAGGATATCATGATTGACAGTAGCCTGCTGGGAGTGGATGGCACAGCAGACTACCTAGTGGAAGCGATAAAGAGAAAATTTGCCCTCTAGATCTTTTAGCGAAACTTTAATAAATCCCATTTTGTAGAGACGCCAAGCTTTCGATAAATATTTTGCAGATGCTTTTGCAGAGTATGTTCGCTAATCATTAATTTTTCTACGATTTCTTGATTATGAAACTCGTCGAAAATGAGTCCGAGAATTTCCGATTCTCGCTTGGTGAGATGATGAGCTGCACTTACTTCGGTAAGTGTGGCTTTTGTATTTTGCGTCGATTTTTTGATAAGTTTATCATAAAAAATATAGTTTAGATGTTTCCCAAGCTCATGAAGATAAAACACTTCTTCCTCGGAGAAAGCACCGTCCTCTCTCGTCCGGTATAAAGTCAGGATGCCCAAAAACTGCTTTTCATACACGATACTCATCTGCATTGTGTCATAAATATTATAATGCTGATAACATTTCTGGTAAATTGGCGAAGATAACCTCTTTCTCTCTAATAAAATATCACTCTCCCTAATTATCTCCGATTCAGTACAGTAATTCAGCCAATTTGTATGGTCGATTTCTTCGTTTTTTAGATATTCTAACTCTGCCTTCAAAAAATCTGGCGGATAACAAAATGGATTTACGAGATGGATATCATTATCTTTCGTCTCAGCCATCATAATGCTGGCATAACTGTACGGAATAATTAATTTCAAATGATTCAAAAAAATAGATTTCATCTTTTCAATAGTAGGGGCAGTGTAAATTTGATAAATGGTATTATTTATTAATAAAAAATCGTTTTTTTCCATTGTATTTCCTCCTTTTATCTCGTCCAATATCTGTATATCTGGGGATAGCGAAAAACTTTTGTAAGCAAAAAACAAAGAACTTATACCGAAACTGTGTAGTCATTATCTTTACAAAAAGAATCCTATAGAACTTTGTCAGTAGAGCCTTGCCAGTAGAGTTTTGCCAACACACACGGATATGCGTTTCGTATAGATTATTACTGATATCTATAGAGCCTTGCCAGTAGAGTTTTGCCAACACACACGGATATGCGTTTCGTATAGA
>JAUUSJ010000364.1 GCA_030841965.1 Blautia sp.
GCTAAGTATATCGAAAAACCGCTCCACTCTCTATCGTTTTTGGAGGACATATCGATGGACTCTCTTCGCTGTGTACTGGCTAAACTCTATATAATTCTTTTATAGTGTACTGACAAAACTCTATACCGTTCTTTTTGGTAGTATACTGACAAAACTCTATACAATTCTCTTTTATATTGTATTATCTAAATATTTATTTAAATTTTCAAGTATGCTGGCAAAAACTCTTTAGCATTCTTTTTTATAAGGACTGCTGATACATAGTTTCACTTCACGGTTTCAATACAAAGTTCGTACTACAGTGACACAATATAAGCTGATACCACATTCATCTGACTATTACTAGTTTCAATATAAATTTCCCTCTTTTTTACTTGCAAAATTTTACGCTATCATTCTTTCTAATACGTAAAAAAGATACAGATTATTTCTGTATCTTTTTATTATATATGAGCCGGACGATAAGCCGGGTTATGTCGTGAATGGTCATCCATCTGTTCCTGCTGTTGCCAACAGGCTTAAGCGACCTACCTAAAGACAACTCGGGCCAAGCTATCGTCTTTCCTGCGGTCTTGCTTCGGGTGGGGTTTACAGAGCATTTCTTGTTACCAAGAAACCGGTGAGCTCTTACCTCGCCTTTCCATCCTTACCAGAAAAACTGGCGGTTTATTTCTGTTGCACTATCCTTAAAGTCGCCTCCACCGGACGTTATCCGGCACCCTGCCCTGTGAAGCCCGGACTTTCCTCACCTGCCTCCTTTCGGAGCTTGCAGGCGCGACCATTTATCCGACTCAGACATCTTATGAGTATATCACTTTTTTTCTCTCATAGCAAGCGTAAAATTCAAAATCGACAACTTAAAATTTTTGCGAGTAAAAAAACGAGAAACTCATATTGAAACTAGTGATAGTCAAACTGGTATAAAATCAATCTGTATTGTAGTACAAAATTCGCATTGAAACTGTGGAGTGAAACATAGATATGGGAGCACATTGTACGAAGCAATCCAGTATCAAAAGGGTCAAAAAACTTTTTAACCTCAACATTATATTATAGAGTTTTTTGCCAATACACTATAAAAGAATTGTATAGAGTTCTGTCAGTATACTACAGAGAAGAACTGTATAAGGGGTTATCAGTACGCTACAAAAAGAACTGTATAGAGGTTGTCAGTACGCTACAAAAAAGACTGTATAGAGTTTAGCCAGTACACAGCGAAGAGAGACCGTCGATATGTCCTCCAAAAACGATAGAGAGTGGAGCGGTTTTTCGATATACTT
>JAUUSJ010000365.1 GCA_030841965.1 Blautia sp.
GCGGCAAAGCTAAGTATATCGAAAAACCGCTCCACTCTCTATCGTTTTCGGAGGACATATCTCTTTGCTCTCTTGGCTGTGTATTGGCGAAATTTAACTGATGAATTAAGCTATTTTTGGAGAACTTAGCTGATAAATTAAGCTATTTTGGGGGAACTTAGCTGATAAATTAAGCTGTTTTGGGGAAACTTAACTGATAAATTAAGCTACTCGGTGAAACTCAATTGATGAATTAAGCTACTCGGTGAAACTCAATTGATGAATTAAGCTACTGTCTTCTGCATGACATGATACTCCTCCTTGACCCACCATTCAAAATACCGTATAATAAATACGATAGCAAACATTTTGTTCTGTTTTTATTATAAAAAAACGTTCCGAATATTCAATGGATAATTTTCCAAGGATGTTCGTTACCGAATATATTTCAAAAATTGTACATTTATGTAGATAAATATATTATCAAATTTATTTCGGAGGTAAGATATTATGGATAGACGACAAAAGAAAACTAGAGCAGCTATATTTCATGCGTTCATCTCCCTGCTGGCAGAAAAAAGCTATACTCGAATCACAGTGCAAGAAATCATTGACCGAGCAAACGTAGGACGCACGACTTTTTATGCGCATTTTGAGACAAAAGACCATCTTATAAAGGCATTATGTGAAGAATTGTTTGGACATATCATTAGCAGCGCATTAGATTGTACGCATACTCACGGACTATATTCCGATAAGAGTGCACCTAACTCTGTTTTTTGTCATCTTTTGCAACATTTGCAGGAGAATGATAATAATATTCTTGGTCTACTCTCTTGTGAAAGTAGTGATATATTTCTTCGCTATTTTAAGGACAGCCTGAATGAATTAATCCAAACTCAGTTTATCAATCAAAATCGGAATTATAATACAGATATTCCCCAAGATTTTTTGATTAATCATATTTCTGGAAGCTTTGTTGAGATGGTATTATGGTGGATAAAAGGAAAAATGAGACAGACACCAGAAGAGCTGGATAGGTATTTTAGAAGTGTAATTGAACCAATCCTTTAGTGTTGAAATATATTAGCTGTTATAAAATTAAAACTGAAAATTTTATTATTTTTTCTAATCGAAATTATTATTTTTAATTCAACAACAATGCATCTTCATTTATTAAACAGTTCCTTTGAATACTTGAGTAAGTGAACTACCCATCACCTAAAGGTAATGGGTTTCTAAGGGGCTTCGCCCCTATTTAAGAAGTCTGGTATTTCAGTTTCCACCTGAA
>JAUUSJ010000193.1 GCA_030841965.1 Blautia sp.
CGAAAAACCGCTCCACTCTCTATCGTTTTTCGAGGACATATCGACGGTCTCTCTTGGCTGGGTACTGGCAAGACAATCTAAATTTTTTGTATTTATAAAGGCAACTAATATACAGTTTTAATGTAAGTTGCTTGCTTTTTTTATTCATGAGAATTTTATGTTGTCTTGTATGACGGAAGCTGCAAGTGTCTGGGCTTAATTATGATGAAAAGATAATGAACAATAAGCATAAATAATGTCTAAAATTTTGAGGGAAAAAAGAAATTTTAGACATTATTTTGTTGCTGAAAAATAAAATGCTTCATAAAAATCACCAAAAAATCACGAAAAGCTCATGAAAAACTCTTTCCTAAAATCCACAAATATGATATGATAAATATAACGAGATGTTATTAATTTAACAATATTTTATGATGAGAATTGCGGGAGCATATTGTGCGGAGCAATTCGGTATCATAGGGGTCAAAAGACCTTTTGACTCCAACATCATTTCATAAGATTTCACGCTATCAAAAAGGTAGCAGAAAGGGAGGAAGACATGGGAAGATTCACATTACCAAGAGATTTATATCACGGAAAGGGCTCTCTTGAGACGTTAAAGACATTGGAGGGCAAGAAAGCGATTATCTGTGTCGGCGGTGGCTCTATGAAACGTTTTGGATTTTTAGACAGAGCAAAAGCTTACTTAGAGGAAGCTGGAATGGAAGTAAAGCTATTTGAGGGAATTGAGCCAGACCCATCTGTTGACACTGTCATGAGAGGCGCAGAAGTTATGGCAGAGTTTGAGCCTGATTGGATTGTAGCTATGGGTGGAGGTTCTCCTATCGATGCCGCAAAGGCTATGTGGATTAAGTATGAGTATCCAGATATCACTTTTGAGGACATGTGTAAAGTCTTTGGTATTCCAAAGCTTCGCAAGAAAGCTCATTTTTGTGCAATTCCATCTACCTCTGGAACGGCAACAGAAGTTACGGCGTTTTCCATTATCACAGATTATGAAAAGGGAATCAAATATCCAATCGCAGATTTTGAGATTACTCCTGATGTGGCCATTGTAGATCCAGATTTAGCGGAGACGATGCCTAAGAAATTAGTTGCCCATACAGGTATGGATGCGATGACACATGCTATCGAGGCTTATGTATCTACAGCTAACTGTGATTATACAGACCCTCTGGCAATCCACGCTATTGAGATGATTCAGAAGGATTTGATTGATTCCTATAATGGAGATATGGAAAAGAGAGCTTCTATGCATAATGCACAGTGCCTGGCAGGTATGGCGTTTAGTAATGCTCTACTTGGTATTGTACATTCTATGGCCCATAAGACAGGAGCTGTATTTGCCGATTACGGCGCACATATTATCCACGGTGCTGCCAATGCTATGTATCTTCCAAAGGTTATTGCATTTAACGCAAAGGATGAGACGGCGAAAGCTCGATATGGAGTTATCGCTGATTATATGAAGCTTGGTGGAGAGACATTGGATGAGAAGGTTGATTTATTAATCAAATATCTGCGCAAGATGAATGATGAGCTTAATATTCCACATTGTATTAAGAACTATGGAGCAGATAGCTATCCAACAGAGCAGGGATTTGTTCCAGAAGAAGTATTCTTAGAGAGACTTCCTGATATTGCGGCAAACGCCATCTTAGATGCATGTACAGGTTCCAATCCTCGTCAGCCAAGTCAGGAAGAGATGGAGAAATTATTGAAATGTTGCTACTATGATACAGAGGTAGATTTCTAAGCTACAAAGTAGTGGAGTAGTGGTTTAGGATGAATTGCTGAGAGAGTGATGGGGACAGACGCTAAGAGAGCAAGGAGAGATATGCCCCACAAACACGTTCGTTCCCACGATTTTTCGACATACGCTGATTTTTGCCGCCTCCCGCAAACTCGCGCCTTTGGCGCTCAGACAGTGCTCCAGCGGCAAAGCTAAGTATATCGAAAAATCGCTCCACTCTCTATCGTTTGTGGGGCATATCTCTCCTTGCTCTCTTGGCTGGTTGTTGGAGAAACAATTAAAAATTGATACTCTATTGTTTTAAAAACAGAGAACAAATAGTATAGTAAAATAATGATAATGTATATGTCGATTATATGATGGATGAGTCAATTTTACGGTCAGTTTAAGTGAATTTAACTTCTTGACTATAATAAAATCGATGATTCTACAGTTGTTTTAGCCTATTTTAACTTTACAACTGTAATCAGAGTGATATTCTACAGTTGTTTTAGGTTATTCTAACTTTATGACTGTAATCAAAGTGATAATTCTACAGTTATTTTAGACTATTTTGACTTCTCAACCGTAATTATAGTAATATCCCCATAGATATTTTAGATTGTTTTAATTTTTTTGCATTCTTCAAATATATAGTTGAGACAGTACTGACACTTCAACGGCTAAAGCACGCCTTGTTCTTACATACATGCACTTCTAAATATACTCGAAAGCATATAAAATGAATGAATTTCTATAAGAATTTCACTACCAAAATCCTCTTGTATTCATTAGCGATAGCATAAGGTTCGTGTCAAAACCTATTTATAATAAATAAGCCAGAAAACCCATGTGTCTTTAGACCGTGGGATGAATGGCATTACACTCGACGAAGTACATGAAAAACATTGTATTTCAACAAAACACATGATATAATGCCAATATGTAAGCACATCATATTCGTACTTTGACAAGTTAAAATAGATGGTTGTACTGTCTAATCGTACCGTACGTAAAATTTTAAACGTCAGTTAGCCTTCTGCAAAAAGTGTAGTCATACCGCTTACAGCAAAAAGTAACGTTGTGAGCCTTACGGCTCTATACACTAGTGGCGAAGTGGACACGCCAATAAGAATAAGGATTGCATAAGTAATCAAACTTCTTAAATAGGTGCGTAAGCACCTTAGAAGCCCATTACCTTTAGGTGATGGGTAGTTCACATTATATATGATAGACAGACTAAAAAATTCAATATTTTTGTGCTATCCATCCCATACCTGAAAGAGCGGACTTTCCACACATTTCTATAGGATATAACAGTTTTATAATGTTTCGCCAATGCACAGCCAAGAGAGCAAATAGATGTCTCCTCCGAAAACAATAGAGAGTGGAGCGGTTTTTCGATATACTTAGCTTTGCCGCTGGAGCATTGTTTGAGTGCCGTAGGCGCGAGTTTGCGGGAGGCGGCAAAAATCAGCGTATGTCGAAAAACCGTGGGAACGAACGTGTTTACGGAGGAGACATCTATTTGCTCTCTTAGCGTCTGTCTCCTTATCATCTGTCTCCTTATCATCTGTCCCCTTAGCTTCTACCCTCTTAGCATCTATTCTCATCCACCATCTATTCCAAAAAAGAAAAAAACGATGACTTGTCAAGAAATTCCAACTAAGTTATAATAATAAAGAAAAAATATAATGCTATGCATAAAACAAACCAGATAGATTAGATGGACCAAATAAACCAGATAGAACACTTCTCTTCTGGTAAAGCACACTATGCTACAATGCATACATTATGAGAATAGAAGGGAGCATATATGCAATTAGCAAAGCAATTACAAGAATCACTTCGAGCGATTCACAAAAAAGGCTATCCAGCCTATAAATCGCTAAGAGGTGCCTATAAATTTAAATCTTATATTTTATCTATTGACCACGTACAAGGAGACCCATTTGCGTCTCCATCTCATATCAGTGTGAGAATTACAAAGGAAAACGCAGCTTTTCCAGATTTCTGTTACGCAAGCAAGCTTACAAGAGTCACGCTGGCGGATTATCTTACTAGGCAGTTTGAGCGTCAGGTGGGAAGATATACATTTCAGGCAAAGGGTTCAGGAAAAAGTGGATTAATTTCTGTCAGTCACTGTGGACAGGAAGTTCTAGAGCGAACAGCCTGTGAGGTGACAGATAGAGAGATTATTGCAAGATTTTTCGTCGGATTTCCAGCAAATGGAAGGACAATCAATGCGATTGAGCTTGAGAAGATTTTGTTTGACTATCTTCCAATCTGTGTGGAGAATGCATTTTTTTATGAGAAGTTGAATAAAAGACAGGTCGAGCAGACTATTTTCTTAGCGGAGGACCAAGCTTATATTCGAGAGCAATTGAGAGAAAGAGATATGGTTGCTTTTGTGGCAGATGGTGCAGTATTACCAAGAGAGAGTGGAGTCTCCAAAAAACCGATGAGGGATGCAACGGTGTTTTCTTCTCCTGAGAGCTTGAGAGTTTCCATGCAGCTTCCGCATAAAGGTCAGATAACTGGAGTGGGAATAAAATCAGGAATTACATTAATTGTCGGCGGAGGATATCACGGAAAATCAACGCTTTTGACAGCACTTGATACAGGAGTATATAATCATATCGCCGGGGATGGAAGAGAGTATGTTATCACTGATGAGACAGCGTTAAAGCTTCGCTCAGAGGACGGCAGATTTATTAAAGATGTTGATATCTCACTTTTTATCAATGATTTGCCAAATAAAAAGGATACGAAATGCTTTTCCACGGAGGATGCGAGTGGAAGTACTTCTCAGGCAGCTGGCATTGTGGAGGGAATGGAGGCAGGAGCGAGAGTCTTTTTGCTTGACGAGGATACTTCTGCGACAAATTTTATGGTGAGAGATGCTTTTATGCAGGAGGTTATCTTGCAGGAGAAGGAGCCAATCACTCCATTTTTGGAGAGAGCGAGAGAACTGTATGAGCAGGCGGGAATTTCGACTATTTTGGTAGCTGGAAGTTCGGGAGCGTTTTTCCATATCGCTGATACAGTAATTCAGATGGACAATTATATGCCTGTCGATATCACAAAGAGAGTCAAGGAACTTTGTGAGAAGTATCCAATCTCGGATATTCATCCGTCTAAGTTTGCGATGCCAGTGAGTAATCGAGTGATGACGAGAGCTAAGGCGGCAAAAAGCTTTCGAGGGGGAAATGACAGAGGAAATAGAGGAAGAGGAGACAAAGAAGAGAGGTTAAAGGTGAAAGTTCACGGAAGAGATGGATTTTCTCTCGGGAAAAAGGAGATTGACCTTCGCTATATTGAGCAATTGGTGGACTCGGAGCAGACGGCATCCCTTGGAATATTGCTAAAGTATGCCATTGAGCATATGGTGGATGACAGAAAGACAATTCCTCAGATAGTGGCATATTTAGAAAAGCAGTTGAAGGTAAAGGGATTAGAGTTTTTCTCAGAGGGAAGTTATATTCCTTGTGGTTATGCAATGCCAAGAATACAGGAGGTTTATTCTTGTTTTAATCGATATCGAAGATAATTGGTGATTGTGGGAGCAGTAATACAAAGCAATTAGATTTCATTTGCCGTGGCATCTGCCGAGAAAAACAGTTCCATATACAATGCCGTTAGATTGTCAAGGGGAAATTTCGTCAAATGCATACTAATTATTACAAAAAAGTGACTAATTATGACAATCAACTTGAAAGCTTTCGGAACAAAAGTTAAAATAAAAAAGTAAAATTTAGAATCCTTCCAAGAATATCTGATTGATTTTCAGGTATTTTTGGAAGGTTCTTTTGTTGTTAATACTTTTTAATAGTTTAATACATGGAAAACTATAAAATTTATAATAAAAGTCATAAAATAGATAGGCAGATGAGAGGGAAAATATGAGAGTAATAGTTTGCGATAATGAAGAAAAGGTATTGGACCAGTTAGAAGATTGGACTAGTGAATATTTTTCCAGAAGAAATATGGAATTCACATTTAATAGATATAGCGTAGAGGAAGAGTTGAGACAAGAGTTAGATAAGTATAATGGGGAGATGCCGTTAGTTATCTTTATGGATATGCAGCAAAGATGGGAGAAGGCGCTAAAGCGGATACGAGAGATTGAGTACTGGACGAAAAATACAGTTGTCGTGCTTATTTTTGGACATGGATATAAAGCGTATATGGAGGAGATTTACGATATTAATCCGATTTATTTGCTGGTAAAGCCTCTAAAGAAGAGTCGGTTTGATAAGGCGATGGATTTTGCATTTCGCAAAATGGAAGATAATAAAGAAGAACCGTGCATTGTTATTCGAAGACGGGGGGAGCAAAAGAAGATATACTGTCATGAGATTTATTATATAGAGCGGAATCTGCGCAAGACAGAGATTCACTGTGTGCTGGAAAATTATGAGTGTTATGAGAAGCTGTCAAATCTCGAGGAGCGGCTTGGGAAAAATTTTGTCAGATGTCATAATAGTTTTATTGTTAATCTGGCTTATGTCAAGAGTGTGAGAAGGAATGAATTGATTTTAAATGATGGAAAATGTATCCCAGTTAGCAATAGTAAGAGTAAGGTAACAAGGGAGGCCGTTGCTCGGTATTTGGATGGAGTAATGGAGAGATAAATTTTTATCCTATATTTTATAAAAATGGAAAAAAGGGGTTGACAGGGGAATGGAAGAGAATATTGTTTTGACAGACAGACAGACAGACAGACAGACAGACAGACAGACAGACAGACAGACAG
>JAUUSJ010000194.1 GCA_030841965.1 Blautia sp.
CTCCACTCTCTATCGTTTTCGGAGGAGATATCTGCTTGCCCTCTTGGCTGTGTATCGGCGAAACGTATGTGGTATTAATTACACTGTGTATTGAATGTAGGTTATATTTATATTCTAAAGTTTGAAAGTGATGTGTGAATATGAGTTACTCTGGGGAATGAGAGATTTATAAATCTTTTCTACCAAATGGATTAAAATTGATGAAAGAATTATCTCTTTGGCCATTGACATGGCTATTTTTTTATGCTATATTATGTAACATAGTTATGAAATAATGTTATGAAATGGAATTATGAAAAGAGGTGAGGCTATGAGAAGACGAGTGGAAGGTGTGAAAGAAAGGATACTGGAATGTGCATTAGAGGAATTCCTGGAAAAGGGATATACAGATGCTTCTTTACGTATGATTGCGGAGAAGGCGAAGACAAGCACGAATTCTATCTATGTCCGTTTCAAAGATAAGGAAGGATTATTCTCTGCCATTGTGGAACCTGTTATGAATGAATTGATGGATATGTTTCGAGGCGTGCAGGAGACGTTTCACGGCTTTGAGCCCGAAGTGCAGCGTCGAGAGATGGGAGAGTTTTCCTCTCAGGAGATGCTTAAGATGATGGATTATATCTACGACCATTTGGATGCTTTTCGATTGCTTTTGGACGCTTCTTATGGAACGAGATACCAGAATTTCGTAGATGAATTTGTTCGCCTGGAGACAGAGTATACATATAAATGGTTAGAAGCCACGGGATATGAGATGGAACTTGCAGAAGGGCTTTCTAAAGATATGCTTCATATTGTGAATACTTCTTATTTCGAGGGGGTGTTTGAAGTGATTCGCCATGATATGGACCGGGAGGAAGCGAAAAATTATATCTCTATTCTAGGGAAATATCATCACGAAGGTTTTCGAGCAATCATCAGAAAAAAATAAATGGCCTAAAGTTATGAGATTTTGGGAAAGGGGAGGCAAATTTAGTTCCAATATTCCAAATTCAGCTGTAGGCTCCTAAAGTTATGAAAGTTTGAGAAAGGGGAGTAAACCCTTAGATAAGGTTATTGCAAAGAGTGAGAAACAGGCTGTTGCATCTAGTTTTGGATGCACAGCCTTAAAATAAAGATTGAAGTTAGTAAAAACTAATTTAAATAAAATACAACTAATTATAATTTAGCTATATTTAATTGAAATTGGGAATCAAATAGCGCATTGAAATCGTCAAAAACTAATGATAATTCATTATATTTAACTAAAACTCATTATTAAAGAGGACAAAAAGGAGGAATTTTTATGGAAAAACAAAGTCCATTGCTTTGTATTTGGCGCTGGGGAGAGGAGGAGCATGGCAGTCTAATTATGGCTATTCTCAGTGCATTTGTTGGTGTTTTATTCGGGATGTTGCCCTATTATGCCGCAGCTCAGATAATTATTTTGATGCTAAATGGTGAGAGGGAGATTTCTTTGTATTTGCCGTGGCTTGGAATGGGACTTTTGGGATATGCTGTTCGCACCATTCTCTATAATATGGCACTTTCCATATCTCATAAGGCGACATTTCAGATTTTAAAGACAATTCGGCAGAAGATTTTGGAGAAGCTTCCAAGACTTCCGCTTGGAACGGTTATGGATATGTCGAGTGGTAAGATGAAACAGATTATTGTCGACCAGGTGGACGGTATGGAGACGACTCTAGCTCATCTTTTTCCAGAGATGACGGCGAATGTGGCGGGTCCAGTTTTGATATTGGTATATTTATTTGTACTGGATTGGCGTATGGCGTTGTTATCACTTGTTTCTATTCCGATTGGCATGGTATGTATGATGTCTGTGATGGGAAGTTATGCGAAAGATTACGAGGGGGCAGTTAAGACAACTCAGGAGATGAACGGGACAATTGTGGAGTATATAGGAGGCATTGAGGTTATTAAGGCGTTTAATCAGGGAAAAGCTTCTTATGCGAAGTTTTCAGAGCGTGTGAGGGCGAATGCGGCTTATTATTATAATTGGATGAAGAAAAGCCAGCTTGGGATGTCCATGGGATATGCTGTTATGCCAGCGACGCTAGTGACGATTCTCCCTGTGGGATGGCTCTTTTACCAGAATCATAGTTTATCTGCGGATGTCTTTCTTATTACGATTATTTTATCTCTCGGTGTCGCGGGACCATTGCTTGCTGCTATGAATTTTGTGGATACGCTGGCGCAGGTGGGAACTACAGTGGCGTCTGTGAATGAGATTTTAGAGGCCAAAAAACAGCAACATGCCGAGAAGGAAGTGAGATTATCGAATACGGATATCACAGTTTCTCATGTATCTTTTGGATACCACGAGGGAGAAGATATTTTGCATGATGTGAACCTTTCGATTCAGGCGGGGAGTATGACAGCTCTCGTAGGACCTTCTGGCTCTGGAAAGTCGACGATTGCCAAGTTGATTGCAGGATTTTGGGATGTGAAAGAGGGAGAGATATCTATCGGAGGGATAGATGAGAGAGAGATTCCTCTGAAACAACTTTATGAGCAGGTCGCTTTTGTATCTCAGGATAATTATTTATTTGATGAGCCGATAAGGGAAAATATTCGTATGGGAAGGTTATCTGCCACAGATAAAGAGGTGGAGGAAGTGGCGAAGGCTGCAGGTTGCGATGACTTTATTCGAGGATTGGAAAAGGGATATGATACGATTGCGGGAAGCAGTGGAGCTCATCTTTCTGGAGGGGAGCGTCAGCGAATTGCTATTGCGAGAGCGATGCTAAAGGATGCCCCAGTGGTGATTTTGGATGAGGCGACGGCGTATATTGACCCTGAGAATGAAGCTGTGATTCAAAAGGCGATTGCCAAGCTAGTAAAAAATAAAACCGTCATTATGATTGCTCATAGATTATCCACGAGTGTGGATGTCGATAAAATTATTGTGGTGAATGACGGCAAGATAGAGGCAGAAGGAACTCATAGGCAGTTAAGAGAGACCTGCCCACTCTATGAGACGATGTGGCAGGCTCATATTGGAGCAAAGGACGGTGGTATGGCATGATAGAGACATTTCAAAAAATATGGCGTTTTGCTGGGGAAGAGCGCAGTAATATTAATAAATCTGTAGTGTTTAGCTTTCTCAATGCGGTTTTTCATATGTTTGAGGTCGGTGCTATTTATTTTATTCTCCTGGCATTGACAAAGGGGGAGTCAGGAAATAAAGTTGCGTGGACGGCACTTGGTCTTATGGTAGTCAGTATGGTCGGAAATGGCATTACAAATAGCATTTCAAAAATGCAGCAGACTCACGCTGGATATTTTATGGCGGCAAATGAGAGAATTAAAATTGGCAATCTCTTAAAAGGGGTGCCGATGGGATTTTTCAATGAGAATAGCTTAGGTGAGGTTACAGGGGTATGCACGACCGTGCTTGGAAATGTGGAGATGTTAGTTCCTATGACTTTAGTAAATATTTTGGGAGGGCTAATTGGGACGATAGTCTTTACTTTGATGATTCTTGTTTTTGAGTGGCGTGTTGGTCTGATTGCGTTAGTAGGAATGATTTTATATTTTTTCATCCTCTCTGCGATGGAGAGAAAATCTGCGGTGATTGCGCCAAATGCTCAGAAATCTCAGACTGCATTAACTTCGGCTGTGCTTGAGTATGTGCAGGGAATGGGTGTTGTAAAATCCTTTAACTTAAGTGGAAAAGGGGATAAGAAGCTTCAGGATGCATTGGAGTTTAACCGAAAGAGTAATCTCGATATAGAAAAATTAATGACGCCTTATAGTATTTTTCAGGATTTGGTCTTGCAGATAGCAGGAATTGCCATGATGTTTACAGCTATTTTTTGTTGGATAAATGGAAGTATGGAGATTGCGGATGCATTTATGTGTATCGTGATGTCTTTTCTCGTATTTAGTCAGATTAAGCTTTTTGGTATGGGAATTTCTATGCTTCGATTGACTTCGGCGAGTATTGACCGAACTCTTGAGACGCAGAAAATGCAACAGTTGGATGAGAATGGAAAGGATTTCGCTCCAGACAATCATGAGATTGTTTTGGACCAGGTGCATTTTTCTTATGAGGATAAGGAAATTCTAAGCGGAATTTCAGTTGAGATTCCTGATAAGACGACGACTGCGATAGTAGGACCTTCCGGCTCGGGTAAGAGTACGATTTGCCTTTTGATTGCAAGATTTTGGGATGTGAATAGTGGCTCGATACGAATCGGAGGAAAAGATATTAGGGAGTATACATTGGAATCCCTGATGAATCAGATTAGTATGGTATTTCAAAATGTTTATCTTTTTGCGGATACGATTGAGAATAATATTAAATTCGGAAGGCCAGATGCCTCCCACGAGGAAGTAGTGGAAGCGGCGAAAAAAGCATGTTGTCATGAGTTTATTGAGGCGCTCCCGGATGGGTATCAGACGGTCATCGGAGAAGGCGGGGCGACGCTCTCAGGGGGAGAAAAACAGCGTATTAGTATTGCTCGTGCGATGTTGAAAGATGCGCCGATTATTATTCTGGACGAGGCGACGGCGAGTGTAGACCCAGAAAATGAGGATAAATTGCAGCAGGCGATAGAGGCGTTGACACATGATAAGACGATTATTATGATTGCGCATAGACTGAAAACAGTTAGGAAGGCGGACCAGATTCTTGTAATTCATGATGGAAAAATAGAGCAGATTGGTAGACATGAAGAACTGATGAAGGAAGAGGGAATTTATCGCAGATTTATCGAGGCGAGGGAGATGGCGGTGAAGTGGCAGTTGTAAATTGGCGGTTGTAAAAAGAATAGGGGATAGACGCCAAGAGAGAGAGGAGAAAAGGATAGGGGACAGACGCCAAGAGAGGGAGGAGATATGTTCTAGAAAAACACGTTCGTTCCCACGGTTTTTCGACATACGCTGATTTTTGCCGCCTCCCGCAAACTCGCGCCTACGGCGCGGGGGCAGTGCTCCAGCGGCAAAGCTAAGTATATCGAAAAACCGCTCCACTCTCTATCGTTTTTCTAGAACATATCTCCTCCCTCTCTTGGCTGTGTACTGGCAAAAACCTATAGGAATTTAAAATTCTTTTTTATAAAGACAATTACTACATGGTTTTAATATAAGTTTCCAGCTTTTTTTTAACTAACAAAAATTTTGCGCAACCCCACAGGGGAAATATAGATTGACTTAAATGATAGATTCTTATAAAATATTATCATAAAGGGTTACAATTAACATAAGAGTAGAGTGAAAATAAGAATAGTATGGAGAAAGGAAGGGATATGTTATGGCAAAGATTTTAATGGTTGGAAGTATTATGATTGATTTAATTCTTCAGATGCCTCGTGTGCCACGCCCAAGTGAGAGCATTCTCGGAACGAGATACTCGAATGCTGGTGGAGGGAAGGGAAGTAATTCTGCAGTGGCGGCAGCTAAAGTTGGCGGTGACGTCTCGGTTTGTGGAACGCTCGGACAGGATTCAAACGGTGAGACGCTTCTTGGAATGTTGAAGGATGTAAATATTGATACGAGTAATATTACATTGAAGGAAGGTTCCAATACAGGTATGGCGGTTATTATGCTTGAGGAAGATGGCATGAATCGCATTGCAATCTATACAGGTGCCAATAACGAGACCACTCCTGAGCAGGTTGAGAAAGCTTTTGAGGGCAGAGATTATGATGCCCTTATGATGCAGCTGGAGATTCCATTGGAGTCTAATATTCGTGCGTTTGAGCTTGCCAAGGAAAGGGGTATGGTTACTTGTCTTGACGCGGGACCAGCGCAGGACTGTCCGATTGAGAAGTTTGAAGGAATTACGATTTTATCTCCAAATGAGACAGAGACGGATGCGCTTGTTGGAATTCTTCCTGTGGATGATGAAACTTGTCTTGCGGCAAGTGAGATTTTGAAAGAACGTTCAAACTGTAAATACGTAGTGCTTAAGATGGGTGAGAAGGGTTCTTATATTTATGGTGAGGGAATTGCGCAGATGGTTCCGACTTTCAAGGTGGATGCAGTAGACCCGACAGCGGCGGGAGATTGTTTTACAGGTATTTTGGTGAAGCAGTATGTGGAGACGGGAGATATTATAGCGGCGGCGAGATATGCGAGCGCAGCGGCAGCTATCTCTGTTCAGCATCTTGGAGCACAGCCATCTCTTCCTACGAAAGAGGTAGTTGAGGCATTTTTGGCAGAGAGAGCATAATTTTGGAAACGATAGTCTAACTTTGAACTTTAATTAGGCTTTTTGGGGGAATTCCAAAAAGCCTAATTAAAATAAAATCTTTAAAAGTTGCGATTGTTTTAGTATAATTATCTTAAAACTTCAACATAATAGTGCCTCCTTTCGTGTTTTTGTTGTTAGGTAATTGCGAAACGAGTGGGAAATTCTGATGCAAAATATGGTAAAAATCTT
>JAUUSJ010000366.1 GCA_030841965.1 Blautia sp.
CCTCTTGCAAGCAAGCTTGCATCGGATTTTAGACCTTTTGACCCTGGTATCATATTTTTTAAGTTTTTTTCGTTTTTTGCTTCCTTTTTCAGACATAAAACTAATAGGATAAAATCTCATATCCAGTATCTGTAATTAATACCTGAATTTCCCACTGGGCAGATGGCTCCCCGTCTGCTGTGTAGATTGTCCATCCGTTCTCGTCGTCCATAAAGATGGCATCCTCTCCCATATTTACCATCGGCTCAATCGTAAAAACCATGCCAGGCGCCATAACCATCTCCGTTCCTTTTTTGGAGACATAGCTCACCCAAGGTTCTTCGTGGAATTCAAGGCCAACTCCATGTCCTCCTATCTCCTCGACGACAGTATATCCATTTTTTAATGCATGCTCGTGAACTGCCTGCCCCATATCTCCAAGATAACCCCAAGGTTTTACCTGCTCAAGACCCTTCTCAATGCATTCTTTTGTCACCTGTACGAGACGTTTTTTCTCCTCGGATACTTCACCGATACAGAACATTCTAGAAGAGTCGGAGAAATATCCATTATAGATTGTGGATACATCGACATTAATGATATCGCCGTCATGTAATACAACATCTGTAGCTGGAATTCCGTGGCATACTTCCTCATTGATGGAAGTGCAGACACTTCTTGGAAAGCCCTCGTATCCAAGAGGAGCTGGGATTCCCCCTCTTCTAACCGTTTCCGCATAAACCCACTGGTCTATCTCATCCGTTGTAACGCCCTCTTTAATATGCGCAGCTACGTAATCTAGCACTGCGATATTGATTTGGGCACTTTGTTTGATTCCTTCAATCTGCTCCGGTGTTTTAATCATGTCATGACTTGGGACAACAGCTCCCTGTCTTCTAAACTCCTCTATCTTATTGTCAAAATCGCAATGGCATTTTTTATATTTTTTTCCGCTTCCACACCAACATGGGTCATTTCTTCCTAATTTCATCTTAATTTTCCTCTTTCATTTTTTAATACATGGTTATCAGTTTTCTTTCCTATATGGTTATTGTTTTTTATATATTATTAGTTCTTATTTATTTTGTATAGTCTTTGCAGGTTTTAGAAATTTTCTTAAAAGATTATCGTAAATGGCTTTGCTCTTTTTTATAGCAGAGGATGCGAGTGGGAAGAAATGGGGAAATGGGTTGGGGACGCCAAAAGAGCAGGGCGATATATGCGCCGTAAACACGTTCGTTCCCACGATTTTTCGACATACGCTGATTTTTGCCGCTT
>JAUUSJ010000195.1 GCA_030841965.1 Blautia sp.
TTGGAGACAAAGATAACAATTTATAAATTTACTCCTCAGGTTTTTACATTAACCCTAGATAATCTGATAGCCACCGCACGAAGAATAAGATAGCAGTCTATTTTTTTGGGGGGCCAGCCTGTTACGCCGTGACTATGGTGATAAAGAAAGCAAGATTATTGAAAATACAGTGGGAAATATTTTTCTGGTCAGGTGGTTTCAGAAACAGCTAAAACACTTTCAGATTGTTTCGGAAAGGTCTTACAAAAACGGAAAGCATAACTATTAACCGGAATAATAAATCAATCTCTATCAGTACGCAGATGGATAGTCTGATACCACCCAGCAAAATATCCAATCTTACTCAGGGGATGTTTGTAGATGCAGTAAGTGATAATTTTGATGAACGAATCAAGCAGAAAATCTTCCATGCAGAACTTGTGATGGATTCCGCCAAAGTTTCTGCTGAAATGAAAACATATAAGAAAATTCCCGTCATTGCCGAATTTATCGACAGTGATGGGAAAGATATTCTTCATGGGACTATTGAAAGCAACTATCATAGGGGTAAATAGGAGATTATTGCTATGGTTGAGTCTAAAATAGGACGGGTAAAAACAGAAGCCAAGTTTCCTAAATTATATAATATAGAGTAATAATTCTTAAACTGATATTTGTATCTTTCAAATTGCTGTTTTTCAGCAATTAAACTTTTAAAGTATCAAAACCAATGTTATTTTTTATATTTTGAGCTATATTTATGATAAAATAATAGCTTTATTTGTTTGTATAGAATTGTTTTTGTTCTTTTGTAGAAAAAGAAACGAAAATGGGATTAGTTATATTAGAGAAGAAAGAGCCAATAAAAAAGCTTAAGTGTACTTTGCAAAAATCAGGTCGTTTGGCTTTTCCTGAATTTACGTCAAAATATTTAGGTATTAGCTTAGGAAAATACTTTCAGTTTTCAACTGATCAAGCTAAAGAGTTATATATTATAATAAATTCAGATTTTGATGATAAGAAGTCTTATAAAATATATAAATCAGGACTATATTATTATGTTCTAGCAAACTTTATTTTTATAAGATTAGGATATAAATCTGATGATTCTTCAATAATCTTTGATTAAAAAAGAGCCAGAGTGCAAAGATTTACAAGTATATAAACTAATTCCTATATTATAATCTAAAAAGTAGATTTAATGGTAAATTTTAATATAGATATAAGTGAAACTGAAATAATTGGCTACGATAAATATTTACTGGACTCATTATTAATAGATAGAAGTAAAAGTTTATTTTATAATAAGACTTGTAATATAATTTGGGCTACAGATAACTATTCTCCATTAGGTGAGGGTTTTAAAATCGATGATCCAATATTATCTAATAATATTATAAACGAATATGGTCTTATCATCAGACCTAGAGTAAAAAAAACAAAAACTGAGCAAGTTGCTAGAGCTCGAAATAAAGCTGAAGTTTTTACACCTTCATGGTTATGTAATAAACAAAATAATTTAGTAGATGAAAATTGGTTTGGAGAAAAATTTCTATTTAATAAAGAAATAAATTATTCATGGGATACAAATAATAAAAAAATAAAATTTCCAACTAAGGATGGGAAATTGTGGACTGATTATGTTTTAAGTACAAGACTTGAAATATCCTGTGGAGAAGCACCATATTTAGTTAGTAGATATGATACAATAACAGGACAACCCATAAATATTATTGACAGAATAGGAATTCTTGATAGAAAAATACGTGTGATTAATGAAAATACCTATACTGAAAATGATTGGATGTATTGGGTATTGAAAGCATATCAAAGTATTTATGGTTTCGAATTACAAGGAGATAATCTATTATTGGCAAGAGAAAATTTACTTTATACTTTTGAGGATTATTATAAAGAAAGGTTCAATAAACAACCTGAAATAGAACAATGTAGAAATATAGCGGATATTATATCATGGAATATTTGGCAAATGGATGCACTTACATGTCTTGTGCCACACACCTGTCATGAGATTATAATTGAACATCATGATATTTTCTCAACAACAAAGACAACAGAACAATGTCCTGGTTGCAAAAAAAATTCACTTAAAGAGCATAATGGAATATATTGTTTAGTAAAAGATTGGAAAACTGGAAAAATAACAAAATTTGTAGACTCATTATAATATGAATAATAAAATTTCAAATATAGATTCAAGCATCTTAGATGATTTAATTACAGGGAGAGTCGAACCGTATATTTATGCTTTTTCTACTAATACTATTCCCAACTATTTAAAAGTCGGAGATACATATAGACCGGTAGATACACGTATAAATGAATGGAAAAAGTTGTTTCCTAATTTGGTTAAAGAGTTTTCAGCACCAGCTAGAATTGATAATAATACTATTTTTAGAGATTATACAGTTCATTCTTTTTTAATTGATGAAAGAGGTAGAGAACGACTTTTACCAAGTACATATTCCAATATCGTTTATTATTCTAAAGAGTTTTTTAAAAATGCAACAATAAAAGATTTGAATGATGCTATTATAGATATTCAAAAAAGTGCAAGTGAAAATTCAGGAAAATATCAACTGTACACAACAAAGCGTCTACCAATAACTTTTATATATAAAAGGAATTTAAATTATGCTCCTCGTCCAAATCAGGTGGCTACGATTAGCAATTTTAAGAACGCTGTAAATTCTGGTTGTACAAATCTTCTTATGTATGCTGTTATGAGATTCGGAAAATCGTTTACAGCTATATGTTGTGCTTTAGAAATACAAGCAAACGAAAGTGATTCTGATGGTAAAAACAAAAAGGACGAAAATAAGTACGATGAACCTGATACTTTAAATAAGAAACTTTCTACATATTTTTCAATGATTTTATTCTTTGCATTTTTAACAGATTCAGAAGTTAAATCATTAGAAGACATCATTAGAGAATTGCCTAAAACAGAAGAGAACAAAAGAATAGGAAGGAATATAGGTTTACGTAAATCTGTTTTACAGGAAATACAAAATAAAATGTATCCTTTTATTTTGAGTAAGTTGGATTATAAAATCCAGAATATAAACTCATTAATGAGAGATAATACATTATTACCTATTGAACGGGCGAAAATTGCAATGAATAAATTCGAAAGGCTGTCCAGCTCTGAAATAGTGACACCAACAAACGTTGTCAAAAAAAGTCGTGAATTTATTACCAATTGATAAATTTACTATAAAAAACAAAAATATTAGACATTGTATCAAAGCAAGGAGAATTCTCATGTATTCTATATAAAAAATTAGAAACAGCAATAAGAAATAATATATATATGCAATTGCAACCTCAAAGATTGCATATGAATTCACAGTTAAAATATATAACATTTTAGGATTACCTATTTCAAATGTTTTCAGTGAATTTAATTCTTATGATTTATTGGAAGACGAAAAATTTATATTAAAACTACAGAAAATGAATTTCGATATAGTTATTGGCAATCCTCCTTATCAATTGGAAGGTGCTTCTGGTGGAAATAATGATGCTCCTATTTATCAAATATTTGCTAAAATAGCAACATCTATTTCAACTCAATATGTATCATTAATAATAAAATCTGCTTGGTTTACTACTGGACGAGAAAATTTACTTAGGGATTTCAGACACCACATGCTTACATCTAGAACTGTAAGTAGACTTGTTGTATACCCAAATTCTAATATACTTTTTCCTGATGTAGAAATTAAAGGTGGATGTTGTTTTTATTTAGAAGATAAAAAATATAGGGGCAAATGTGAATATACATTAGTAAATAATGGAATTGAAGAAACTTCAATGAGAAAACTTGATGCATTTGATGTACTTATACGTGACCCAAAGGTTTCTACTATTATAGAAAAGATTGATGAAATTAGAAAGGAAAAAGGTTATGGTACTGTTGATACAATAATTTCTGCAGATACTCCTTTTGGCATTCCATCAAATCCTCGAACTAGTAAAAAAACACCCTGTAAAGTTTATGAGACAAAACAAAATAAAGATGATGTATTATTATATCATATACAGAATGGAAAAAGATTGATTGAGTATATGAGTATTAATGATATAAGAAAAAATGTACAAGATATACCTAAGTATAAAGTGTTTGTAACTGGTGCAGGTGGATCCGGAAATGATAAAAAAATATTAGGAAAACCTGTATTTGCTGAGAAAAATTCTATTTGTTCTCAGTCATATCTTTATTCGGCATTTGAATCAAAAAAAGAAGCGGTAAATTTTGAAAAATATCTTAGAACAAAATTCTTAAGATTTATTGTTTCATCAATTAAAATAACTCAATCAGCTTCAAATAGAGTATATAGGTTTGTACCGCTAATTAATTTAAATAATGAAATTACTGATAAAAAATTATATAAACTCTTTAAATTAGCCCAAAATGAAATTAAAATAATAGAAAATTCAATAGATGTATTATGATTTGTGGCACTGTCCACAATTTTGTGTAAATGTAAACGGGATTCAGTTATAAGTTCTCTTATATCTGAATTCTGTTTTCAAACATAAGCATAAATTGGTTTATAATCAATCCCCAGTTAGTAATCGGCATTGTCTATTTCTTCTCAATCTCCATCAGAGCGAGGTATACCATTT
This sequence comes from Blautia sp., assembly GCA_030841965.1. Classification (GTDB taxonomy): domain Bacteria; phylum Bacillota; class Clostridia; order Lachnospirales; family Lachnospiraceae; genus JAUUSJ01. The sequence continues at coordinate 4,633 of JAUUSJ010000195.1, forward strand.
TCTTCACAGCATCATTCGACGGGAATGAACGCTTTGATTTAGTGTACTTTCTGATTTTTCCATTCAGATTTTCTATGAGGTTTGTGGTGTAGATTATTTTCCTGATTTCCAATGGAAACTGGAAGAAAACAGTCAGGTCATCTCAGTTATTCTTCCATGAAAGGATGGTATAAGAGTACTTCCCTTCCCATTTCTTTTCCAAATTATTCAGTTCTACGGCAGCAGCCTCCTTGTTGGGCGCGTTATAGATGTTCTTCATATCGGCTGTAAACTCTTTCTTGTCCTTGTAAACGACATATTTGCAGGAGTTCCTGAATCTGATGTACGACACATATTTGTGTGGAAGACTGAGGAAATACGGCATGTATGGTGTCGGTAAATCCGTTCAGGTTGTCAGTGCAGGTAATCAGTATGTCCTGCACTCCGCGGGCCTTCAAATCTGTCAGTACACCCATCCAGAATGAAGAACTTTCTGATTTTCCCACCCACATGCCAAGGACTTCCTTCAAGCCTTTCTGTTTCAGACCGACACAGAGATAGACAGTCTTGTTGATGTTTTTTTCGTTGTCACGAACCTTGAATACAATACCGTCCATCCAAACGATGAGATAGACCGGTTCCAAAGGGCGGTTCTACCATTCCTAAGCAGCCTGGCTGACTTTGTTCGTGATGATGGAAATGGCTGATGTGGACGGTTCTATTTTATAGATTTCACGCATCTCATCTTCAATGTCGGACACGCTCATTCCTTTGGCATATAGGGAGATAACAAGTTTTTCTATGGAAAGCCCACGACTCTCGTGTTTGGGAACAACTATAGGCTCGAATTCACCGTTACGGTCACGGGGAATAGGTATGACCGCTTCACCGTGTTCAGTTTGGATTTTCTTGGGGTAGCTGCCGTTACGGGAATTACCGCTGTTATGACCGGAAACCGAATTCTTCTCATAACCCAGATGCGCATCCATCTCACCTTCAAGCATGTTCTCCAATACCCGCGCGTAGGTGCTTCAGAAACTTGCTCACATCATTATTTGTATAGTCTGAAAATATTTTTCCTAATCGTAATGCGTAATAGTACACAGATTTTATATCCGGGAATTGTTCAAAGAGTATTTTGGCTCTTACCTTCTGGCTTTGCAGCCACTTCTCCGGAGCCTTAAACAGCAGGTACCGGCTTCTGGCTAACAACTGTCTGAGTGTATCTCCATTGCTAAATACTTCAGGTTCATAACACTCCCCCTTGGCTTTAGCTTCCTTTATTCTCTTGTTTTCATCTTTCATAACTTGCCAGCGATAAGCAATCCGCAGCTTCTGTACAGCTTCATAAACCAACTTTGAAACATGGAAACGATCCACTACCTGCATAGCCCTGGGAAAGCAACGTTTTGCTATTTTCTGCATACTGCCGGCCATATCAAGTGTGATTTCCTTTACCTGGTTGCGCTTATCGGCATCTATTTTGAGAAGCACATTGATAACATCCTCTGCTTTAGTTCCCTTTACAATAGCTACGATGGTTCCTTTCTGCCCATGCTTATCCCGATTGGTAAGGATGGGTCAATGTAAAAACCTGAGGGGTAATATTTGTAAAAATCCTATCTTTG
>JAUUSJ010000196.1 GCA_030841965.1 Blautia sp.
AAAAACACGTTCGTTCCCACGATTTTTCGACATACGCTGATTTTTGCCGCCTCCCGCAAACTCGCGCCTACGGCACTCAAACAGTGCTCCAGCGGCAAAGCTAAGTATATCGAAAAATCGCTCCACTCTCTATCGTTTTTTTGGCATATATCGTCTCTCGGCTGTGTATTGGTACAACATAAGGAGAATAATAAAACTATTCTCTCTAAATTGGACAAACTTAGGGATTGGCGAGATGTGAAGAAAATGACAATATATAGTTGATAAATTTAAGTAAAGTCAGCATGTATTGGCAAAGTATAAGAAATGACATATAAAAAAGGAACTATAATGGGCGATTTCCTTCCATAGTTATTGGAGAGGGAATCGTTTATTTATAGTTCTTTTTTTATGAGTGCAATGGATTATAAGTTATAGCCTTACTGATACGTTTCGGCTTTGTAGGTATTTTTTTACTTGGTTGATTTCTAGTTCTTTGTAATGGAAGAGGGAGGCTGCTAGGGCGGCGTCGGCTTTTCCGTCGACAAGGGCGTCGTAGAAATGTTCCATTTTGCCTGCGCCACCGGAGGCGATGACGGGGATGGATACGGTTTCGGCGATTTGTCTTGTGAGGTCGATATCGTAGCCGGCTTTTGTTCCGTCGCAGTCCATACTTGTGAGTAGGATTTCTCCTGCTCCCAGGCTTTCTACTTTAGCGGCCCACTCGATGGCGTCGATTCCGACATCGATTCTTCCACCGTTTTTGTAGATATTCCATCCGCTGCCGTCTTCTCTTCTTCTGGCATCGATGGCTACTACGACGCATTGACTTCCGAATTTATCGGCGGCTCTTGAGATGAGGTCGGGTGTGTTGATGGCAGAAGAGTTGATGGATATTTTGTCAGCTCCCTCTCTTAGAAGTTCTCTAAAGTCCTCGACGGTTCGGATTCCTCCGCCTACTGTAAATGGGATAAATACAGTTTCGGCAACTTTTCTTACCATGTCTACTACGGTTTTTCTGGCGTCTGAGGAGGCGGTGATATCTAGAAAGACTAACTCATCTGCTCCTGCTTTATCGTAGGCGGCACCGATTTCTACGGGGTCTCCTGCGTCTTTTAAATTTACAAAATTAACTCCCTTTACTACTCGCCCTGCGTGAACGTCAAGACAAGGGATGATTCTCTTTGTATGCATTTATTTTCCTCCAATCAATTTCATTCGTTTTATTTTAAATTTACAAAATTTTTTAAGATTTTTAGGCCTACTGTACTGCTTTTTTCTGGATGAAATTGGCAGGCAAATATATTGTCTTTCTCGACAGAGGCGTGGATATGTACGCCGTACTCTGTCGTGGCAGCTACTTCCTCTTCTTTCTTGGCCTGCAAATAATAAGAATGTACGAAATAAACGTAGGAATGATTCTCAATTCCATGGAATAGTTTTGCGCCTTTTGAGATGTCAATGGAGTTCCATCCCATATGGGGAATTTTTAATCCCTCTTGTTTGGGGATTTTGGTTATTTTTCCCTCCAAAATGCCGAGGCCTGTGACGCCCTCGCTCTCCTCGCTTGTCTCATATAAGAGCTGAAGTCCTAGACAGATTCCTAGAAATGGGATTTTTTTGTCTACCACATCATAAATTACATTTTGCAATTGATATTCTCTTATCTTTCCCATGGCGTCTCCAAAGGAACCAACTCCCGGTAATATGACGTGACTGCTCTCTAAAATAATATCTCTATCTCTCGTGATGATAGCTTCTTTTCCTAAGTATTGCAGGGCTTTTTCTACGCTTTTTATATTTCCTGCATCATAATCAATAATCGATATCATATCTTTCACCTCTTTTTTCTTTTGTACCTATTGTAATAGAAAATTTCTATCTTTACAATATTTTCTGTTAAAACTTTGCCATTGATTTTTTATGCAAAATATTATATAATAAATTCGTTTTAAGTTAGGGGATTCTCTCATCTTCCTTAAAACTATGAAGGGAAACATGTTAAGTTTTATAACATTTAGGAGGTTTAAGTATATTATGAAATCTAATATTTATGTACAATACCAGGAGATTGAAGCTAATACAGCAGATTTTGTTGCAGAGGCTAAGAAGATTTGGCAGGCAAAAGGAAATAAAGTAAAAGATTTAAAGACACTTGATTTATATGCAAAGCCAGAGGAGAATACAGTTTACTGTGTATTTAACGGTGAGGACAGCGATAGCTTCCCTATGAGTGAATAGTTACTTGACGGAGCTTTCATATCAAGCAGACATCATCAAATATGAAAGTTGATTGCTCCGCACCTTTGGTGTTCTTGCAATCACCGGCAGTATTCACAGTAAAATAGAAGATACTTTCCATATACTTTGATAAAAATATATGGAAAGTATCTTCTTTTTTTAACAATTGGCTCTCTCTAAGTCAAAATAAAATTCTACTCCGTCTGGTTTATTCGTGACTCCAAACTTTCTTCCATGTGCCTGCATCGTTGTCGCCACGATAGAAAGTCCGATTCCGCTTCCACCGTACTCTCTTGTTCTCGCCTTATCTACCTTGAAGAAGCGAACCCAAATCTTGTCTAAATCTTCTTCCGGAATCTGCTTGCCAGTATTTCTCACAAAAATGCGGACGATATGGTCTAGTTTAGCTGGAGCAGATATTTGTTCTTGTGTTTCACTTTCTGCCTCGGTTTGTATGAGAGCGGTATCATCCGAATCTGTTTTTCGTTTTTCTTCTCTTGGCAAATCCATTTTCTCGAAGTGAACGCTGATAACGCCTCCCTCCGTCACATGGTTTAGGGCATTGCTCACATAGTTTGAAAATACTTCCTCAATCATAAATTCATCGGCCCATACGTCAATATTCTCCGACTCGTTAAAGACTAGAGTGACGTTTTTCTTCTCAAATAAAATAGAGCTAGATGCCAATAAATTTCTCGCCATATCCGTGATATTAAATCGCTGCATTTTTACCTGTTCATTTCCAAACTCGATTTGATTCAAGGTGAGAAGTTTTTTAATCATATTGTTCATCTTCTGTGCTTCATCACAGATAACCTCACAGTAGAAATCTCTGCTCTCCTCGTCATCGGAGATATTCTCCTTTAGACCTTCTGCATATCCCTGAATCAGGGCGATTGGTGTTTTTAACTCGTGTGAGACATGAGATAAAAATTCCTTTCGCATATTATCTATCTCAACTTTTCTATCAATATCTTTTCTGAGCTCATTATTCGCCGTCTTTAAATCAGAAATGGTATCTTCAAGCTTTGACGCCAATTCGTTGATATCTCGTCCTAAATCGCCAAGCTCATCATTGGTCAACCTTGTGACCTTTACATTAAAATCGAGAGCAGACATCCTTCTGGCAACTTGAGCCATCTCCTCGATTGGCTTTGTAAAACTTTTCGAGACAAAGAAAATTCCGATACTTCCAATAATCGTAACCCAGAGTCCTACTCTCGCCAAAAAGGCATTGGCAATCTTTACACTGGAACTGATACTCTCTAGTGGAATGCGCATCGCCACAGTATACCCGCAGTCTAATAAACCAAATAGGACGATATCATCTTGTTTCTTATCACCTATATTGTCTCGGATAACATAGCCTTTGGATTGTAACTCCTCAATAATATTCCGTGTGGCATCTACTCCACCAAATATCGCATAATTTTGAATCTCCTGAAGATAATCTCTAAGACTGCTATAGCCCTTGGAATTTTCTCCCATCGTGCTATAGATAATATTCATTCCATAAAGAGTGTTATTGGAAGATACGATAATCTTGATATTAGAACTTCTCTCTATCTTTTGTAACTCATCAAAATAATCCGCCTCTTCTATATTGAAAATCTGATTCACTTTATAAAATTGTTGCACAATATTCTCCTTCTCTCGGGAAATATAATAATCTTCTCCCATGAACCAGTTCAATAGCCAGGCGAGAAAAATTGTGTTTCCAATGAGAACGACAAGAATCGAGGTTAATTTAATCAATATTGAGTGTCTTCTCATATATCCTCTCATTTTGCTCTACCTCTTATTCTACTTCAAATTTATATCCCATTCCCCAGATTGTTTTTATATACTCTCCGCGTTTTCCAAGCTTACTTCTAAGCTTCTTCACATGTGTATCAATCGTTCTCGCATCTCCGAAATAATCATAATTCCATACATTATTCAAAATCTTTTCTCTCGATAATGCGACGCCTTGATTTACCACAAAATAATTAAGTAACTCAAATTCCTTAAAACTTAGTTCGATTTTCTCACCGTTAATTTTGACCTCGTGGGCTGAGATATCTAACTCAATATCCCCCGCCTTTAGTACCTCTCCGCCCTTGACAGAATTCGTTCTTCTAAGAATCGCCTCAACTCTGGCCACTAAAATCTTCGGACTAAACGGCTTAGAAATATACTCATCCACTCCCAAATCAAAGCCGAGCAGCTCATCACTCTCATCCGACTTTGCCGTCAACATAATAATAGGCACCTTAGAGTACTGTCGAATCTCCTTCACAACTTCCCATCCGTCCATCTTCGGCATCATAACATCCAAGACGATAAGACTGATATTCTTATCATGGAAAAAAATATCGATTGCCTCCTCGCCGTCTGCTGCCTCTAATACTTCAAAATCTTTTTTTCTAAGGAAATCTTTTACAAGCTTTCTCATTCTACTCTCATCATCTACTACTAAAATCTTTAATTGTTCCATCCTCTATCTATCCTTTCTCTCATTTTTTAACATTCTCATCTATACTCTCATCTATCTAGTTCTCTCACAGTAAAGGAAAGTCCATCCCTTCATACGTCACTTCCACAGGCATCTGCCTCATCTCTATTCCTTACTCCTTCACAGTATGCTTTTTATTTTAGCAAGTATCTATGAAAAATATGTGAAAGAAATGCGAAATAAAAGAAAAAACTCTATCTCTGAGCAACTTGCTCAAAGACAGAGTTTTATGAACCTAATGAGACTGTCGTCAAACTCCTGCCGCCAAGTTTGACCAGCGACATAAAAAGTGAACCTGACGAGACTGTCGTCGAACTCTTGTCGCTAGGTTCGATCAGCGACACAAAAGTGGACCTGAGGGGAATCGAACCCCTGTCCGAAAACCTCTCCATTACGGCATCTCCCATCACAGTTCTTGTTTTAACATTCCCTCATCTTAGCGTCCAAGAACAAACTCTAAGACTTGGTAGCTTCATCATACTTCATACTCCGCAAAGCTTAAGAGTACGAGGGTCCCACACAAATCGGTGCCAGATTCCAGACGGTGGGTTATCTGGGTCTGACAAGCTGCAACTAGGCAGCTAATGCAAAATTATCTTCTGCGTTTAAATTTAAGTCTAAGTTGATGACACAGTCCTAGTCTGCGGATGGCTTCCATAACTTCAAAATCCCCGTCGAAACCAGTACAAGCCCTGGTTTATTATACTCTCAAGAGAATCCTCTCTCAAGGACTTCTATCATAATACAAATTTTGTAAAATGTCAAGAAATTTCAAGAATCTTTTTATTCTCACCCAACCAGTTCCTAAAAATTAAAATACAAGATTAAATACAAAAATTCTCAGTCAGCTATCTAACTCAAATTCCTCACCTTAAAATCTCTTCTCGCCTCTCTCTCCTGGTCCTTCTTGGCAATATCTTGTCTCTTATCATAAAGCTTTTTACCTCTCGCAAGACCAATCTCCACCTTCACAAGACTTCCCTTAAAATACACCCGAAGAGGAACCACCGTATATCCCTTCACCTTAATCTGTCCAGCAATCTTATGAATCTCCGATTTATGCAACAAAAGCTTCTTCACTCGAAGAGGATCCTTATTAAATATATTTCCCTTTTCATACGGATTAATATGCATACGGTGAATAAAAATCTCACCATTTTGAATTCCAATAAATGCCTCTTTAATACTACACTGTCCAAGACGAAGAGATTTCACCTCCGTTCCATGAAGACTAATCCCCGCCTCATACGTATCCTCAATAAAATAATCATGCCTTGCCTTTTTATTATTGGCAATTAACTTAATTCCTTCTTTCTTCGCCATAATCCATCACCTTTCTTCTTCTAAATCTTTCTAAACTTCTTTCCGATACTATCAAAAACCAATGTGGCAATTTCCCCCATCTCGTCAATACACAGCCGAGAGAGCAAGGAGAGATATGCGCCGTAAACGATAGAGAGTGGAGCGATTTTTCGATATACTTAGCTTTGCCGCTGGA
>JAUUSJ010000197.1 GCA_030841965.1 Blautia sp.
ATCGTGGGAACGAACGTGTTTGAGGGGCATATCCCTGCCTCCTCTTTTAGCGTCTCCTTTTACTCTTCCCTTCTCCCTCTCAATTTCTCCAACCATCTCAAATACTTTCTTTTCAACTTATCTAAATATCCCCTCATCCTCTCATAAAACTTCCACTTCCTAACTCTCTTCCATCCCTTCTCCACAACCGGATAAACCCTCGGCCAGACATACGGAACCCCATAATCATAAAACAATTTGCAAAACAAAATCAAAAACCCTATCTTCGTCAAGGTCACTCCAAAAGAAAGCCCAGGTGTCCTATAATCCAGCTCAATTTCATGCTCCCCCGCCGAGAGTGGAATACACATATACATTGTATTCGCCTTTAAAATCTCCGTCTCAACACCATCCACCTTAGCGCTCCACCCCTCACTATAAGGAATAGACAGACAAAGCAACTTCGGTTCTTCTAAATCAATTCTCCCAGTCACCCTATTCGTATCAACGACTACATCCTCTAAGACATCCTGCTTTAGAGTATCAATATGATACTTCGGAATACTAAGTGACTGTGCCACCACCTGCAGCTGGTCAAAACTATACTCTCCAGGTGTATCAAAAGTGAGCGTAATCTTCTTCCTCGCAAGTGAATTATAAGAGAGATTGACAAGACAATTCTCCCTCTCCATATAGTATGAATCATTCTTCGTAGAAACCGTAAAGCTTTTCGACACGGAACTACTCTTCACACGAATTCTGGCATAACTTGGCTCCTCATAAAACTTCGACTCTCGCAAGACATCATTCTGACTCAACGTATCTAATTTTTCCCACTCCTCATCGGTATACGTCTGGCGAGGAGAATAGCCATTGAATTTCAGATTCTTAAATATAACATAAGTTTCACAGCGGTCCATCGTCTGCTTTAATTGGAGGGTAAGCTGGGAATCTGCCTTTCGCACGATAATCTTCCCATCCTGCACCTCGATATCTTTCTTTGTCCCCGCATCCGTCTCAATCTCAAACGGAAGCTCTAAATGCGTAAAGCGAAGGCTAGTCTGAGGAAATTCCTCGACAGAGCTTGGAGTCTCATCGAGAACAACGCCCTGGACGAGCGCCTGCTGACGCTCCGCTAAATTCAATGTGAGAAAACGGTCTTTCGTGATATACGAGGAGTACGTATAGCCTAGAGGAAGCGCATTTTGATTATAGTATAAATCATATATTGTTCCATCCTTATCGGTATAAGAAGAGATAAGCTTTGTAAAGCCAGATGAGAGCTGTCCCTCATCCCCCCTCTTTACGATGCAGTATTTGACCGAGGCGAGAGCTTCTAAGAGCATACGGTTATCTAATCCGGAATATCTCTGAAAAGTTCGGATTGTATTCCCATTTTCCATAAAGAAATCAGATATATTTCCGTTTTCGAGACTAAAATAATATCCGATACTATTCTTTCCAGTCAGGAGGGCAGAATTGGAACTGTCATTTCCCTCTGTATAGTCAGCATATCGATAAAAATCCGTATCCGATATTGCCTCCAAAACCTTTGTCGATTGGTTAGTTAATGAGTCAAGAGCCGTTCCCGTCTCTAAAAAGTCAGAGACATAGCCTTTCTGCACAGGAGAGTAGCGATAGAGGGAATTGCTTAAAATACCGACAATCGTAATAAGAATCACTCCAGTTTTTGTAAAAAATAAAACTTTCTGTCCTGGAATCCCTGGCTCTCTTCTCAAAATTTTGCTAAAGACAAGCAAAAATAATAACATGAATGTGAGAGCGAGTGAGACAATAATCGTCTCTTTTCGACTGTTTGCTATGACAAAGCAGAGGAAGAAATAAGCTGTTGTACATAAGAATAGGATAGCCGAGGAGCGAATATTAATATCTAATAAGGTCGGCATCATTTTCACGACAATAAAGGCAGTTAAAAATGCCAATCCAAATACCCAGCGGTTTCCGATATAGGAAAATCCATTCAGCACATGTCCCGCATAAGGAATTAATAAAAAGACAACGAGGAGACAAAAGCCGATGATTAACTGGCGGTTCTTCTTTTTCTGGGTAAAAAGAAGAATAATACTTAAAAATGCGACGGCGAAAAAGCCGAGCGAGGTGGAGTAATCGAGTGGTGCAGCTGAGAAAAATCCCGCCAGTAAAGTCTCATAATAATTTAAGTCATAGAGAAGAGGAACGTGATTCTCCGTTAAAACTCGGTTTGAGGAGAGAAAGGCGATGACAATCGGAAAGAAAATAAGACATGCCATTGCCACTCCGATAAAATATAGCCCGATAAATTTGCCGAGCAGAGCAAACATATTTTTTATTCTGTCATGCTTATATCTGTGGAAAAAGCGAATCACAGAGTAGATGAAAATAATAATGCTCAGCATATAAAAAAAGTAAAAATTACTGATAGTGGAGAGAAAGACCATCAAAATAAAAAGATATGGTTTCTCTCCGTGGAAGATTTTCTCAATTCCGATAAGTAATAATGGCAAATAAATCAGAGGGTTAATAAAATAGGGATGTCTAATTCCATAGTACATGGAAAAAAGACAAAAAGCATAAGTCAAAGACCCCACTAAGGTGGAGAAATTATCGGCCTTCATTCTGTGACAGAACATAGAAAAGGTGAGTCCAGATAAATAAAGCCGAATTAAAATTAAAATATGATATAAAATCTCTGTCTGCTCTCTCTTTACAAAGAAAGAGAGAAGACAAAGAGGGTCTCCGATTACGTAATAATGTAAAGTAGTAATAATATCAGAGCCGTATCCGAGATTGAAATTCCAAAGAGGAAAGGTCAGTTTTCCAGTTGAACTCCAGTTTGATACAATCTCTCTTAGATACTCACCATAGTAGGCGAGGGCATTATAATGCTGATAAATTCCGTCGGGTGACCATATAAAGGAACGGCGATTTAGGTAAAACCAGGAAAATGCCATCAGGCAGATAGCAATAAAAAGTATAGTGTAAATGGCATAGTATAACCTTGTCTTATATTTTGACCTTTGGTAGGAGTCAATGACGGAGTTTGTATGTCTCATGACATCCTTGATTTTATCCTCATCGGTTTCTCGTATTGTTTCTCGTATTTTGCGAAAAATAGTATGTTTGAAAATAGTATCTTTATCCATCTCAAATAGTATCTCCTTTTATCTCAGTTTTGAGCATGTTCAGAGTCAGTGAAAGCCTTTTTCTTTTTGTGAAAAAATCCAAATAAGATAATACCGAGAAATAGTAAAAATCCAATTCTCGATAAGATAACTCCCGCCTTTAATCCAGGTGTCTCGTAGGAGAGCTCAATCTCGTGGCTTCCAGCCTCAAGCAAAAGTCCCATATACATTCGATTTGCCTTTAGCAGTTTTGCGGGCTCGCCGTCCACTGTGGCCGTCCAGCCTGTACTATAAGGGATGGAGAGGCAGAGAACTTTGGAGGTAGGTAAATTAATAGTTCCAGTTACCTTATTTGTTTTTATGGAAATATTTTGTAAAGTATTCTGCTTTAACGATGCCAGGTTTTCTGTCGGTACAGTGAGAGACTGTGCCGTTACTTTAAGCTGGTCAAAGGTATAGACGCCAGGGGTACCGAAAGTGAGTGTTATTTTCTTTCTGCCATCCTCACTATAGCATAGGTTTACGAGATAATCTTCTTTGTCGATATAGAAGACATCTTGTTTGGTGGACATAAGAAGACTTTTCGATACATCGCCTGATTTTATCTGGATGGAAACAGTCGATGGCTCCAGATAGCGCTCAGATTCATAGGAAATTTTATTTTGTTCCATTTTCGTCAGAGCGTTCCATGCCTTATCGGTATAGCATTCCTTTGGACTAAGTCCCGTATATTTTAAGTTTGTGAAAGAGACATAGGTCTCACAGCGGTCCATCGTCTGAGAAAGCTGAAGGGTGAGTTTTGCATCCTCCTTTTTTACGATGATTTTTCCATCTTCAAAAGAAATATCATCCGTCTCGTCGGCGCTTATGACGGGCTCATAGCTTAGCGGTAAATCCGTGAAGCTCAATGTCGTCTGTGGAATCAAATCAGTGTTTTCTTCTAGTACAACGCCCTGAAGCATGGCCTGCTGTCTCTCGAGGTCGGTCAGCTCATTATATCTATCCATTGTGATATAGGACGAGTAAGTATAGCCAAGAGGCAGGGCATTTTCATTTTGATAAGCGTCGTATATGGTTCCGTCTTTCGCTGTGTAGGAGGAGACGAGCTTTTTAAATCCAGAAGATAGAGTGTCTTCCTCCCCTCTCTTGATGATGGTGTATTTTACAGAGGCGAGAGCCTGTAGCATCATGCGGTTATCCACTCCGTAATACTTTTGGTAAGTACGAAGGTCTAGAGAGTTTTCCATCAGGAAATTTGAAATATTTCCATTTTCAAGACTAAAATAATAATTTGTACTGTTTAATCCACTTAGGAGGGCGGAATTTAAGTACATATTTTCCTCTTTTCCCATATAATCCTCGTATCGGTAGAAGGAGGAATCCTCGATTTTATTCATAACTGGCGTGACCGTATCGGTTAAGATAGAGAGTCCCTCGCCGGAAGGAATAAACTCTGATATATAGCTTTTCTCAAAAGTTGAGTATCGATACAGGGCATTTGAGAAAATGCTAATGAGACAAAATATAATAAGCCCGCTGTGAAGATAAATAGAAATCTTTCGAGGGGATAAAATATTCGCTCTTTGGAAAATCGCTCCCATTCCGAGTAAGATAAGGAAAAATGCGATGACAGCAAAGGAGAGCAAAGCTGTGTTTTGCCTGCTGTTTTTGATAAGGCAGCAGGATAAAAAATAAATAAATGTTATAAAAGCGATAATCGCGATATAGCGAAGTCGAGGGTTTAGAAGGTATGGTGTCATCTTGATAACCATAACTCCCACAATAAAGGAAATTCCCCATACCCAGCGATTCGATACATAGGAAAACCCATTGAATACATGTCCAAAAAATGGAAAAATCAAAAAGATAGCAAAAACGAAGATTCCTATTTTAAGCTGGGTGTATTTTTTGCGCTGGAAGAAAATAAGTAATAGCGAGACATATGCCACCGCAGATAAGCTGATAAAGGTGAAATATCCCGCAGAAGTATCCGATATCACTCCAGGCAGTAAATTCTCATAGTAGGTAAGTGGATACAAAAGGTTAATATTATAATCTGTAGTAATACGGCTTGAGGAGAGAAACGCGATGACAACAGGTAAAAATAAAAATGCTGACATGGCAACTCCGATTAAGTAGTAAAATATAAAATGACTGAGATGATACCCTAGCATTTTGAGGCGGTTCTTCTTATACTTGTGAAAGAATCGAACGACTGTGTAGAGGAACATCAAAATACTCAGCATATAAAAGAAGTAAAAATTACTTGCGGCTGAGAGAAACGTCATAAAAATGAATAGGTATGGTTTTTCCTTTCGTAAAATTTTCTCAATTCCGAGAACTAGAAGGGGAAAATAAATCATCGGATTTATGAAGTATGGATGCTTTACACATGTATATAAGGCATACATACAAAAAGTATAAGTTAAAGTGCCAAGGAAAACCCCGAATTTATTCTCTTTCATCTTGATTCCAAAAATAGAAAAAGAAATACCGACTAAGTATAACCGTAATAAAATTAAAAAATGATAGAGTGTCTCCGTATCTTGTCTCTTGAAAAAGAAGGAGAGCAGACAAAGTGGGTCACCAATTACATAATAGTGAAGTGTTGTGATAATATCGGAGCCGTATCCGATATTAAAATTCCACATCGGAAGCTCAAAACTTCCTGTCGCCCTAAAATTACCGACAATGGTTCTTAAATACTCGCCAAAATAAGCGAGAGAATTATAATGCTGGGTCAATCCATCTGGATTCCAGAGAAAGGATAATCCATTCTTATAGAAGGATTGGAATGCCACGAGACAGATAAAACAAAAAATAAGGGTATAAGCCACAAAATAGCAAAGACAGGCTATAAATTCATTTTTCTGATAAAAAGCCAGGAAAAAATCCAGGAGGCCTTTTCTTTTTTTTACTTTATCATTCATTATGATTTACCTAAATAGACAAATGGGGATTTGTCTATATTCCTTTCTAAAATAATGAGGCGAAAAAACAGTAAAGCTATTTCATAATGTTGGGGTCAAAAGGTCTTTTGACCCCTATGATACCGAATTGCTCCGCACAAT
>JAUUSJ010000367.1 GCA_030841965.1 Blautia sp.
CAATGTCATTAACTTTAGCAAAAAGCAGAAATCGTAAGTATTTATAAAACTATGATTCCTGCTTTTTGTTTTTTTATATGGGCATACTTATCCCCTTCTCTTTGTACTCGTATTTTCTAGATTAGTATGCTCTTTTATGAGTATTTGAATATTTCCCTGCTAACCGCCCTTTCGTTCTGGTATAATGCCGATCAGGACGAATAGGAACCAGATTCTTACTGATATCTTCATATATTTGCTGAAATAATATATTTTTCTTTTGATCATCCGTTTCAAGAAGTATATAAATCAGATCGTTTTTTAAGATTCCAATACTAACTGTCTGATTGATCATCATTTTATGTTTTCTGTTTGTTTCCTTCTGATCCAGTTCACGCTCTGCGTCTAATATGATATCTTCGACTAAATTGCTCAGATATATGGTGCTGTATATATCTTGTAATAACAGAATAGGTTTTGTACCTGTAAAATTTTCTAACTGCAATCGATTCTTTAGTGTTTCATACGCAGTCTCTATTCCCCACCTCATATGATATAATTCTTTTATTTCTTCTGTATGAAATTCCGTTTGTGAAAGATTTGTAGCTAAAACTTCCAGATTTCCATTTTCTAATAGGATTTTTACCATACGCAATGAAATTTCACCCAGTTCTTTCATACGTTCTCCATCCGGCGTCCCTTCGTAATGTCTGATTCTTGATTTATCAAGTTTTATTTTAACCAGCTGATCATTTTCTGTTAAACTGCTTTGCTCTTTTTTGTAATCACTGCTTTTTAAACGTACGATAAACTTAAGATCCTTATCCATCATATGTATAAACGCTGGCGTAGAAGGATAGCCTCTGTCCATGATAATAATATAGGGAATGTTGCCTATTGTTTCCGGTATTCGTTCCATCTGTTTTTCGGCCAGGCGCATTTCATCAAATTTCACCTTATTACAGTCACTTTCCAGTATCATACGATTCATTACATCATAAATACAGCCTAATCCTATTTGTGCTTGGGGTTTTGTGTTTTTTCGGCTTGCAGAACCATACAGTTTCAGTGTTTCAGTAGTGGTAGGAATATTAATATCTGAGCCGTCAGCAGCTAATATTAAATGATTTTTGTAAGTTGAAAAGGTGGAATCTGCATAAAAGTTACGGTTATGATATTTATACAATTCCAAAAAAGCATCTGGATTAAGTTTCATACGCTGTTTCAGATATCCTGGTTTTGAAA
>JAUUSJ010000008.1 GCA_030841965.1 Blautia sp.
CATATGGAGCTGACTGTTACTAATCGGTCGAGGGCTTGACCTAGTCTGGCTAAATTTAGCGAGGTGATTTCGAGTTTAGTGAATGAAACTTCCTTGTTAAATCAAATTGAATATAAATTTAGTCAAAATTATTCTTGACAAATTTAGTTTCTATGTGTATAATATAGAGGTATGTAATCCTCGATAGCTCAGTCGGTAGAGCACGCGGCTGTTAACCGCGCTGTCGTAGGTTCAAGTCCTACTCGGGGAGCTTATCTTAATAATTTATAGATTATTAAGATACCTAAAGTAAGTAATAACGGGGTGTGGCTCAGTTTGGCTAGAGTACTTGATTTGGGATCAAGGGGTCGCAGGTTCGAATCCTGTCACCCCGACTCACTTACTTCATTTATAATTTCATATGCGGGTGTAGTTCAATGGTAGAACACTAGCCTTCCAAGCTAGATACGTGGGTTCGATTCCCATCACCCGCTTTATGCGATAGTGGCGTAGTTGGTAACGCGCGACCTTGCCAAGGTCGAGACCGCGGGTTCGAGCCCCGTCTATCGCTTCTGAGGCTCTTGCAAGTTTGCAGGAGCTTTATTTTTCTTTATTTACAAGTTTTATAATATTGGGATGAGACAAATACATCTGTGAAAAAGTACATTACCTTTCGACGACGGACGGTTCATAATTTATAAAAAATAAGAAAAACTAAATAGAAAAGAATATCAAAAGAGAAGAGGAGAAATAAAATGGAAAATACAAGAAATCAAAAAGAAAATCCACTTGGTTTTGCTCCGATAGGAAGGATTTTGCCCAAATTTGCAATTCCAGCGGTTATTAGTATGCTAGTCAGTGCACTTTATAATATTGTCGACCAGATTTTTATTGGTCAGGGAATTGGAATGTACGGAAATGCAGCGACGAATGTCGCATTTCCACTGACAACATTGGCGACAGCACTTGGATTACTCCTAGGAATCGGAGGAGCCTCTAACTTTAATCTGGAGATGGGCAAGAAAAATCCAGATAAGGCAAAAAAAGTGGCAGGAGCGGCATACGGAAGCCTTGTCTTGTCAGGGATTATCATTTGTATAGTTGTTCGATTATTTTTACATCCCCTTATCATCGCCTTCGGTGCGACGGAGAAAGTTTTAGACTATGCGATGACTTATGTTGGAATTACATCTTTGGGAATGCCGTTTTATATTTTAGGAATCGGAGGAAATCATTTAATTCGTTCCGATGGAAGCCCAACATTTGCGATGATTTCCAATGTGAGCGGCGCAATCTTAAATGCCATTTTAGACCCGATTTTTATTTTTAAATTTCATTGGGGAATCGCAGGCGCAGCGATAGCGACAATTATGGGACAAATTTTATCAGCCATTTTAGTGCTTAGCTATCTACCTAGATATAAGACGGTAAAATTTGAGCGAAAAGATTTTATTCCAAGAAGAAAATATGTGTTGGCAGTGGCATCGCTTGGGGGAGCTGCCTGTTTTAATCAGCTTGCTATGATGCTTATGCAGATTGTTATGAACAACGTCCTTCGCCACTATGGTGCGAGGTCCGTCTATGGAAGCGATATTCCGCTTGCCGTGGTCGGTATTGTCTCGAAAGTAAATATGATTTTTATGTCCATTGTCATCGGAATCTCGCAGGGCTCTCAGCCACTTTTTGGATTCAATTACGGAGCGAGAAATTATACCCGAGTCAGAAAGACGTATAAATTATCGGGAAGCATCGCAACTGGAATCGCAATCTTCGCATTTTTAGCTTTTCAGCTTTTTCCAAGACAGATTACAAGTATATTTGGAAATGGTGAGGAGGTCTATTATCAATTTGCAGTTCGATACTTTCGGATTTTTATGTTTTTTACTTTTATAAATGGGATACAGCCACTCACGGCCAATTTCTTTACCTCTATCGGAAAAGCCAAAAAAGGTATCTTGCTTTCTATGACGAGGCAGATTATATTCTTAATTCCACTTGTGATTATATTGCCGATGATTATGGGAATCGATGGTGTCATGTTTGCCGGACCGATTGCCGATGGAGCGGCGGGAGCTCTGGCAATCATAATGGTTCTAAGGGAGTTTAAGAAGATGCCAGAAGATGGAGTAGAAGCGGAGAATTTGAAAAATTAGTTGGCAAAAAATCAAGGTTTAATCCCATTTATTGTTAAAGTAGTTTTTGTTATCTTTTATATCTATATTAAGGAGGAGACATTCCGAGTACAATTTAGGCTGTTTCAAAGCTTTAAATTTTTTCGGAAGAGTCTCCTTTTTTCACCTAAAAATCAATTTATGTAGTAGTCATCCCTACAAAAAGAATTCTATAGAGTTTTGCCAGTACACAGCAAAGAGAGTCCCAAGATATGTCCTCGAAAAACCGTGGGAACGAACGTGTTTTTCGAGGACATATCTTGGGACTCTCTTTGCGTCTGTCCCCAATTCTGTCCCCATCCCTTCCCCATATAAACTAATAGGGTATATAGAAAGCCTTCCTATAAATTATCACGATATAATAAATCTCTACATACAATAATAGAGAAAATAATAAGAAATAGGTGAAAAATATGGCGAAGGTTGTTCTCGATGCAGGACATGGTGGAAGCAATCCAGGCGCAGTATATAAAGGAAGAAGAGAGAAAGATGATGTGTTGAAACTCACATTGGCGATAGGAGAGATTTTGAGAGATAACGGTATTGATGTTGTCTATACAAGAACGGATGACCGGTTTGACTCCCCTCTTCAAAAGGCAAATATAGCCAACGCAAGTGGAGCGGATTTATTCGTATCCCTCCATCGAAATTCCAGTCCAATGCCAGACCAGTACAGTGGAATTGAGACACTCGTCTACGAGAATGAGGGAAGGTCAGCAGAACTTGCCAGAAATATCAACCAGCAGGTGAGTGATATTGGATGGAAGGATTTGGGAGTCAACGAGAGAAAGGATTTGATTGTTCTAAGGAGAACGAATATGCCTGCTGTGCTAGTCGAGGCGGGATTTATCAATACAGATGCCGATAATGAAAAATTTGACCAAGATTTTAATGAACTGGCAAACGCTATCGCAACAGGAATTTTAGAGACAGTTGACCAGATAAATGCCTCCGAAAAAACAAATGATACGTATCGCGTCCAGATTGGTCTGTACCGCTCTCTTGGAAATGCAAGATATCAGCTACGCCGTGCGATGGAGGACGGATACGAGGGTATGATTACTCCTTTTCGAGAATTCCATGCAGTGCGGCTCGGTGCGTTTGAAACTCTAGATGAGGCAATTAAGCTTGAGAGAGAATTAAAACAAAAAGGATATGACACTTTGATTGTCATGGATGACGAGAAAAATATGTAGAGTGAGAGATAGGGATATCGGAAAATATCAGTTTTCATATTCATTAGATATAGTTTGAAATTCTTAAACTATTTCTCTCTTTTTTGAAAAACTTATTTTCTGATATCCTCATCTCTATAAAAATCGGGATAAAATTTTGTATACCAAAATCTATACTCCAAGAACGGAACCCAAAAAACAGATAATTCCGGCCAAAACAATATCAAAAATAAAATACCAAAATACTGCCTTCAAAATTTTACTCTCTGAGCCGATTGCGTGGATAGCCCCAGCTCCGATTGCGATGCTTTGAGGGCAGATCATTTTTCCGATTCCTGCGCCCATCACATTTGCCGTGGCTATCCAAGCTGGATTTAGGGAGAGAGATTTTGCTGTCTCCATCTGTAATTTTCCAAATAATATATTTGTCGATGTCCCTGAACCAGTCATAAAACCTCCCAGTGCCCCGATGATGGGAGCGATAAGGGAGTAAAAAGGTCCTGTCGTGATGACAAGAAAGTTTGCAATATCAGAAATCATTCCACTATAACTCATAACTTTGGCAATAGAAAGTACGGAACAGATGGTGACGATAGTCTTCCAATATTTTACGATTGTATCTTTTAAAATCCGAACCATTTTTCTGGTATTCGCTCCCTGTATCCATCCGCCTAAAAATGTGGCGATAAGAATCATGACTCCAGGCGTATTCACCCAGTTAAAGCTTAATGTATTTGCCCCCTCTCCGGCATATACAGTGAGATTGGTCTTAATGCCAGAAAGCAGATGATGAAGAAAAGGAAAGAGTTTGGAAGTTCCCATTAGGAGGAGAAAAATAAGCCAAAAAGGAGCCCAAGCCTTCACTCCCTCTATCCCGTTCACCTGATTTTCTTTTTCCTCTATCGCAATTTTATATTCAGGCTCCACTTCCCGATAAAATAATTTGGCTGTTATAATCATACATAACATAGAAACGATTGCTCCTATAATATTAGGAAGCTCGGGTCCTAATGTTCTGGCTACAATTATCCAAGGAATGAGAAAAGACAAAGAAGCGACAAGAAGCATCGGAAGCATCCCTTTAAAGGCTTTTTTGCCCTCTCCACAAATCCAGACTAATATAAACGGAGAGAGAAAGGTAATAACTGACTGGATGGAAGTCGCATTGCCATTTAATATTAGTACATCGATTCCTGTTATATCGGCCAAT
This sequence comes from Blautia sp., assembly GCA_030841965.1. Taxonomy (GTDB): domain Bacteria; phylum Bacillota; class Clostridia; order Lachnospirales; family Lachnospiraceae; genus JAUUSJ01. The sequence goes on from JAUUSJ010000008.1 coordinate 4,536, forward strand.
GTGCTCATAGGAATTCCGACAGAGCCAAAAGCCGTTGTTGTCGTATTGATTGCCAGACAAGAGATAACTGCCAAAAAAGGGTCCATCCCAACTCCCGCTAAGATAGAAGCGGGGATGGCGACAGCTGTCCCAAATCCTGCCATCCCTTCCATAAAGTTTCCAAATCCCCATCCGACAATTAAGGTAAGTATTCTCCGGTCGCAAGAAACGCTCCCAAGCATCTGTTTTATCGTATCCATCGCTCCTGTTTCGGCTGTCAAATGATACGTGAATAATGCCGCGATAACAACGAGGCTGATTGGCCATAATCCGTTTAATACTCCCTCCAAAACTGCCGTCACTATCTTTATAAGAGAAAGTTTCCAATAAAAAAACCCTAATGCGGCCGCAATTGCCAGAGAAGTTAAGCCCGCCTGATATCCGGGCATTTTTAATCGAATTAAAGCTATGATTAGCCATAAAATAGGAAGCATAGATAAGAAAAATTCTAAAAATAGCATTTTATATCCCCTCTCATTCTAATAAACTACTAAATATTTTCCCATAAATTCTTATAAAATATACAAAACGGAAACTTATGCTCTTTGAACAAAGAAGGAACTTTGTCGGTTCTTAAAGTAGGAAAAATGAAAGATATATTCACTTGAATTTTGGGGAAATATATGGTAGCCTATGATATGGAAATAAAAATAGCAAACAAGAGTACGATTTTCAAATAAAGAGATACAAAGATAGGAGAAAATAGAATGGAGAATATAACAATAAAAGATATCGTAAAAGTAACAGGAGGAAGACTTCTATGTGGAGATGAGAATAAAGAAATCAAGAAGTTTTCAATTGATTCCAGAGTCGGTGATGAGGATAGCTTATTTGTTCCAATTATCGGAGAGAGAGTCGATGCTCATAAATTCCTACTGAATGCAATACAATTAAATGGAGCGGCTTTGACAAGTGAGCACGACGAGATGAACTTAGATAAGCCGGTTATCCGTGTAGATGACACTGTGAAAGCGATGCAAAAAATTGGAACCTTCTATCGTAATAAGATGAATCTGCCTGTCGTCGCAGTGACGGGAAGTGTCGGAAAGACAACGACGAGGGAGATGATTGCCCATGTACTCTCAAGCAGTCTTCAAGTATTTCAAACTCCTGGCAATCAGAATAGTCAGATTGGCGTGCCGCTTACCTTATCTCAGATGAAAAAGGAAGACGAAGTTGCCGTCTTGGAGATTGGTATGAGTGAGAGAGGACAGATTGAGACTTTGACAACGATGATTCGTCCAAATATCGCAGTTGTGACAGTAATTGGGGTCTCTCATATCGAGCAGCTTAAGACGCAGGAAAATATTTGTCTGGAGAAGATGGATATCAGAAAGGGACTAAAAGAGGACGGTATGATTTTCCTAAACGGAGACGACCCATTTTTGGCGAGATATCGAGGAAATCTAAAGGAGACGGCATGGTTTTACGGAATGAGCGAGGAATGTGACTACCGTGCAGAAAATATCCAGATTGTGGACGGGCAGAGCAAGTTTGATTTTATCTGTCGCGGTAAGAAGTATGAGGCGACTCTCAATATGCTCGGCAATCATAATATCCAAAATGCACTCGCTGCGCTTGGAATTGCAGACCAGATGGGGATTGATATGGACGGTGCCATTAAGAGCTTACTCAGTTTCCACGGTCAGAGGCAGCAGATTACAAAGTTCAAGAATTTTACAATGATTGATGATACCTATAATGCAAGTCCAGATTCGATGAAGGCGGCAACGACTGTCTTGGCAAGCTTGGATGGCGAGGGAAAGAAGATTGCAGTTTTGGCGGATATGTTGGAGCTTGGAGAGAGAGAAAAGCAGTTCCACTATGAGGTTGGAGAGTTTATTGCTAAGAAACCGATTGATATGGTGATTGGGTACGGAGATTTGGCACCTTATATCGTGGAGGCAATAAAAAAGAGTGATGCAAAGGATGCGATTTCTTGTATTTTATGTAAAGATAGAGAGGAAGTATTTGAGCAGATAAAGAGAAATCTCTCAGCTGGAGATATTGTCTTACTCAAAGGTTCCAATGGAATGAAATTAAAAGAGGTTGCCAATCGCATGAAAGAAGAATTAGCAAAAGAATAAATATCTAGCGATAAATTAGATATGATAATAATAAACGAGAAAATGATGGAGGAATTATGTTAGAAGTACTAGAGACGATACTCTGGGGGATGATGTTTTTTAGCATTTTTTATTATATTACAATTATTATGTATGCTGGAATTTCCCTTAATTTTTCTATCTTCTGGCTTGCCTTGTCGGTCGGAAATTTTATACTTGGAGTACTCATTCATTTCTTGGATAAGAGAAATTTTCCTTTTATCTCTATCATAGAAGGAGCCTTGCTCTTTCTTATTTTACTGTTTTTCGTATTCTACGTAATCATGTACTCATTTTTGAGAAAAAAGGGAAGGGAAAAGCCGATTGATTATATTCCATTTATGATTGTTCTCGGTGCGAGAGTGAAGAGAAAGACGCCGACGAGAGCATTAAGGGCGAGAGTGAATAAAGCTTATGAGTATTTGGCGAAAAATGAAAATACAATCGCGATTTTATCGGGAGGAAAAGGAGAAGGTGAGTTTATTAGCGAGGCTCTCTGTATGCAAAATCTCTTAGTGGAGAAGGGAATACAAGAGAATCGACTTATCTTGGAGGATAAATCCCGCACGACGGAGGAGAATATTAGATTTAGTAAAAGATGGGTAAAGAAAGAAGAGCCAGTTTTAATTGTGAGCAACGATTTTCATGTTTGGAGAGGAAGAGTGATGGCAGCAGAAAGTGGACTCAAAAAGGTCTATGGTCTTGGCGCAAAAACGGAGCCTCTTTTGAATCTACATTATTATACGAGAGAGATTTTTGCTTGGATAAAGTATTGGATTAGCTAGAAAAGAAATAGAAAGGATGAATATTGTGGCAAATCAAACCTATGATGCAAATAGCATATATATATTAGAAGGGCTTGAGGCGGTGAGAAAACGTCCTGGAATGTATATTGGGAGTGTATCTACAAAGGGATTGCATCATTTAATCTATGAGATTGTAGATAATGCAGTGGACGAGCATTTGGCGGGACACTGCGACCATATAGAAGTAAGTTTAAAAGAAGATGGAACCGTCACGATTTTGGATAATGGGCGGGGAATTCCAGTCGGAGTCAATGAAAAGACAGGGCTTCCAGCGGTGGAGGTTGTATTTACCGTGCTTCACGCTGGAGGAAAGTTTGGAACAGGTGGATATAAGATATCTGGAGGACTCCACGGAGTCGGAGCTTCTGTCGTTAATGCCCTCTCAAAATGGCTTGAGGTAAAGGTCTATAAGGATGGACAAATCTACGAGCAGATGTATGAGACTGGAAAACCAGTCTCTCCTCTTGAAGTGATTGGAACTTGTCCGAAGAAAAAGACAGGTACGGAGGTGACATTTTTGCCAGATGATGAGATTTTTGAGAAGACGTATTTTAAGGCGGAGGTTATCAAAAATCGACTTCATGAGACGGCGTATCTAAACCCTGAGCTTGAGATTTTATTTAAAAATGAGCGAAAGGGCGAGGAGGAAGAAGTCTTATTCCAAGAGCCGAAGGGAATTGTGGCGTATGTGGAAGATTTGAATAGAGGAAAGAAGACTCTCTTAGAGCCATTTTACTGTAAGAGGAAGATTGATGATATCGAGGTTGAGATTTCCTTTCAGTATACGGATGAGTTTATGGAAAATATACTCGGATTTTGTAATAATATTTATACAGCTGAGGGAGGAACGCATCTGACAGGATTTAAGTCCAGATTCACAGCGATTATGAATCAGTATGCGAGAGAGCTCGGTATCTTGAAGGAAAAAGACACGAATTTTACAGGGGCAGATGTAAGAAACGGCATGACAGCGATTATCTCGATTAAGCATACGGACCCGAGATTTGAGGGGCAGACAAAGACAAAGCTGGATAATCCAGATGCGGGAAAGGCGGTAAATGAAGTGGCGGGAGAGGAGATTACTCTTTTCTTTGATAAACATGTGGATATATTAAAGACCGTCTTATCTTGTGCCGAGAAATCCGCCAAAATTAGAAAAGCAGAGGAGAAGGCAAAGACAAATCTGCTTTCAAAGCCAAAGTTTTCGTGCGATACGAATGGAAAATTAGCCAACTGCGAGTCCAAAGACCCAAAGCTTTGTGAGATATTTATCGTTGAGGGAGATTCCGCAGGGGGTTCTGCAAAAACGGCGAGAAACCGAAAAACACAGGCAATTCTCCCGATTCGAGGAAAGATTTTGAATGTAGAAAAGGCGACGATGGACAAGGTATTAGCGAATGCCGAGATTAAGACAATGATTCACACCTTTGGCTGTGGATTCTCAGAAGGATATGGAAATGATTTTGATTTGTCAAAGCTTCGCTATGATAAGATTATTATTATGACCGACGCTGATGTGGATGGAGCGCATATTGCGACGCTTCTTCTTACGTTTTTTTATCGATTTATGCCAGATTTGATTAATCATGGACATGTATATCTGGCGATGCCTCCTCTTTATAAGGTGATTCCAAAGAGGGGAAAAGAAGAGTATCTATATGATGATAAGGCACTTTCCAGGTATCGAAAGAGTCATAAGAGTGACTTTTTCTTACAGCGTTTTAAGGGACTTGGAGAGATGGATGCCGAGCAGCTTTGGGAGACAACGCTAAATCCAGAGACGAGATTATTAAAGCAGGTGGAGATTGAGGATGCGAAAATGGCGTCCCATGTGACTTCTATGTTGATGGGAAGTGAAGTTCCACCGAGAAGAGAGTTTATTTATAAACATGCCAATGAGGCAGAGCTTGATTTTTAGGAACAGAAAATAAAAAGAGGAAGAGAAAATGTCAGAACAGATTATAAAAGCCGAGTTTTCGGAGTTAATGCAAAAATCATATATTGACTATGCGATGAGTGTTATCTGTCAAAGAGCCCTTCCAGATGTGAGAGATGGCTTAAAGCCAGTGCAAAGAAGAGTGCTCTATGCGATGGAGGAGCTTGGGTTATCGCCAGATAAGCCACATAGAAAGTCCGCCCGTATTGTCGGAGATACGATGGGTAAGTATCATCCCCACGGTGACAGTTCTATCTATGAGGCACTTGTCGTCATGGAGCAGGAGTTTAAAAAGGGAATGCCACTTGTGGATGGACATGGGAATTTTGGTTCTATCGAGGGCGATGGGGCGGCGGCTATGCGTTATACGGAGGCAAAGCTACAAAAATTCACGAAAGATGTCTATCTCGCAGATTTAGATAAAAATGTTGTGGATTTTATGCCAAATTTCGATGAGACGGAGAGAGAGCCGGTTGTGCTTCCTGTCCGTGTGCCAAATCTCTTGATTAACGGAGCGGAGGGAATCGCCGTCGGCATGACGACCAGCATCCCACCCCATAACCTGACAGAAGTGATTGAGGGAATGAAGGCATGTATCAAAAAACCAGAGATTACGACAAAGGAATTGATGAGTTATATCAAAGGTCCGGATTTCCCGACAGGCGGAATGGTTGTAAATGAAAAGGAATTGCTCTCTATCTATGAGAGTGGAACTGGCAAGATAAAGCTTCGGGGAAAGCTGGAGTTTGAGAAAGGGAAAAAACGAGGGGAGAAGGACCGACTTATTATCTACGAGATTCCGTATACGATGGTCGGAGCCAATATTTCTAAGTTTATATCAGATATTTTTCAGCTTATTGAGACAAAGCAGACGACGGATATTATCGATGTCTCAAATGAGTCCTCGAAGGAGGGAATGAGAATCGTATTAGAACTTCGCAAAAATGCAGATATAGACCGATTGGAGAAGTTATTATATAAGAAGACAAAGCTTGAGGATACATTTGGTGTGAATATGCTTGCCATTGCGAATGGGCGCCCAGAGACATTAAGCCTAAAACAGATTCTTTCTTATCACTTGGAATTCCAGTATGAGATTCAGAGAAGAAAATATGAAAATTTATTAGAAAAGGCAAAGGAGCAAAAAGAGATAAAAGAGGGCTTAATTCACGCCTGTGATATCATCGATTTGATTATTGAGATTATAAGAGGCAGCAAAAACCTCACTCAAGTAAAGAAATGTCTAGTAGAGGGCAATACAGAAAAGATTAAGTTTAAGACGAAGAGATCAGAAAAGGAAGCGAGTAAGCTTCGATTTAGTCAAAGACAGGCGACGGCGATTTTGGAACTTCGCCTCTCGAAGCTGATTGGACTAGAAATTCTCACGCTGAAGAAGGAGTACGAGGATTTAATGAAAAAAATTGCACAGTACGAGGAGATTTTATCGAAGAAATCTGCGATGGACCGTGTGATTATAAAAGAATTAGATAAAATTGAGAAAGAATACGGCTTTGAGAGAAAAACAGCCCTAGAAAATGGTGAGAAGATTGTTTTAGAGGAGATTCCAATTGAGGAGCAAAATGTCGTCTTTTTGATGGACCGATTTGGTTACTCTAAGGCGGTTGATATGCCAACCTATGATAGAAATAAAGAGGCGATTGAGAAAGAGTATAAGTATCAAATCTTTTGCACAAACCTTGATAAACTTGGCGTATTTACAGATAATGGCATGATGCATACGGTAAAAATGCTTGATGTGCCAATCGGAAGATTTCGAGAAAAGGGAGTACTGCTAGACCATCTTTGTAATTACGATAGTGCAAAGGAGACCGTTTTATCTTTGATACCGCTTGTAAACTTAGAGGAGAGGGAGCTTCTTTTTGTGACGAGAAAGGCTCTTATTAAACTTGTCGATGCGACAGAGTTTGATGTTGTAAAGAGAACGATGGCGGCGACGAAGCTTGGCGAGGATGATAAATTAATTGCCGTGAGAAAGTTGGAAAGACCGATAGAGAGCACGGACCAGATTGTGTTGCAGACAGACGGCGGTTATTTCTTAAAGTTTAAGATGGAAGAGATATCGAAAAAGAAGAGAGCGGCACTTGGAGTCCGTGCAATGAAGCTTACCGGGGAGGATGAGGTGCGAGCAGTATATCTGCCTCAGATGGATAAAATAGATTCCATTTTGTATAGGGAAAAGGAGCTTGTCTTTGCAAAGTTAAAGGAAAATAATCGAGATGCGAAGGGAACAAAGCCAAGGAGATAAAAGGAGGAAAAGGGATGAAAATCACATATATTTCTCACAGTGGATTTTTAATTGAGATGGAGAAGGCAAATTTTTTATTTGATTATTTTAAGGGAGAAATTCCAAAGATGGAGAGAGAAAAGCCTCTCTATGTATTTTCCTCCCATTCCCATCATGACCATTTTAATCCCGTTATTTTTGAGCTGGCAAGGGAGTATAAGGATATTACTTATATTCTATCGGATGATATCGAGCCTAGAAAAGATGTAAACTGCCATATGATATCTCCGTACGAGGAGAGAAGGATAGGAGATATAAAAGTAAAGACATTTCAGTCAACGGACCTTGGAGTGGCGTTTTTAATTGAGACAGAGAAGAAAACAATCTATCATGCCGGAGACCTGCATTGGTGGCATTGGATTGGTGAGCCCGACGAGGATAATATCTGGATGGAAAAAGCGTATAAGCGTGAGCTTGAGCTACTCAAGAGAAGGCATATTGATATCGCATTTTTAGTTCTAGACCCGAGACAGGAAGCCGCCTTTGATATGGGAATCGACTCCTTTTTGCAGGCAGTCGATGTAGATACTGTTTTCCCAATGCATTGTTGGGATGATTACTCGGTTATCTCATCTTATAAGAACTCTAAGAAGGGTGAGAAATTTCGGGAGAAAATGATAGATATCACAAGAGAGGGAGAGGTATTTTTTATATGATAAAATTTGCCCCTCATTGGTTTGATATGATAGATTAACTTGGCAGAAGAGATGGGCTTTTGTTTTGCGAAAGTTTATAAAAACTGCGCTATGTAAAAGAAGAAAAAGGCATAAAAGGAGAAGAATATGGAAATCGAGAGAAAGTTTTTGGTAAAGCAATTGCCAGATGATTTGGAGTTTTATGAGGTGAGACAGATTGAGCAGGCGTATCTTTGCACCAATCCGGTTGTTCGTATTAGAAAGAAAGATGACGATTATATTTTAACCTATAAATCCAATGGAATGTTAGAGCGAATCGAGGAGGAGATGCCTCTGACAAAGGAAAGCTATGAACATTTGCGAGAGAAGGCGGATGGGAATATTATCACAAAGATTCGCTATCTTATCCCAGAAGAGAGTGGACTTACGATAGAGCTTGACTGTTTTTTGGGCAGTTTCGAGGGATTTGTGCTGGCTGAGATTGAATTTGAGAGTGTAGAGCAGGCAAACTCATATGAGCCTCCAGAATGGTTCTTATCTGATGTCACTTATGATAAAAACTGTCATAATAGCAATCTAAGTCAGATGACAGCAGAGGAAGTAGAGCAATTTTTAGAAAAATATACATGTATGGAATATTGGAGCCACTAAACTGGGGAAGTTTTAGAATTTTTATATGTAGCATGAATTGTGAATAAATGGTGATAAATGATTCTATTCTTGATTCAGATAGAGGGTTTATGCTATACTTAGTTACTAAGATGTGGAGCAGTCAGCTCTTATTTTAAAAATGAGAATTTAGGAGGTAGTATTTTGAAAAAGGTATATGTATTTTTGGCAAATGGATTTGAGGAGATAGAGGGACTTACTGTTGTAGATTTGCTTAGAAGAGCAGGAATTGAGCTTATTACTGTGTCGATTCACGATACAAAGCAGGTAATGGGAGCGCATAATATTGAGGTAAAGGCAGACCTTCTTCTTGACGAGATGGATAAGGAGGGAGCCGATGCGATTGTTCTTCCAGGTGGAATGCCAGGTATGACAAATTTAAAGGAGAATGAGATAGTGAGAGAGATGATTTTCTCTTATGAGAAGGAAGGTAAATTGATTGCCGCAATCTGTGCATCTCCGTCTATCTTCAGTGAGTTTGGTCTATTGAAGGGAAAAGCTGCGACAAGCTATCCATCTTTTGAGGAGAATTTGGTTGCTCACGGTGCTCTCTACAGCAAAGATACAGTAGTCAGAGATGGAAATATTATTACGAGCCGTGGACTTGGAACGAGTATTGATTTTTCGCTGGAGCTGATTTCTTATCTGATAGATGAGGAAAAGGCAAATGAAATTGCAGCGAGTGTTGTTTATAATAAGTAGTAAAGAGGGATAGAATGGAGACAGAGCAACAAAAGATTGGAATATTAGACCAATTTATCTTCGCAATTTCTAAGCCAAAGGAGTATAAAAATCTATTATTGCTAAAACCTGGGAAGATTATTGTATACACTCTTTTGATGGCGCTTATCTTGACTGTGATGAATTATATGATTCCAATTACTGGATGGCTATTAAGCTATCGTGGTTATGAGGGATTTGTGAAAAATCAGATTCCAGAATTTACATTTTCAGATGGTCAGTTTGATATGGATGGAGAGATTGTAATAGAGCAGGCAGGGACAACTAGGATTATTGTTGATACTTCCAAGAAAGAAGTGACGAAGAAAGATTTAGAGAAAGATTATGTGCAGCAAGTTTTAGTCAGTAAGAATAATATGCTGATTTCTTCTATGAGCACGACGAGAGAGGTGAAGTTTGATACTTTAAAAAATGTTTCATTTGACAAGACATCTCTGTTAAAACTTGCTCCTATGTTTTACCTCAGTCTAGCTATCACAGCAGTAATACAGTTTATTATCCTTTTGCTTGAGTATGTCTCATCCGCATTTTTATATGGGCTAGTTGCGATGTTTTATAAAAGCATGGATGGAAGACAGATTTCTCTTGGAGATGCGATAAAAGCGGCAATTTATGCTAAAACTTTGGCAGCAGTGGTTGGAGCGTTTAATACGGTTATGGGTTCCTTTATTCCAGCTGGTTTATGGAGCTTTTTATCTATGTTTATTACGATGCTCCTTCTCCTTATGGGACTTAGCTTGGATACGAAGCAAGACCCGAAACAATTATTGGGCGAGTAAGGTTTATAGCTTAAAGAAGAGTTAGAAGATATACTGACGAGAGGAAGAGGATGATGGGAAGAGTCATTTTAGTTACAGGCGGGAGCCGAAGCGGAAAAAGTGTATTGGCAGAAAAGAAGGCAGAACAGCTTGGTGGAGGAGATATCCTTTATATTGCCACGGCGATTCCGACAGATGATGATATGAGGGAGAGAATCCGAATTCATCAGGCGAGGAGAAATCCATTATGGGAGACTTACGAGGGATACTTAGGTCTTGATAAGGTGATTTTGGAGACAGAGAAAAAGGTCATTTTATTGGACTGTATTACTGTTCTTATCACGAATATCTTATTTGAAGATTTAGAGAGAGATTTTGATATGATTCGTAAGGAAGAGATTCACCAGCTAGAAGAAAGATGCATAGAGGAAGTTTTAAAGGCGGCTAAGGCCGCAAGAGAGAGTCATAAGATTCTCATCGCAGTCACAAATGAAGTTGGAATGTCCGTTGTGCCTTCCTATCGTCTCGGAAGAATTTTCAGCGATATTACAGGAAGAGTCAATCAAAAACTTGCTGATATTAGCGACGAAGTTTATATGAGTGTGAGTGGAATCCCACTTATGCTAAAACCAAGATTGGAAGCTGTTATAGATACGGACGAAGCTTTATCATGTCCGTAAGACTATAAGGTGAGATGATACCAGGGTCAAAAGGTCAAAAATCCGATGCAAGCTTGCTTGTAAGAGGATTTTTGACCTTGGGACCCGCCAAAAACATGAATAAGTAGCCATTTTTCGGAGAAAAATGAGCGGATTATGAATGTTTTTGAGGATTGCGGGAGCACATTGTGCGGAGCAATCTGGTATCAAAGGGGTCAAAAGACCTTTTGACCCCGACATTATGATATAAGGGTGAAGAATATGGGAGAGAGGAAGACAAAAAGATTTATCTGGCTGGATGAGCTAAGAGGTGTGGCTTTGATTAGTATGCTTATCTATCATATTATTTTTCAAAGTACCGTTGTCGGATGTGCAGGCATAGAGATTTTGGATAATCCTGTCTCCATCTTTTTTCAGCTTGTAGCGCAGATTTTATTTATATCCATTGCTGGAATATCTGCCTATATCAGTCATCATAATTTCAAGCGGGGAATTAAGATTTTGTCTTGTGCAATTATCATTACAATGGTAACATATATTGTAATGCCAGAAAATAGAATCCTTTTTGGAATTTTACATTTTCTGGGAGTAGCTATTTTATTATATTCGCTTATTTTATACAAAGTAGTAAGCTTGCCGACACGTTTGATGATTGGGATAAATGGAATAATATTTTTTATCTTACATTTTACAAAGATAGGAGATTCTATTTATATTTTTTTGCAAACTGCTTTAGATGATATCATAGCGCAAAAATGGCTTTGTTTTTTTGGACTTCCAGATAAGGATTTTATATCTTCTGATTATTTTCCGATTTTTCCGTGGATATTTTTATTTCTATTTGGAATATTTTTAGGAAAATATATAAAAGAAAATGAAGAGAAATTTTTAATAGACAGAAAGCCTATTTCTTGGCTTGCCTTTATGGGGAGACATACATTATTTATCTATATGATACATATACCCATTATATGGGGAGTATTGTTTGGCATAAAGGCTATTTTATAGAAAGGAGTTATATAGGGGTGGATGATAAGGAAAAGCAGAAATTGCTTTTAGATGACGAGGATATCGATGAGATTATAAAAGAAGAAAAGGAAAAGAAGAAAAAGAGAAGAGGCGTGATAGGAACGATTCTCACAGTGATTATTTTGAGTATCTGTGTGGGTGGTTTTGGTTTTAGTGCCTATACTCTCTATGGATATTATAGAACCTATAAAGATGGTGAGGATGAGTATGAGAAGCTTAGAACTTATATTCAAGAAAATGGAGATAACGGATCAAATGCGAACGCCGATAAGGGTGAATCATCCGATAAGAAAAAGACAGAAGCCGATGATTTTAAGGCTCCGAAGGTAGATTTTGATGAGTTAAAAGATATCAACTCGGATATCATCGGTTGGATTAAGGTGCAGGGAACCGTTATCAATTATCCGATTGTGCAGGGTGATGATAATACTTACTATCTGAAGAAGACATTTGAGAAGCAGTCAAACTATAGTGGTGCAATTTTTATGGATTATTTAAATGCTCCAGATTTTTCTTCCGATAATACAGTTTTATATGGACATAATCTAAAAACAGGAGAGATGTTTGGAGGTCTTCAAAAATACGAGAAAAAAGACTACCTAAAAAACCATAAATATATTTGGATTATTACACCAGAATCGAATAAAAAGTATGAGATTTTTGCGTCTTATAAGACGGACGAGAGAAGCGAAGTATATACTTTGGAGTTTAATAGTTTTGCCGATATGGATGGATATTTCCGATTAGCAAAAGAGAGCTCTTTCTTCTCATCTGACAGCATTTTGCTTCAGGACGATAAAATATTGACTTTATCTACTTGTGTCTCTGGAGACGAGGAAGGTAGAAGAGTTGTGCAGGCGAAGTTAATAGAAGATGAAAAGCATAATAATTAAAAGATATAGAAAGAAAGGAAGGGAGAGACAATGGAGCATAAATGGTTAAAGGGGAATAAAAAGCATGTATGCATCATTATTGTTTTATCCCTTTTTTTAGAATTATTTATAGAGTCTTGTAGATTACATTCTATCAAACAGGGAATTTTATTTTTGCATCATTCTTCTTGGCAGTTTTGCTATAATTGTCTTATTATTTTTGTGACTTTATCGATTATTTTTCTCGTCACGAGAAAGATTTTTGCCTATGTATTTATCTCCTCCATCTGGATTTTAATTGGAGTGATAAATGGAGTTGTCTTGACATATAGAAGAACACCTTTCACAGCGGTAGATATCACTCTTGTAAAGTCAACCTTGCCAGTATTAAATCACTATTTAGATCCTTGGCAGATTGTCGGAATTTTGATTTTGCTGATTCTTATTATTGTGGGGCTTGTATGTCTATTTTTATATGGACCGGTGGAGGAGAATAAAAATACAAAGAGGAATTTTATATTATTTTTGGCCTTAGTCCTATGTCTTGTGGGAGTTACGGATTATGGGCAAAAGATAGAGAAGATAGATAAGAGGTTTAGCAATCTTCAGTTGGCATATCGAGATTTCGGGGTTCCCTACTGTTTTACCGTGACGATGCTACAAAATGGAATTGTACAGCCGTCTGGGTATTCCAAGAAGGCGATGAAGTCGATTAAGAAAAAGGTGACGAAGAAAATCGAGGAGAAATCCTCCGATAAAGAGAAAAAGACACCGAATATTATTATAGTTCAGCTGGAATCTTTTTTTGATTTGACAGCGGTGAAAAACATATCACTTAGTGAGGACCCGATTCCAAATTTTAGAAAGTATATGGAAGAATATAGCAGTGGATATTTAAAAATGCCAGTCTACGGCGCAGGTACGATTAATTCTGAGTTTGAAGTACTCACCGGAATGAATATCAATTATTTTGGTCCTGGAGAGTATCCGTATAGGACCATTTTGCAAAAGAAAGCCTGCGAGAGCATTGCCACGAATTTAAAAGAGGAAGGATATAGGACGCATGTCATCCACAATAATAATGCGTCTTTCTACGATAGAGATAAGACTTTCCCAAATCTTGGAATTGACGATTTTACATCGATAGAATTAATGAACGCCAAGAATATTTCTTCTCTTGGCTGGGCAAAGGATGAGATACTTACGGATGAGGTTATCGATACCCTAAAATCGAGTGAAGAGAGAGATTTTGTCTATGCTATTTCCGTGGAGGGACATGGAGAGTACAGCACGACACCGATTGAGAATCCAGAGATTACGGTATCGGGATGTGATGATGAGAAGAAGCAAAATCAATTCACGGATTATGCCAATAAAATTCACGAGATGGATAAGTTTGTCAAGCAATTAATTGAGGCGGTAGAGGAGTATGGGGAAGATACAGTTATTGTATTTTTTGGAGACCATCTCCCTAGTCTTGAGATTAATAGTAAGGATTTAACCTACGGCTCGAAGTTTTGGACGAATTATTTTATCTGGGATAATATCGGACTTGAGAGAGAAGAAAAGACAATGGAGGCATATCAGCTTAGCTCCTATGTTCTTGAAAAGTTGAATATTACGACTGGATTTTTGAATCAATATCATCAGACGATGAAGGACGAGGAAGATTATAAGAAGAAATTAAAGCTTGTAGAGTATGACCTATTATATGGGCATAATTATATTAATAAGGGCAAAAATCCTTACGAGGCGACAAAGATGGAGTTTGGCGTGAAGGATATTACGCTGGACCGTATTCAATTTTGGGATGATACGGTTATCATAAAAGGAGAGAATTTTACGCAATATAGCAGGGTTAGTATAAATGGAGTGAGACAAAAGACAAAATTTATCGATGGGAATACATTGGAGATTGACGCATCGGCGTTTCCGAAAAAAGATGGAACGGTCGTTGTTGTCGACCAGATAAATAAAACGAGAGAGTATGAGTCTCTTCGCTCTTCCAAGGAATATGTATTTGAAGATATCTTGCCTGCTAAGCTTATGCTCAAGCCAGAAAAGATAGAAGATTAACAAGATTTGCCGACTAGTATAAGGATACTAGATAGGAATGAATGATTTTTTCACTTCCAGTAGTTTCCATTATAATAAAAGAAAACTTGCAGATAATATAATCAAGATAACAAGCAAACAAAAAAGCACGTGCAAAAGTTTTTGTTATCTGATAGAAATTTAGCACAAAAGGTAATGGAGGTTACGATTATGGCAAACAATTCAAGTGGATCAAATAGCAACCGTATAGAAGTACCACAGGCAAAAGAGGCGATGAAACGCTTTAAGATGGAAGTTGCATCTGAACTTGGTGTAAACTTAAAAGAAGGCTATAATGGAGATTTAACTAGCAAGGAGAATGGTTCTGTAGGCGGCGAGATGGTTCGCAGAATGATTAAGCAGCAGGAAGAGCAGATGGCAGGAAAATAACCAAAAGCCAAAAGAGAAGAAAGCAAGAGATAGAAAAGGAATCGAGTGATAGATAATCACTGGATAAGCTTATCTGCGAGAGCTTTCGTGAAGAGACTATTGTAGACATAAATTTTATGTTTGCGATAGTCTCTTTTTGTGATATAATGTGGAAAAATCGAGACGATAGTCGAGATGGAAAATGAGTAAAAATAGAATGGAGTGAAGCTATGTATAAAGACATATATGACGTCAAAAAAGTAGAACATTTAAGAGAAATGAATGCGGATGGGTATATTTTAAAACATAAAAAGACAGGCGCAAATATCGTATTTGTGAAAAATGAAGATAAGAATCGAGTTTTTGCGATTGGTTTTCGCACCCCTCCAACGGATGATACGGGGCTTCCACATATTTTGGAGCATTCGGTTTTATGTGGCTCTGATAAGTATCCGCTGAAGGACCCTTTTGTGGAGCTTGTAAAAGGAAGCCTAAATACTTTCTTAAATGCGATGACTTACTCGGATAAAACCGTCTATCCGATTGCAAGCTATAATGAGAAAGATTTCCACAATATGATGGATGTATATTTAGACGCTGTATTTTTCCCTAATATCTATAAAAAGCCAGAGATTTTTAGACAGGAGGGCTGGCATTATGAGATAGAAAAAGAGGATGATGAGCTTACGTATAATGGCGTTGT
Source organism: Blautia sp. (assembly GCA_030841965.1). Classification (GTDB taxonomy): domain Bacteria; phylum Bacillota; class Clostridia; order Lachnospirales; family Lachnospiraceae; genus JAUUSJ01. The sequence goes on from JAUUSJ010000008.1 coordinate 20,256, forward strand.
ATATAATGAGATGAAGGGTGTTTATTCCTCTCCGGAGGAGCTTTTGATGCGTATGATTCAAAAATCTCTCTTAAAGGATACTTGTTATCAGTATGAGTCAGGCGGAGACCCAGAATGCATTACAGAGCTAAGTTATGAGGATTTTATTGCATTTCACAGCAAATACTATCATCCGTCCAATAGCTATATTTATTTTTACGGGGATTTGGATATGGAGGAGGAGCTTGCTTATCTTGACCGAGAATATTTGAGTCGATTTGATTATCGAGAGATTGACTCGAGCATTTCGATGCAGGAGCCATATAAGGAGCCAGTTCGTGTGGAGGAGTATTATTCTGTGACAGAGAGTGAAGAACAAGACGAGGAGAAAGTATTTTTCAGTTATAATACGGTTATAGATACAAGCCTAAACCGTGAACTCTATCTGGCATTTCAAGTATTAGACTATGTGCTCTTAAGTATGCCGGGCGCTCCGATTAAAAAGGCGCTTGTCGATGCTGGAATTGGACAGGATGTCTTTAGTTCCTATGATAACGGAATTTTGCAACCAACCTTTTCGATTATCGCTAAGAATGCGAAAAAAGAGCAGGAGGCTGAGTTTATTTCCATTATAGAAAAGACTTTGGAAGATATTATAGAGAATGGAATTGGCGAGAGAGTGCTTCGCGCTGCTTTTAATCGTCTGGAATTTAAGTATAAAGAGGCAAATTTCGGTCGCTATCCAAAAGGATTGGTATACGGATTACAAATGTTTGACAGCTGGCTCTATGACGAGGAGAGTCCATTTTATCATGTTGTCACAGAGGATACGTTTGAATTTTTAAAATCCCAGATTACAACAGGATATTTCGAGAAGCTTGTGGAGAAATATTTATATAAAAATAATCATAAATCAATCGTTATTGTCCTTCCAAAACCTGGAATGACTGCCAAGATGGATGAAAAGACGAGGAAGAGGCTGGCAGATTATAAGGTGAGCTTATCGAGAGAAGAAATTCTAGAAAAGATAGAAGAGACAAAGGCGCTGAAGCTTTTCCAGGACACTCCTTCGACGAAGGAAGAGCTTGAGAAAATACCACTTCTCACTATCGATGATATCGAGAAAAAAGTAGAGAAGTTTGACAATAAAAAGATTATGGTTGCGGGAGTGCCAGTCATTTATCACTCTGTTTTTACAAACAGAATTGTCTATTTAAGATTTAGCTTCGATATGAAAAAGCTTCCGCTAAAATACGTGCCATATGCTGTTATGCTCACGGTTTTATATAAAGAAGTCGACACAAAGCAATATCAATACCGAGAATTAGCGTCCGAGATAGACCTTCGCACAGGCGGACTTGGATTTGACACACTCGCTCTTCCAAGCCAGAGAGATAACGAGGCGTATATTTCTTTGCTAGAAGTAAAGGCAAAATGCCTAGATGAGCAGGTAAAAGAAGTGTTTGCACTCGCAAAAGAGATTATGTGGAACTCGAATTTAGATGACACGAAGCGTCTAAAAGAGTTAATTACGGAGCTAAAGATTCAGATGCAGGCAAAGGTACAGTCAGCAGGACATGCAGTAAGTGCCAATCGAGCTCTATCTTATGTGGATTCCTGTTCTGCCTATAAGGAATTATTAGACGGGGTTGATTTCTATGAGTGGATTGTAGAGATGGAGAAAAACTTTGAGCAGAAGAAAGAAGAAATCGTACAAAATATAAAAGATGTTCGCTCTTTCCTATTTACAAAGGAAAACTTGACTGTGAGTATGACATCAAGTGAGGAGCCAGGGGAAGAGATAGAGTCTTGTATGCGCGAGTTTATAGCTGAACTTGATGCGAATAAAACGACGAAGAAGCTTGGAAATATATGTGAGATACCACAGACGAAGCTAAAAAACGAGGCATTTTTGACGCCGGGTAAGGTGCAGTATGTCGGACTCGCTGGAAACTTTACGCAAAAAGGTTTTGCCTATACAGGAGCTCTAAAAGTTTTACAAGTCATTTTCTCTTATGAGTATTTATGGCTAAATGTGAGGGTAAAAGGCGGTGCCTACGGTGCGATGTGCGGATTTGGGAGAAATGGAGCCGCATATTTTACTTCCTACCGTGACCCAAATTTAATGGAGACATATGATATTTACAAAAAAGCTCCTCAGTTCGTGGAAAATTTTGACGTAGATGAGCGAGATATGACAAAGTATATTATCGGTGCAATCAGCAATACCGATATTCCTCTTGAGCCAGAGGGAAGAGGAAACCGCTCTTATTCCGCCTATCTAGTAGGGATGACGGAGGAAGACGCACAAAAAGAGAGAGATGAACTCTTATCTACCAATCAGGAGAAAATCCGCTCCCTTGCTCCACTTATCCAGGCGGTAGTAGACGCAGGCGCAGTTTGTACGGTGGGAAGTGAGACAAAACTCGAGAAGGCAAAAGACGAATTTAAGGAAATCAGAAATATATTCTAGGTATGTCGGACTAGAAAAAGTAAGGGGAAAATTTATGAGAGATATATTTAAATCAGGGTTTGTGACTTTGATTGGGAGACCAAATGTTGGAAAATCGACTTTAATGAATCAACTGATAGGACAAAAAATTTCCATCACTTCCAATAAGCCACAGACTACAAGAAATCGAATTCAGACTGTTTATACGAGCGAGGAGGGACAGATTATCTTTTTGGATACTCCGGGAATCAATCGCGCCAAAAATAAACTGGGAAATTATATGCTAACTGTGGCAGAGAGGACATTAAATGAGGTCGATGTCGTCTTATGGCTTGTAGAGCCGACGACATTTATCGGCGGTGGAGAAAAATATATTATCGAAAAACTTAGCAAAGTAAAAACGCCGATTATCCTGATTATTAATAAAATCGATACAGTGGAGGAAGAAGAAATCGTAAAAGCGATTATGACATATAAAGACGTATGCGAGTTTGCCGAGATTATACCAGTCTCCGCCAAGACAGGAAAGAATACAGACGAGATTATCAAATGCATTTTCAAATATCTAGAGGAAGGCCCACAGTTTTATGATGAGGACACGATTACAGACCAGCCCGAGAGACAGATTGTGGCGGAGCTTATCCGAGAAAAAGCATTGCGATTATTAAGCCAGGAAATTCCACATGGAATCGCAGTTGTTATCGACTCCATGAAAGAGCGCAAAAAGGGAAATATCATTGATATTGACGCCACAATTATATGTGAGAAAGACAGTCATAAAGGTATTATCATTGGAAAACAGGGCTCCATGCTCAAAAAAATAGGAACCAATGCCAGAATTGAGATGGAGAATCTATTAGACGCCAAAGTAAATCTACAACTTTGGGTGAAAGTGAAAAAGGATTGGAGAGATAGCGATTATCTTCTAAAAAACTATGGATATGACCAAAACGAGTGGTAAGGGTTAATCCCCTTACCAGCTCATAAAGGAGGAAGGGAAATGCGAGGAGAGATAAAGCTGACTGGTATGGTACTTTCTTCCATGCCAATCGGCGACTATGATAAGAGGATTGTACTTCTCACAAAGGAGAGAGGAAAGATAACGGCTTTTGTAAAGGGAGCAAGAAGACCAAACAGTCCACTTTTGGCTGCGGCAAATCCAATGTCATTTGGAGAATTTGTACTCTATGAGGGACGAACTTCCTATCAAGTGAAATCCTCCCATATTAGAGAGTATTTTCCAGAGCTTAGAAATGATCTAGATAGACTTTATTATGGATTTTATGTTCTTGAGATGGCAGAGTATTTTACTCAAGAGTATAGCGATGAGCGAGATGTATTAAAATTACTCTATCAGACACTTCGCATCCTTCAAAAAAACACAGTACCGAAGGAATTAATCCGAAGGATTTATGAGATAAAGATATTGTCGTATGAAGGAATCGGAATACAAGTGTTTTCTTGTATCCACTGTGGCAGTAAAAAAGTCAGATATTTTCAGGCGAAGGCGGGAGGCTGTTACTGCGAAGACTGCCGACCAGACCGTTCCGTCTTAAAGACAACAAGACTTGAGGATGATGTTTTGTATACTCTTCAATATATTTTGACAAGTTCCGTGGAACATCTTTATACCTTTCGAGTATCTGGGAAAGTTCAACAAAAGCTTGATGAGATTATGACGGTTTTTCTTAAGTTTCATGTGGAGAAGGAGTTTCAGTCAGAGATGTTTTTGAGGTTATGAGAAGGGGAGAGAGTGGGAGGTAGTAGATGCCAGACGCAAAGAGAGCAAACCGATATCTCCTCCGTAAACACGTTCGTTCCCACGGTTTTTCGACATACGCTGATTTTTGCCGCCTCCCGCAAACTCGCAGCTACGCTGCTCAGACAGTGCTCCAGCGGCAAAGCTAAGTATATCGAAAAACCGTGGGAACGAACGTGTTTGAGGGGTAGATACCTGTCTCCTCTTTCCGCGTCTCCCCCCTAAATTCCCCCACACTTATTGCACACAAATAAAAATAAGTATTGAAAAAACCAACTAGACAAGTTAAAATAAGTAGCGATAGATTCTAAAATAGGTGCATCAGTACTTTAGAATCCCATTACTCTTCGGTGATGGGCAGTTCACAAATTAATAACGGAAAAGAGGTAAAAACGATGGAAAAGACAATGGAAAAAATCGTATCCCTTGCCAAGGCGAGAGGATTTGTCTATCCAGGTTCTGAAATCTATGGTGGTCTCGCCAATACATGGGATTACGGAAACTTGGGTGTTGAGCTGAAAAATAACGTAAAAAAAGCATGGTGGCAGAAGTTTATTCAGGAGAGTCCATATAACGTAGGAGTTGACTGTGCTATTTTGATGAATCCACAGACATGGGTTGCATCTGGACATCTTGGAGGATTCTCTGACCCACTCATGGATTGTAAAGAATGCCATGAGAGATTCCGCGCTGATAATATTATCGAGGATTATGCGAAGGAAAACAAAATTGAGCTAGAGAGTTCGATTGATGGTTGGTCTGCTGAGCAGATGAAAGCTTTTATCGACGAGCATCAGGTTCCTTGTCCAACTTGCGGAAAACATAATTTCACAGATATCAGACAATTTAACTTGATGTTTAAGACATTCCAGGGAGTAACTGAGGATGCGAAAAATACAGTTTATTTAAGACCTGAGACGGCACAGGGTATTTTTGTAAACTTTAAAAATGTACAGAGAACATCGAGAAAGAAAATTCCATTTGGAATTGGACAGATAGGTAAATCTTTCAGAAATGAGATCACACCTGGTAATTTTACATTCAGAACAAGAGAGTTTGAGCAGATGGAGCTTGAGTTTTTCTGTGAGCCAGATACAGACCTTGAGTGGTTTGCATACTGGAAAGATTTTTGTATTAATTGGCTAAAAAGTCTTGGAATGAAAGACGAAGAGATGAGAATTCGTGACCATGATAAAGAGGAATTGTCTTTCTACTCAAAAGCTACGTCTGATATCGAGTTTTTATTCCCATTTGGCTGGGGTGAGCTTTGGGGAATTGCTGACCGTACAGACTACGATTTGACACAGCATCAAAATACATCTGGACAGGATATGTCCTATTTTGATGACCAGAAGAAAATAAAATATGTCCCATATGTTATTGAGCCATCTCTCGGTGCCGACCGTGTGACACTTGCATTTTTATGTGCAGCCTATGACGAGGAGGAGATTAAGGAGGGAGATGTCCGCACTGTCCTTCATTTCCATCCAGCGATTGCTCCAGTTAAGGTCGGTGTACTTCCACTTTCTAAGAAATTAGGAGAGGGAGCAGAGGAGGTTTATCAGATGCTCTCTAAAAAATGGAATTGTGAGTATGATGACCGTGGAAATATTGGAAAACGTTATAGAAGACAAGACGAGATTGGAACGCCTTTCTGCGTGACATATGATTTTGACTCTGTCGAGGACGGCATGGTTACCGTTCGAGAGAGAGATACGATGGAGCAGGAGAGAGTTGCGATTAAGGATTTGACACATTATTTAGCGAAGAAAATGGCATTCTAATGTGAAATTTTCTATGATATAGAGGGTTATGCAAACTTGCTAGTTTTGTTCTCAGATTTTTGTCTCATATGACTAAAGCTGACGGCATAAAAAATATCTTAATCTTATTGAGAAGAGAATTAGCTAAATTGTATCAAAAAATGAGAAAAGTATACTGTATACATGAGAGAAAGCACTAGCATTTTTTTTCCAGTATGCTATACTAAAAATAGCGAACAGGATGTGCGTTTTTAAGGTTGCGCTAGTTTCGCTTGTATGATAATTAATTATACAAAACTTATTATTGTCACAGGGGATTAAGGATTACTTTGTGACAAACGAACGATTATTTAGGAGGGAATAAACCAATGGCAAAATGGGTATATTTATTCACTGAAGGTAATGCTAATATGAGAAACCTTCTCGGTGGTAAAGGTGCTAACCTGGCAGAAATGACAAATCTTGGTCTTCCAGTACCACAGGGCTTCACAATCACAACAGAAGCTTGTACACAGTACTATGAAGACGGAAAAGTGATTAACGATGAGATCACAGCTCAGATTATGGAGCATATCGAGAAAATGGAAGAGATCACAGGAAAGAAATTCGGTGATAAAGAGAATCCTCTTCTTGTTTCCGTACGTTCTGGTGCTAGAGCTTCTATGCCAGGTATGATGGACACAATCTTAAACCTTGGTCTAAATGAAGAAGTAGTAGAAGTATTGGCAGCAAAATCCGGTAATCCACGTTGGGCATGGGATTGCTACAGAAGATTTATCCAGATGTTCTCCGACGTAGTTATGGAAGTTGGTAAGAAATACTTCGAGGAATTAATTGATAAGATGAAAGCTGAAAAAGGCGTTACACAGGACGTTGAATTGACAGCTGAAGATTTAAAAGAATTAGCAGCTCAGTTCAAAGCTGAGTATAAAGAAAAAATTGGAAAAGATTTCCCTACTGATCCTAAGGAGCAGTTAATGGAAGCTATCAAGGCCGTATTCCGTTCATGGGATAACCCAAGAGCGAATGTATACCGTCGTGACAATGATATCCCTTATTCATGGGGTACAGCTGTAAACGTACAGATGATGGCATTCGGTAATATGGGAGATACATCAGGAACAGGTGTTGCATTTACTCGTGACCCTGCTACAGGTGAGAAGCATCTTATGGGTGAGTTCTTAATGAACGCTCAGGGTGAGGACGTAGTTGCCGGTGTTCGTACACCACAAAAGATTGACCAGTTAAAAGAGGTTATGCCAGAAGTTTACGAGCAATTCGTAGGAATCTGCAACACTTTGGAAGATCATTATAGAGATATGCAGGATATGGAGTTTACAATCGAGGATAAGAAACTCTATATGTTACAGACACGTAACGGTAAGAGAACAGCTCAGGCTGCATTAAAGATCGCTTGTGACTTAGTTGACGAGGGAATGATCTCAGAGGAAAAAGCAGTAGCTATGATTGACCCTAGAAACTTAGATACATTATTACATCCACAGTTCGATGCAAAGGCATTGAAGGCTGCTACACCAATCTCCAAAGCACTTGGAGCATCTCCAGGAGCTGCTTGTGGTAAGATTGTCTTCACAGCTGACGACGCAAAAGAGTGGGCTGCAAAGGGAGAGAAAGTTGTACTTGTTCGTCTTGAGACATCCCCAGAGGATATCGAGGGTATGAAAGCTGCTCAGGGTATCTTGACAGTTCGTGGTGGTATGACATCTCACGCTGCTGTAGTTGCTCGTGGTATGGGTACATGCTGTGTATCTGGATGTGGCGATATCGCTATGGATGAGGAGAATAAGAAATTTACTCTCGCTGGAAAAGAATACAAAGAGGGAGATGAGATCTCCATCGATGGTTCTACAGGTAATATCTACGACGGAATTATCCCTACAGTAGACGCTACAATCGCTGGTGAGTTCGGAAGAATTATGGACTGGGCTGACAAGTATAGAGTATTAAAGGTTAGAACAAACGCTGATACACCTGCTGACGCTAAGAAAGCTCGTGAGTTAGGTGCTGAGGGTATCGGACTTTGCCGTACAGAGCATATGTTCTTCGAGGGCGACAGAATTGATGCGTTCCGTGAGATGATTTGTGCTGATACAGTAGAAGAGAGAGAGGCAGCTCTTGATAAGATTCTTCCAGTACAGCAGGGAGACTTCGAGGGATTATTTGAAGCTTTGGAAGGTAACCCAGTTACAATCCGTTTCTTAGACCCACCATTACATGAGTTCGTTCCTACAGAGCCAGAGGATGTTAAGAAGTTAGCAGACGCACAGGGCAAGACAGTAGAAGAGATTCAGACAATCATCGATTCCTTACATGAGTTCAACCCTATGATGGGACATCGTGGATGCCGTCTTGCAGTTACTTATCCAGAGATCGCTGTTATGCAGACAAAAGCTGTTATCCGTGCAGCAATCAATGTACAGAAAGCTCATCCAGACTGGACAGTAAAACCTGAGATTATGATTCCATTAGTTGGAGACAGCAAAGAGTTAAAATATGTTAAGAAGTTTGTTGTTGAGACAGCTGACGCTGAGATCGCAGCAGCAGGTATCGAGTTAGAGTACGAAGTTGGTACTATGATTGAGATTCCTAGAGCAGCTCTCACAGCTGACGAGATTGCTAAGGAAGCTGATTTCTTCTGCTTCGGTACAAACGACTTAACACAGATGACATACGGATTCTCCCGTGATGATGCTGGTAAGTTCTTAAATGCATACTATGATGCTAAGATTTTCGAGAACGACCCATTTGCTAAACTTGACCAGGTTGGTGTTGGTAAGTTGATGGAGACAGCTATCAAATTAGGAAAACCTGTTAACCCTGCACTTCATGTAGGTATCTGTGGAGAGCACGGTGGAGACCCAAGTTCCGTAGAGTTCTGCCATAAGATTGGCTTAGACTATGTATCTTGCTCACCATTCCGTGTACCAATCGCAAGACTTGCGGCCGCACAGGCAGCAATCGCAAGTAAGTAGGAGTTTTAATCTTTGTTATAATAGGGATAAAAACTAAATTTGCGTTAAAATGTAAAAAATATTTTTAATATAGAGACGACCTTGGAGTAAATCTGAGGTCGTTTTTATGTCTATTCTATTGTATTTGCTGTGTACTGGAAAAATTAGTAGACGAGCGGAGAAAGGAATTTTCAAAAACTTTATAAAGTAGTTGCATATGGTGGATATAACCTTTAGGTATGAACTAATGAACAAATCGAGACTTCTGCGGAGGTCTCGATTTGTTTATACTGTAGGTGATAAGGAATGTACTTAAGAACACTGAAGAATCTGAAAGAAAAGTCTTAGAAAAAAGGAGGACGATTATTTATGAATACAAGGATATTGGGAAAGGATTTGAAGGTATCTGCTGTTGGTTTAGGTTGCATGGGGATGACCCATGCCTACGGCGCTCCGGCAGACAAGCGGGAGATGACAGAACTGATCGCACAGGCGGTGGACCAGGGCTGCACCTTTTTTGACACGGCAGAGACCTATGGAACAAGGGAATATCCCTATGACAATGAGGAATTAGTGGGTGCAGCCTTGAAGCCCTATCGGGACAAGGTGGTGATCGCCACCAAGTTTGGCATTCATTTTGATTGGAGCAGCAAGGCGGTCAATCTGCCTGTGGTGACGGATTCCCGCCCAGAGACCATCCGCACTTCGGTAGAGGGCTCCCTAAAGCGCTTGCAGACGGATCATATTGACTTGTATTACCAGCACCGACTCGACCCGCAGATTCCTATCGAAGAAGTGGCTGGGGTCATGTCAGAATTGATTCAGGAGGGAAAAATCACCCATTGGGGTCTGTCGGAAGCAACGGAGGAAACCATCCGCCGTGCCCACGCCGTCTGCCCGGTCACCGCCATTCAGAACCGTTACTCCATGATGGCTCGGTGGTATGAAACTCTGTTTCCAGTACTGGAAGGACTGGGGATTGGCTATGTGGCATTTTCGCCTATGGCCAATGGACTTTTGAGCGGCAAGTACGGAAAGGACACGGTGTTCGGCGGGCATGAGGATTACCGTAGCGTGATGCCCCAGTATCAGCCAGAAAATATCGAGCGCAATCAGGAACTTCTAAACTTGCTGTGGCATACGGCGGAAGAAAAGAACGCTACACCTGCTCAGATCTCGCTGGCGTGGATGCTGTGCAAAAAGCCTTATCTTGTACCGATTCCCGGTACTCGCAAGCTGGAGCGCCTGACGGAGAATCTGGGAGCCGCAAATATAGAGTTGACTGCCGCAGAGGTAGCTATGCTGGACAGGACACTAGATCGGATTCCTATGTCTGAGGTATATGGCGGTGCACCTGTGATTTGGAAGTAAACGAATAGAATCAGAAATCATATAAGGAGAGAAGTTGCATGAGGAAAAGAAAGAAGATAATCGTTATCATACTCGTACTTGCCGTGCTGCTCTGAGGCGCAAAAATACAATGAGAAGATGATTATTGTCGCTCCGCAGCTCAGTGACTGGGGCGAGACCTCTGCCAATCAGACGATTGCGCTGGTGGAATATTTTCTGAATACGTACAATATTGACCGAACGAAGGTGTATGGCAACGGCTTTTCTGGTGGCGGGGAGACCATGTCCCAGGTAATGGGCAAAAGACCAGACCTGTTCACCGCTTATCTGCAGGTCGGTTCCCAGTGGGATGGGGACTATGAACCAGTCGTAACGCAGAGGCTGCCGGTCTATTTCGCCATCGGGCAAAATGATGAATATTATGGCTCGGAATCTACCCAGGAGGCTTATGATACTCTTTATGTTCTGTACGAGCAGCAGGGATTGACAGAAGCGGAGATTGGCGAACTGCTCGTATTAGATATCAAGGAACACTCGTATTTTACGGAGCGGGGGATGTCCAATGAACATGGGGGCGGCGGTATGTTCGCTTATGATGAGGAAATCATGGGATGGCTGTTCTCCCATTGATATGAGTTAATTGAGAATTTGAAAGCGTAAGAGAACATTTAGCATAGGGGTATATGAAGATTGTTTTGTATGTCCTTTTTGCAAAATACCCTCTTGACTATGCTTTTAGACTATGTTATTATCTAACTAGGTTAGATAATGGAGGTGATGATATGGCCACACAAGAACAGATTGAGCAAGTTATGGCACGCTTTGGGCAATCCAGACCTACGCAAATGGAGCAGGCAAAGAGTGCGAGATTTAATGACAATGGTATGATTGGTGTACTTCTTTTACTGTATCGGTCATCGCAAACGGTAACAGCAGGGATGATCAGTGAAGTACTGCATATTAGTACAGCTAGGGTTTCCGTACTCATTCGGAAAATGGTGGATAAGGAACTGATTGTGAGGGAAACTGGAGCACAAGATGCACGGGTAACAGAAATCCGAATGACAGAGCATGGTCGAAAGATAATTGAAGCAGTTCAGAAAGAAAGGCACGAACAGTTGGAGGAAATTATTGATCAAGTTGGAATGGAGCGTTTATTGGAGTATTTCGATGTTGCAGATGAAATTCGCTCTATCATGCTAAAACACCCTTTTTCGGTAGAACTTTAAAAAGCAGAGATAATCTGCTTTTTTAAAACGATTTTGTCTAACTGGGTTAGATAAATTAAGGAGGAAAATTTATGTATCAGTTATTTCAAAGATTAAAAGCAGGGGAGCGATATATTGCGATAATAGCAATTTGTTTTATCTTTGTGCAGGTATGGATGGATTTAAAACTACCTGCATATATGGGGCAAATCTCGCTGCTAGTACAAAGCGGAAGTTCAAATTTGCCAGAAATAGTAAAAAGCGGCGGGATAATGCTGCTCTTTGCGGCAGGCAGTTTTATCGCTTCTTGTATTACGGCAGTGTGCATCACGAAGTTTTCTACTTCTTTTTGTGGTGGATTGCGAAGTGCATTCTTTCAAAAGGTCCTGACATTTTCGCTGGGAGAAACGGAGCATTTTTCCACAGCAAGCCTGCTTACCCGCTCTACAAATGACATCACACAGATTCAAACAATTCTTGTCATGGGGATGCAGGTGTTGGTTCGTGCTCCTATTATGGCGGCAGGCGCAATCATCAATATCAGTAGTCTTGCTGGTGGGGCATGGCAATGGACTGCCGTAACAGCCGCTGGTGTAATTGTCATGACGGCCTTTATTATCGGATGTGTGGCATTGGCTTTGCCCAAGCAAAAACAAGTACAGATATTTACCGATGACATAAATCAGATTACAAGAGAAAACTTGACGGGTATAGAAGTCATTCGCGCATATAATGCTGAACTATATTCAGAAAATAAATTTCAGAAGACCAATGAAGCACTGACTGGGGCAAATTTGTTCGCACTTAGGGTAATGGCGTTTTTATCTCCCACCGTTCAATTGTTTATGAATGTTCTGCCAATTGCCATTTACTGGATTGGCGCTGCTTTCATAGGCAGTGTGGGAATGATAGACAGAACTGGGCTTTTTGCCGCTATGATTGAATTTGCACAGTATGCAACGCGGGGTGTTACGGCGTTTGTCATGCCTATCATGATGATATCCATGCTTCCCCGTACAATGGTTTCAATCAAAAGAGTGAATGAAGTGCTGGATACCGAGCCTGCCATTCAAGATGGAGAAGCTGAACACGGTGTAAAGGGGCAAAGCGGCGCGATTGAATTCCGACAGGTTTCCTTTAGCTATCCAGACGATACAAAGCCTGTTCTGGATGACATCAGTTTTTATGCGAAACAGGGACAAACCATTGCATTAATTGGCGCTACTGGAAGTGGAAAGAGTACCATTGTTAATCTGATTCCGCGTTTCTACGATGCATCGCAGGGCGAGATTTTTATTGATGGTGTGAACGTGAAGGAATACGACACGAAAGTTCTCAGGGATAAAATTGGCTATTGTCCACAGCAGAGTATTTTATTTTCGGGAACGGTGGAAAGTAATGTGACTTATGGATGTGAAAAATCTGACATTACGGATAGCAGACTTTCTCATTCTATTATCTGCGCTCAGGCGGATGAATTTATTGAAAATATGGAACAGGGAGTCTGCTCATTCATTTCACAGAATGGGTCCAACCTGTCTGGAGGACAGAAACAGCGTCTGACGATTGCACGTGCCTTGATGAAGCAGCCAGAGATTTTGATTTTTGATGATTCTTTCTCTGCTCTGGATTATAAGACGGAACGCAATCTGCGTCAGGCCTTGAAAGAGAATGATTCAAAAACTACAAAAATTATTGTTGCACAGAGAATCAGCACGATTCGGGATGCTGACAGAATTCTTGTCATAGAAAAAGGTCGTATTGTAGGGGACGGAACCCATGAGGAACTGATGAGTAGCTGTGAAGTGTATCGGCAGATTGCCGCTTCACAGACAAAGGAGGCGATTGCATAATAAAGCAAAATACGCAAAGAAACAATTTACAAGGCAGGAAAAAAGCGACTGGAATCAATCAAAAAGTTGATTTGAAAAGTTCTTTTTTGAAAATCTTTCAATATAGTCAACCATATAAGAAACAATGCCTGCTTGCGATTTTATTTACCCTTTCCGCCACAGTTTTATCTCTTATTACACCAACAAAATTGTCTGAATTGACGAATAGGATTACAGATGGAATCAAATCTGATATGGATTTTTTGGCTGTTTCGCAGATAGCCCTCATTCTGATAGCCCTTTACTGTGTATCATGGTTGCTTAATGTGGCACAGTATTCGGGACGGTTTTTACGCTCAAAGCCTATCGGTTATTATGGTATCTATCTCTAGTTTTATCAGTAATCTTAGTTATGTGGCAGTATGTGTAGTCGGAGGAATTCTAACCTATAGTGGATTCATTTCCATTGGTACGATTATTGCATTTCTTGCCTATATTACCTATTTTACGCAGCCCATTTCTTCTCTTTCTCAGGTGCTGCAAATCATGCAAAGCGCAGCGGCAGCAGGAGATAGGGTATTTGCCTTTTTGGAGGAAACCGAACTTACAAAAGAAGATGGAAACTCTTTCGCATTGTCTGAACTGTCTGGCCAGGTAATATTTGATCATATTACCTTTGGCTATCATGAAGGCATACCCGTTATTCAGGATTTTTCGGCACAAATAGAGCCTGGTCAGAAAATTGCCATAGTTGGACCGACTGGTTCTGGAAAAACAACGCTCGTAAATCTGCTCATGAGATTTTATGATGTTGATGATGGAGCGATTCGATTAGATGGTATAGACATACGGGAGCTTTCCCGTGAACAGGTGCATAATTGCTTCAGTATGGTTTTGCAAAACACATGGCTGTTTAAAGGTACATTGCGGGAAAATCTGGTGTTCAACACAAACGGTATTACGGACAGGGAACTAGATGATGTAATAAAGGCAGTAGGACTTGATTATTTTGTCGGTACTTTATCGAATGGTTATGATACCATGCTAGATAGCTCAACGAATCTTTCTCAGGGGCAGTGCCAGCAAATTGCTATTGCACGCGCTATGTTGGAAAAAAGCCCCATGTTGATTCTTGATGAAGCCACAAGCTCCGTAGATACTCGTACTGAAATTATTATTCAAAGTGCTATGGATAAGCTGATGGAGAGTCGCACTTCTTTTATTATTGCTCATCGGCTATCAACGATTCAGAATGCGGACTGTATTCTCGTTTTAAAGGATGGAAATATTGTAGAAAGTGGAACGCACGAAGAATTGTTGGAGAAAAATGGGTATTATGCAGAACTATATTTGAGTCAATTTGACCAACAGTCATCATAAATAGAGAATATGCAGGTGACGCAATGATTTGAGATTTTTTGCATCTTTAGTAGCTTGCTTTGTATATACTACTCTGTACATTTACCACACCTCTTCTTCATCCAGACAATCAGCGATTGATGTATTGCCGCCATCAATGATTGATTCTGTCATTCCAGGAATAGACATCAAATACAATGTTTCCTCAATGGCTTTCCAATCATCTTCGCCAATAAGGACAGCGTTTTTCCCTTTATTATTAGTTATGGTAACAGGCGTGCAGTTTGCATTGACTTCTTGGATAAGCTGATAAATATTCTCCCTGGCTTTTGTTGCACTTATAGCTGTCATGGTATCACCCCTTTTTTTTTTATTATAGCGTACGCTAAAACGTACGTCAATAGGTTAACGACATATATAATTTGATAA
This sequence comes from Blautia sp., assembly GCA_030841965.1. Taxonomy (GTDB): domain Bacteria; phylum Bacillota; class Clostridia; order Lachnospirales; family Lachnospiraceae; genus JAUUSJ01. The sequence goes on from JAUUSJ010000008.1 coordinate 35,359, forward strand.
TATTCAAGTTTTATGGTAATCTTACCAATATAAGGAAGGAGAGAGAAATGAATGAAAAGAAAAGGTATCATTATTGGATGTGTTGTTCTGGTACTGTTTTGTTCTGTAATGTTTTTAATTAGAAACAATATAAAAGAATCAGAAGGAAAAGTTCAAGTGCCAGTAAATAATGGGGAATTGCTTGCCAGCTCAAAGGAGGGATATAATTCTGTTGAGATTTACCAACAGGAAAATCAATTGGTTGTAAATGCAGAATCGGAAGCGGCATTTTTTGATGGTGTGCAATTAACAGTAGAGATTAAGGAAGAAATACCATCGGAAAATGTCGAGATTATTTGGATGACCATAGGTGGAAATACGGAACAGACGGAAGAGAATGACCGTATTATTGCAGAGATAAAAATATACGATAAAGATGAGTTGATTTTTGATACGAAGATTAACTTTGCTAAGAAGGCATTTGATGCAGTTGAGAATGTATTAGAAAGGACGGGAAAATGAGGACAGTAAAGAATGCTTTGATATAGTTTTATTATAAAGCGATTGTTTGTAGGATTGGATGGTTAGGGGAGATTTATGATGAGGAAATATTTAAAAGTCATTTTGTGTATTATAGGAGCGATAGTCTTAATTATAATGATATTTTGGCTATGCTTATATTATGAAATGAATTATAAAAAGACAATATGTGATATGGATAGTTCTCCTGATGAGAAATATCAGATTACTCTAATGGCGATAGGAGAACCAGATTGGCCTTTTGGTTCAGCGAGTGGACGGTTGATTCTTAAAGAAGGCAAAAAAAAGATATCTCAGACAGATTTTGAATTGAAAAATGACGGTGGAAGTATTAGCAGTGATTGTTGGAAAGTTATATGGTCTGAGGATTATGTGGAAGTTATTCTGTCAGGAGAAGAACAAGAAGATGAACAGTTCATTTTGTATTTTGATGGAACATAACGTATCACTGGCAATTTGTTTTTTTGTCTATATTGTGCTTTGACAACATCATCAAGTATAAAAAGGTTGTCTCAATAGTTTTTCTGGATTATTTCTAAAAGGGATGCTATAATAAAATGGCTGGATACAAATTATTTCAAGTAATTTTTTGTCGTAAATACGATAAAGTTTTATCCATACAAGGGGCGAAAAATGATATTGAATTGGAGGAGATTAGTGTGAATTTTCCGAATAAATTTAATCTGACACAGACACAAAGTCTGTTTTTGGCAAAAAAGAAATGGGATGAAAATGTATATTGTGGAATGAAAATGGAAAATAGAGCTGTTACATTTCCGCAAACTAAGACAATTTTAGAAGGTGTGAATGTGCCTGGCGTAAAACTTGATGATATACAGGCGATATTAAATATGAGAGATGCATGGAAATATCTTCTGAATACGATAGATGAACCGTTAACATTGGGGTATTGGTATAAGCTAAATGAATTTATTGCGAGAAATGAAGCTCTGGAATGGGGAAAATTACGAACAGGAAGTGTTGGGATATCTGGTACAGATTATATGCCCCCAATTCCGAAAGAGAAAATTGTGGAGCAGGAATTATCTGCCATTTTACAGGAAGATGTTACTGATACGACAAAGGCTATAAATGCATTTGCATGGGGAACAAGAGGACAGTTCTTTTGGGATGGCAATAAACGGACAAGTCTGATGCTCGCAAATAAAATTTTAATTGTAGCAGGAGCAGGTATTATGACAATTACGGACAAATACCTGGAAGAGTTTAATGGTTTATTATTGGGTTATTATGATACAGGAAAAAGTGATAATTTGAAAATATTTCTGTATGAAAAAGCGATTCATGGAATTGAGTTGGCGTAAGAAAATAAAGGCAGTGGGTTTCCTCCTACGAAAACGAAAGGATCTAATTTATGAAATATAATGGTTTTTATTTTTTGCTGTTTTCTAGACCGATGAAAAAAGTTTTGATAGAAAAATATGACAGACGATTTGCCAATGACATAATGAAGAAAAGTAAAGTTCTCTATCGTAAGTTGGTAGAGGAGGCAGACGATATAGGGGCGGATAATCCTATGGCGTATAATGAACTTTTCGCCCTTGCCTTTGTCGCTCCGTATTTGGCAAGCAAAAAGCAAATACCTCCCGAAACGATACAGTTTATGATGGAGCGTTCGCTTTACTATGTAAAATGGTATTTTTCAAGAACGGATTTGAATACAGAAAAAGGGAAAAGAAATAATAAGAAAAGTATCGTTCAATATGTGAAATGGTATACATCTGAGAAAGAAGCGGCTTATCCGACTTCTTTTAAGGTTGATTTTGTAGGACAGCCCCATGAAAATGCCTGCTATTATAGAATTACGAGATGTCCTATCTGTGCATATTGCAAAAAAATCGGTGCGGAAGAAGTTATGTCATTTTTATGTGAGCTTGACAATGTCATGATTGCTCTTCAGCATGGTGTTTTGCATAGAGAACAGACGATTGCGGGAGGCGGTGATTATTGTGATTATTATATCACTGGTGATCGAGAACAAAGGAATATACGAAAATGAGTATCAAAAAACTGTATCGAGTGAAAAGCGACTCGATGCAGTTTTTTTGCATTCCATCCATTCTTTCCTGCAATTTGAGAGCTAAATAATAAAAAAACACACTAAAAACAACCCCCCAAAATCCCATCCTCACAAAAATTAAGCGTATATCCTTTAAATATGCACAAATAGGGTATAATTAGGACATATAAAACATTTTACAATATTATAGACGATTGCAAAAAATAATATTATAGGAGAATGTTTATATGGAGACAGGCTATTCATCTGTTATTAATAGATTAAAGTGGTATCGAAAAGAATTAAATAAGACACAGAGTAGTATGAGTGAGATGCTTGAAGTTGGTCAGGCTCATTATAGCAAACTGGAAGACGGAAAGAAGATTATCTCGTATCATAGCCTGGAGATGTTTGGAAAGAACGGTGGAGATGTGCAGTTTTTGATAACAGGTGAGCGGTATAGACAGGGAAGAGTAGATGAATATCTAGCCCAGTGCAAGACGGAAAATGGCAAGAGAGAATTACTAAAATTGCTCCTTTGGGTGAGTAGACAAGGAGAGGCGATTTGCAGTCACAATCGCGGTGAGACAGGATTAACGAAAAAGACGAGCTCTTCTATAGCATTGACAGAATATATGGAGAAAGATACTTCAGCCTGGAAAAATATTAGACTATTAGAGAATTTAACGCAGATGCAGATGGCAGAGCTACTGGATATTAATATTAAGAGATATAGAAGAATTGAGAAACAGCAGTCCAAGCCTGATGCAGAGATATTATACACTGCATACGAAAAACTAGGATATTCTCCCTTAGTTATTATGAAACAAGAGTATTATTATTTGAATGAGTTAAATACAGTGTGGGATAAATTCCCAGAAAAAATGATTGGAAGACTGGATGAAATAGTGAGACAGGGGATTAATTTAATCCAAGAGACGGAGTAAATTAAGTGATGGAGATAAAAGATGAAAAACATATTGATTGTAGAAGATAATATGGTGACATTGAGTAAATTATCTGAAGCTATTTATAGGGAAATAGGCGGCGCAATTCATGTTTTTAAAGCCATGACGGTGGAAGAAGCATATATAATTTTACTAAATAATAGAATTGACGTTTTCATTATAGATATTATATTGAATACTCGGGTGTTGGGGGATACCTCTGGCATAAAATTAGCCAGTAAAATCAGAAAAAATAAGGAATACTTATTCACACCGATTATATTTATTACGGCATTGGCAGACCCAGAATTATATGCATACCGAGAATTACATAGCTTTGGATATTTGGAAAAGCCATTTTCTATGAGCGAGGCCATTCGTCTTATTCGGTTGGCGTTACAATCTCCGGCGACAGTGGATGAGGAAAAATTAATATATTTTCGCAAGGATGGAATCTTATATGCTGTACAAATAAATCAAGTTGTATATCTACAGGTTAGAAATCATATCATGGAAATCTATATGTTAAACGATAAATTAAACATTCCATATATTACAATAAAACAATTTTTAAAGGAAGTAGATTCCAGATTATTTTTGCAATGTAATCGGAGTACGCTTGTCAATAAAAAATACATCAAATATGTCGATTTGCCAAATCGCTGTATTGGATTTGAGAAAATATATGGAACGGTTGATATAGGACCTACATTTTATAAGAAGGTTATAAAAGAGCTGCAAAATAATGAGGCATCTTAATATTGCACTGGAAATTATAAATATAATTTTTTGTATCAGGCTTTTATTGTCTAAAAAGATAAAGATAGATATTGGATTGGTTATTCTTATTGTGATAGATTTATTCGTGTTTCAGGCGATAAATCTATATGGATTAAAAAGTATATTCCAGTTAATGATGTATCCCATTATTATCATTTATTGCATGATTGAGTTTGAGCTAAATATTTCAAGCAGTATATTGAATTTTGCATTATCCATCACTGTGCTTAATATTATCCAATTAGCAATCGGTTTCCTATTGTTGATTTTGAAAGCTCCTTTTTTGGAGAGAGTGGAATTTCCTGTGATAATTCAAATGCTAACTTTTATTTTGCTTTTTATGGCAAGAAAAATATTAAAAACGATATCAGAACTTATCAATTCCAGGAAAAATATATCAAGGTTTATTATGATAATGTTTTTTATTAGGATATGTATATCTATGGTAAAATATAGAATCAATATGGAAATATCAATAGAAGAATTAGTGGCAATTATATTTGGAGGATTTTTATTGGGTTTTGTCTTATATGCCTGGCAAAAAGAAAAGATGAAGTTGCAGATGAAAGAGATGGAATTACAGATGAGCAGGGCATACTACGATTCATTTGAGGAGTTGATTCGCACAATCAGAAAGAATCAGCATGATTTTCACAATCATTTGCAGGCGATATATTCTCTGCATTATTCTATACAGGATTATGATACTTTGGTGAAGGAGCAGGAGAAATATTTAGAATTTATTTTGGAAAACAGCAAGTATTATAAATTATTAAATGTAAATAATCCGATTATCACAGGCTTTTTGTATAGAAAGATTTTGGAGGCGGACACAGAGGGCTATAAGATTTCATATCATGTGAAACTGAATAAAAGCCAACATACCATTCCAGAGTATATTTTAGTGGAGATGATAGGGATATTATGGGACAATGCGATAGAAGCGGGAAGAGAACAGAAGAATAAAAAGATATCCTTGATAATTGACGATACAAAAGAGATGTTTGAAATAGAAGTGTCAAACCCGATACCAGATATATCTTATGAGGAAATTCATAGCTTTTTTGAGCTGGGAAAAACAACAAAGGGAGAATCGCGGGGAATAGGACTTAGCAAAATAAAAGAGTATAAAAAGAAATATAAATTTAATCTTATGGTTAAGAAGGACGAGATGGAAGGCGAGTATTGGTTGCGGATTAAGATTTGCCTTCCATTATTATGATTCTAAGAGGAAGGTTGCCATAAAAGAAAGCTTGTATAAGATATAAATAAGCGCTACAGATGGAGAAATATATCTTATGGAGCAGTCTTTATGGCAACTTTCTTGATATTTAGATGGTTACGACCTTATTCTTCTGGAAATGGGTATTCTCCAAAAAATAAGAGACAGCATCCTTCCCAGTGAAGAACATACGCACAGCAAAGACAGAGACTCGCAAATGTGCTAAGAAAAGAATTTTTTAAGAATTTCATTGAATATACCTCCTTTTTAAAAATTCAATTAATAATTGTAATGTATGTATTATAATTACCCAAAAGCCTACGCTTAAAAACTTGCTCTCAGGCAATACTAATACCAGAAAAAAATAAAAAATAAGAATAAGAAATACATAGATTCTATAGCGAAAAATCTGTCTGGAATCTAGTTTTGCATGGTATACAGAAGGAATAGGAGCAATTTTATAATCTATGAAAAAAGCGAAAATGAGTAGTAGTAATTGCAAAAATTTACTAATAGGTAAGGATGGCAATGCCATAATACATAGATACATATAAGCAAACGACATAATAAAACAAGATAAATATGTTTTACAATGATAGCCTCCGCTATATCTTCTTAGAATAATAAGAAGAATGGAGCTCCATAAATAGTAAAATAGGTTTGAAAAGAAATAGAAAAACAAACCGATGAGAATAAATTTGCTTATCTCAGATAGTATAGTGATAATACTATATCGAATTAATTTTATTTCATAATCTGTATAATGATATTCTTTTTTTAGATAGGTGTATAAGTTTGTCATTTGAATCCCTCCTCTTGTATAAATAAGATACTATATTAAAATGAAGGAAAAAAGAAGATATTCGACTGAAGAATGTCGATTATTGTCTAATTATGTCGAAAACTTAAGTTATACTTAGATTAAGGAGGATTTTGAAATATTTAGTGAAAAAAACTGGAAGTTTAATGAAAAATAGCCCGCAATGTCCTCGTTTTTTCTTGAAATACTGTTTCATTTTTTATATAATAGTTAAGCAATTATATTATGAGATACTAGGGGCGAAAGGTCGGAAATCCGATGCAAGCTTGCTTGCAAGAGGGTTTTTGACTTTGAGACCCCAACATTATTATAAGGAGTTTTTTTATGAGAGATGTCTATCATGAAATGGTACAAAGTTCTACCGCTTCTCCTATTTCTTTTTCTTATCACACAGTGCCGGGAGGATATCATCCTTTTCACTGGCATGAGGAGGTAGAGATTCTCTATCCTTTGAATGGAGCAACGGATATAACAATAGACAATAAAAAATATATGCTCCCGAATAAACAATTTGTCGTTGTGGAATCTTGCAAAATACATAGTACCTATTGTCATACTTCTCCTTGCATGTTCCTATGTATTCATATATCGAAAAAATATTTACAGCAATATTTTCCAGATATAGAATTGTATGAAATTAATTGTAATCCGAATGAGATAGAAGACATACTTTTTACGCAGTATTTAGAAATTTGTAAAATGTTAGAGACTTTAACTAGACTTTATATAAAAGATGTCACTGCATTTCGCTTGGAGGCCCAGGGGATTATTTTGCAAATACTCGCTCACTTAATTCGCTATTTTTCTGCCAATACTGCGCCGCAGCTTTCGACGAGTGATATGTTAAGTAGAGAGAGAATACGCCAGGTAATTTCTTATGTAGAAGAACATTTCCGTGAGCCGATTTCTCTAAATGATATCTCTGGGAGTCTAGGGTTGGGAAAGGAGTATTTTTGCCGATTTTTTAAGAAAAATATGGGGATTTCCTTTTTTAAGTATTTAAATGAAATTCGTCTGACCTATGTCTATCAGGATTTGGTGAATACGGATTTATCTATTACGGAAATCATGGAGAGAAATGGTTTTACAAATCAAAAATTATTTAATCAAAGTTTTAAAAAACTATACGGATGTACACCTTCTTTCGTCAGAAAATCAAAAAAAAGAAAGGATGATATGGGTGTCCAAGATAGTTTGAAGACAGTAGGAGGAAACAATGGTTCAGTTAATTCAAATCGTTTATAATTTTCTTTGGGGAGATTTTATTTCATTGCCGTTGCCAGGAGGGGAGAAACTTCCAGTATCTATTTTGGTTCTTTTATTAATTCCGACTGGAATTTATTTTACCATTCGGACAAGGTTTTTGCCGATTCGTCTGTTTAAGGATATGATTCTTGCTGTGCTGGAGAAAAAAGATGGCAAAAATAATACATTGTCAGTCGTACAGACCTTGATTGTGTCCACAGCCACTCGAGTTGGAATGGGAAATTTAGTCGGTGTGGTTGCGGCAATCTCTGTCGGCGGTGCCGGAGCAGTGTTTTGGATGTGGGTGACAGCCTTGATTGGCTCTTCCACAGCGTTTATCGAGGCGACTTTGGCACAGCTTTATAAGGAAAAAGACCCACTTTACGGGGGATATCGAGGAGGTCCTGCGTATTATATTCACCGATATTTTGAGGAGAAAACAGGAAAGAAAAGACGTTATGTATTATTATCTGTATTATTTGCCATATCTGGATTAATCTGTTGGTGTGGAATTAGTCAGGTAATTAGCAATTCCGTTACTTCTGCTTTTGAAAATGCTTTTCAGATTCCGCCAATTTACACGACAATTGCGCTCGTTATTTTGGCTGCGATTATTGTTTTGAGAAAAAATGCGACCGTGAAAGTATTAGATGTATTAGTTCCGATTATGGCGGGTTGCTATCTCTTGATAACCGTCATTCTTATTTTCATTAATTTAAATCAGATTCCAGCCGTATTTGCGCGGATTTTTTCAGAGGCATTTGGTTTGAGACAGGCTGTGTCGGGCGGCTTTGGAGCTGTGCTGATGAATGGGATAAAACGAGGTTTATTTTCCAATGAGGCTGGCTCAGGTTCTGCTCCTTGTGCAGCTGCGACAGCGGAGACCGACCATCCGGCAAAAGTAGGTTTGGTGCAGGCTTTGGGCGTTTTTATAGATACGATTTTAATTTGTAGCTGTACGGCTATGATTATGTTATTGACACCTGAAAAGCTGACTGAGGGATTGACGGGTATGGATTTGATGCAAAAGGCGATGGAGTATCATCTTGGTCAGTTTGGAGTAGTTTTTATCGCGATTACGCTATGGCTATTTAGTTTTTCTACCTTTATCGGAATTTTATTTTATGCGCGCTCGAATGTGGCATATTTATTTGGAGATAATTGGATTTCACAGACTGCGTATAAAATTTTAGCTTTGGCCATGCTATTTGTAGGTGGACTTGCGGCATATACCGTTGTCTGGGATTTGGGTGATGTCGGTGTCGGATTAATGACATTATTTAATATTTTTATGTTATATCCTCTATCGAGTAAGGCATTAGATTCCCTAAAATCTTATGAAAATTTAAAAAAGAAAAAAATCTAAGAGTATCGCAAAGCCGTAAAATTTTATCGGCTTTGCGATACTTTTTTACATGATATGTATTAGTAATGAATTGATTATTCGACTAAAAGCTTCGTGATAGGAGTTTGTAAGCGTTTGGTGAAAAACTTCACAACGACACCTGTGAAAATGGCCGCAATAATCGTTCCCTCCCTTGTTCCAACGATGGTGAAGTCAAAGAAGAAAAGAGAGAGCAAAACTGCCAAAATGACGCAGCCGATATCAAAACCGATTTTTATATTGCCGAAGTTTTGATTCGTCGTATCAGAGATAGCTTTCACAAATGCCTCTCCGGAATTCATAACAACATTGGCGATAACGGAGAGGGAAACTCCAAAACCGAGAATAATAACGCCTAAAATTATCATAGCAAATCGGCTTATATAATGATTCATAGGAATAAAGGATGCACACCACATCCCAAAATCAGTAAAATATCCGAATAAGAATGAGACGGGTATTTGTAATAATTGAATAAGACGAAAGTTTTTTCTCAAGATAAGAACTTGCCCGGCAATTAAAATACAATTCCATATAATGAGCCAAGTGCCAAGAGATAGAGCGGAAAACTGGTAACTTAAGACATTTGCAACCGAGGAAATCGGTGATACTCCGAGTTCTCCTCGCTTTGTCACAGCGACCCCCAAAGCGGAGAAAAATAAGCTAATAATTAATAAAATATATCTTTTAAAAACTTCTTTTTTTGTCATTTGAATGCCTCCTAAATTTAATCTTATGATTCTTTTATCTGATATATATTTTGATACATTTTTGAGAGAACATTAATTAGTGCAGTTTTTTCGGATTCTGTGAACCCATTTAGTGCAAGTTTTTCAATTTTCTCAAATTCATGTTCAATGAGATTAGCTTGCTCCCTGCCTTTTGGTGTGAGAAAAATATGAAAAGACCTGCGGTTTCCATTGCATATTTTTCGGACGATTAATCCCTTTTTTTCCATACCATTTAAAATAGATGTCAAAGAAGCTGGCTCAATATGACAGGCAACTGCGATATCCTTTTGGATTGCGCCGTCATAGGTTCTTAGGTAATCTAATACTTTTGGTTGACCTAGAGTAAGTCCAGTATCTTTTATATTGGCAAGGAGTAGTTTTTGAAATATAGAGTGATTTGCCATAAGCAAATAGTGAAGTGATTCTTTTGATTCTATCATAGGTCATCTCCTTTTTTGATTGAATTCTAATAATTAGATTTCTAATTAAATATCATATAAGATAAAAATGAAATTGTCAACACCCATGAAAGAAACTTTTAAGGATTCTCCAAGAAACTGTTAAGAATTTGTCAATAGTTTTGAAAACTCCAATTGTTATAATAGAATTTAGAAATAGTATTGACAAAAAGAGAGTATATGTATATAATTTATATATAAAATTTTTATATATTAAAATTTTATATATTATCAGCGAAGAAGGAATATATAACTGACTGTGAAGAATAAGAGAGGAGAGCGTTATATATTTTTGCAGCAACTGTAGAGAAAAGGGGGAGAAAAAGATGGCTCATATTTATATTGCACTTGTAGACACACCTGGTATTTTTGCGGCGATGATTCGCAGGTTCCTAGGGCAGAGATATATTCACGTTGTAATCGCGGCGGATGATAAGATGACAGAGGGATATAGTGTGGGGAGGAGAAATCCAGCGATTCCTTTTTTTGCTGGGTTTGAGAAGGAAGATAAGAATGAAATTTTACAGGCTTTTCCGACAGCAGTCTATCGAATTTGCGAGGTTTCTTGCACTTTAAGTCAAAAAGAAAAAATCATGGAGGAGTTAAAGGAAGATTATAAGAGACGGTATCAGATTCACTATGCTGTGCTTGCTCTTCCGTTTATTGTCATGGGAATTCCATTTTATATAAGAAATCAATACACCTGTTCCTCCTATATCGCAAAATTATTATCCGAGAATGGAATTATTGTCTCGAAGAAGCATTTTTCTCTCGTAACTCCGAAGGATTTTTATGAATGCACAAAATTACATACCGTTTTTGAGGGAGAATTAACCCAGATAGTAATGGACAGTCCAGGCTGTCAGAGGGAGAGAGTTGCACATGAATGAGAAAAAGAAGCGTGAGTTTATTTATAATATTTTGATATTTCTAGCGATTATGCTATTGACCTTTTGGTTTGTTTTTCGCAATCAAGATTTTTCTAATATTCTTGAATCCATACGTAAAATGTCAGCACTGTATATGGCAGTTGCCATTTTCCTCGCTCTTTTTTTTGTCGCAGCTGAGGGATGCATGATTTGTTATTTATTAAAAGGAATTAAGGAGAGAACCTCGTTGTTTCGCTGTATTTCTTACTCATTTATTGGTTTCTTTTTCTCGGGCATAACTCCATCTGCGACGGGAGGACAGCCAATGCAGCTATACTGTATGAAGAAAGACGGGAATTCGCTCTCTGCCTCCTCGGTCGTCTTAATGACTGTCGCTATTATTTATAAATTTGTCCTCGTCTTAATTGGAGTTGGAATCTTATTGGTGTGGAGAGAACCGTTAAGGGGATATCTTCAGGGATATTATTTTTTATATTGTTTTGGACTATTCTTGAATAGTCTATTAGTAGTTTTATTAGTTTGCGTTTTGTTTTCGCCCAAACTGATAAAAGGGATTTTATATAAAATAGAGGGGATTTTGATATCTCTTAGGATTTTGAAACAATCCGATAGAAGAAGAGAAAAGATAGATAATTTTTTATCTGGCTATCAGGAAACGGTTGTTTTTTTGAAGATGCATAAAGGTTTAATAGGGATAACAATTCTCTTTACTTTTATACAGAGATTTAGTGTATTTTTGCTCACATATATTGTATATCGGGGAATGGGGTTATCTGGAACTTCAATGATAGATATTATATTGGTGCAGGCGTCTATCTATATCGCTGTTGACATGCTTCCGATTCCGGGAGCGCAGGGAATTACGGAGGCAATGTACCACGCTGTATTTATAACGATTTTTTCGGCGAATTATCTCACTGCCTCTTTATGCATTACGAGGGGAATTAGTTTTTATTTTATTATGATGGTAAGCTTGATTATTTTATGCATTAGAGTTTTTTTGGGAAATAGAGTTTCGAGAGAAAGAAAAGCATAAAACTATGGCAAAAATGAAATAATATGAGAGATGAGGGGGAGGTCAAAAGGTATACTTATTTTGGCCTCCCCTTATATTATTTTGGATATTTATTAAGAAAATTATCTTATTCGTTTGTAAGGTATAAGTTTGCAAGGATATCGACACATCTATCGATACCGAGTTCACCGCTGTTTAATGTGATATGATAGTTATGAACATTGCCCCATTGCATATCGGTGTAAAATTGATAATAGGCGGAGCGGCGTTTATCTTTATCTTTTAGACGTTTTTGTGGGGAGTTCTTGCTCTCACCGTATTGTTCTACGATACGTTTTGCCCTTGACTCCATATCAGAGTGAATGAATACGCGCAGACAGTCGGCTTTGTCTTTTAAAATATAGTCGGCACATCGCCCAACGATGACGCAGGATTCTTTTTGGGCTAACTCGATAATAATATTTTGTTGAATGACCCATAAATCATCTTGATAGGAATGACCGAGATAATCTCGTCCAGAAAGCCCGCGGGTGAGCCAGCTATTGCCTGATGTATACTCGCTTTTTTCGGCGATAAATTCTTTTGCAAAACCGCTTTTTTCTGCAATCTTTTCAATTAATTCCGAGTCATAGCAGGAAATTCCAAGTCGTTTTGCGAGGTTTTTTCCAATTGTTCTTCCGCCACTTCCGAATTCTCGGCTGATAGTAATTATTTTATTTGCCATTTTTACTGTCTCCTCTCATTTTTATATCTGCTATCTGGTATCAGAAGGTCAAAAGACCTTTTGACCCCTATGATACCGAATTGCTCCGCACAATGTGCTCCCGCAATTCTCAAAAACATTCATAATCCGCTCATTTTCCTCCGAAAAATGGCTACTTATTCATGTTTTTGGCGGGTCCCAAGTTCAAAAATCCTCTTGCAAGCAAGCTTGCATCGGATTTTTGAACTTTTGACCTTGGTATCATATCATAGAATAAAAAAGCGTGTAGAGACGAGCTGGTTTTACGCTCGTCGCTACACGCTATATAATATATATAACATAATTTAGAAAAAATGTCAATATATATTAAAAATTTAGAAAAATCAAAATATTTCTAATATTCAGACGATTTGGAGGACTTGCGAAGGAGACGCTCTTATGCTAAAATAAGGCGTAATAAGCTTTAGGATGGGGAGGAAATTATGACGGGAAGAACACATTGCTTTACAGCTGTAGCGGCAGCTATCACAATTTTGCAGCCAAGTAAACCGACAACAGTTTTATTTGGAGCCTCGCTTGCTTTTTTGGGCGGTCTAACTCCAGATGTGGATTTATTTCAGTCGCAGCTTGGACAGAAGGTTTCTAAGTTGATTATCGGTATTTTTTCTGTAATTATTATTTTAAGCTTGATGAAACAATATCTTGATTTTGATATATTTGCCTATTTTTCACTAGATGAATTATTTAATTCTATCTCACAGGGAATTGTGCTTTTTCTTTTACTCTGCTCTGTGGGATTAAATACAAAGCATAGGAGCTTTACACATTCTATCTTGGGAGGGATTTTATTTACATTTTGTATTTATCTGGCTTTTCCTCGATATTATCTGTATTTTCTTATCGGATTTGTCTCGCATATTGTTCTTGATTTTTTCAATAAGAAAGGGTTACAGCTTTTTTTCCCTCTCGAGGAGAGAGTTTGTATTCCGCTATGCAAGGCGACAAATCCATATGTGAATCAGGGGCTTGTTGCAGGGTCTATCTTATTAATTGTATTGCATTTAGTTCGCCTTGTCCTTGGGACGGGCATTTGAATGGAATGTATGAGCAGGGAAAACGGATATGGCTGCTGACGTAGATATCGCATCCATAAAAAAGAAAAAGCTATTGTAAAATATGTAGTTTGATTTAGGAGGGATTAGAGAAGAAAGAAAAAACATGTTTTGAATTTTCTATGATTCCTGTTAAACTTTCATATTTTACTATAGCTTTTTGGCGTAATTTATCTATTTTCTCGCTCAACATATGGCTTTTTGTCTGTGACCAAGCTCTTATATGCTGGACGGATGATTTTATCTGCGGTTATAAGCTCTTCAATTCGATGGGCGCTCCATCCAACGATTCTGGCGATGGCAAAGAGAGGAGTATAGAGTTCTCTTGGAATTCCAAGCATATCATATACAAATCCACTGTAGAAGTCGACATTTGGACTTACACCTTTATAGATTTTTCGCTCTTTTGCGATTAATCTTGTGGCTATTTCTTCGATATTTTGATATAATGCCATATCTTCGTCTCTTCCCTTAGCCTTGGCAAGCTGTTGTACAAATCCCTTAAACACCACTTCTCTAGGGTCTGATAGGGAGTAGACAGCATGTCCCATTCCGTAGATAAGCCCTTTCTTATCAAAAGCTTCTTTATTCAAAATTTTGTGCAAATAGGCTTCTAGCTCTTCTTTATCTTCGTAATCAGAAATATGTGCTTTAATATCATCCATCATATTCATAACCATGAGGTTTGCACCACCGTGTTTCTTACCCTTTAAGGAGGACATCGCTGCGGCGATAACGGCATAAGTATCGGCTCCAGAGGTTGTCACGACTCTTGTTGTAAAAGTGGAGTTATTACCTCCGCCGTGTTCCATATGAAGGAGCAGGGCAATATCGAGAACCCTCGCTTCAAGCTCTGTAAATTGCATATCACCTCGCAACATTCTAAGAATATTCTCTGCGACAGATAAATTCTCGTCTGGATTATGAATATAGACACTTCCTCCATTATCACGGTAATTATAGGCGTGGTAGCCATAAACTGCCATCATCGGGAAAGTAGCAATTAGCTGTATACTCTGCCTTAAGACATTGCTAATCTCAAGATTTTCCTTCTCGTCGTCGTAGAAGGCAAGTGTTAAAATACATCTCGTCATTGTATTCATAATGTCAATCTCAGGTGCTTTCATAATAACGTCCCGCACGAAGCTCTTTGGAAATGTCATACTGGAGTTAATCATCTGACTGAACTCTTTTAATTGCTGTTGTGTTGGCAATTCGCCAAATAAAAGCAAATAAGCACCCTCCTCAAAAATATATCTCTTTCCAATTCCACCTTTTACGAGTTCTTTTACGTCATAGCCTCGATACAAAAGCTCTCCGTCGGCAGGTATATCCTTTCCGTCAACTGTCTTAAAGGCACGAATTTTAGAAATATTGGTAAGTCCTGTTAATACACCTTTTCCATTTTCATCTCTTAATCCTCTTTTTACACCTAAATCCACATAAAGTTCTTTGTCTATGGCATTATTCTTCTGACATAGATTTATCTGTTTTTTTGTGTATTCGCTTAAATTGCTCATAAACAGTACCTCCAATTTCATTTATAGTGAATAGTTCGCTAGTGAACTATCCAACCCTATGATAAAGCATTTTTCTTTTTTTGTCAATGCCAGCAAACTATGTTCACAAAAAACTCACGAAATGGACAGAATTATTTAAGAATTCATCTTTTTATTGTAAAAAGACGAGATATCATGTATGATAAAACATTAGAAAGAATTTTATGTCAATGGGGTGAGAGTGTGAAGTATATAACAAAGGCAGAATATATTAGGGGATTTCAATGTCCAAAAATGCTTTGGATGGATGAAAACATGCCTGAACTTGGAGAAAAGACGGATGATTTTTCTCAAGATAGAATATGGGAGACGATAAGGAATGCCGCAGGACAGTATTTTGGCTCCTACGTGGAAGTCTCAAAAGAGCAGACAGAGGAAGAAATGGTAAGACAGACAAAACAATTTTTGGAGGCAGGAAAGAGCAAGATAGCGAATGCCACTTTTTGTTATGACGAGGCAGTCTGTACAGTAGATATGCTCCTTGTGAGGGGAGAAGCCGTTTCTATCGTACATATGAGTGCTTCCACAAAAACAAAGGAGAGATATTATGATACGATGGCATATGAATACTATATCGTATCGCATTCTCTTGAAAAAAGAGTAGAAGAAGTCATTCATATGCATATCAATGGTAAATATACAAGAAAAGGAAAACTTGATTTAGATAAGCTTTTTCTGAGAGAAAATTGTATCGAGGAAGCCAAAATAAGACAAAAACAAACGAGGAAAACAATATCAGACTTAAAAAGATTATGGAATCAAAAAAAGGAAGTAAAAAAGCAAGTCGGTGTACAGTGTTGTCTGCCGTATCAGTGTAATTATATGAAGTATTGTCATAGAGATATCTCAAATCCTTCTATTTTCTCAATCCATGGTCTTCACGCAAAAGAACGATATGAGCTTTATTATAAGGGAATTATCAGTTTTTCGGATATTTTAAGCAAAGATGTGAAGCTCTTAGATGGACCCAAAATACAGGTTGAGACAGAAGTTTATAAGAGAGAACCAGTTATCAAAAAAGGTGAGATAAAGAAGTTTCTAGATACTATCAGTTATCCACTCTATTTTTTAGATTTTGAGACTTTTCATCAGGCAGTGCCAGAATATGATGGTGTGAGACCATATTTGCCAATCCCTTTTCAATATTCTGTTCATGCCCTGCAAAAAGAGGGAGCTTTATTGGAGCATTATGAGTTTTTAGCGAGGGAGGGCGAGGACCCAAGAAGGGCAGTTGCCGAGCATCTTTGTATGCATATTCCAAGAAATGTCTGTATTCTCGCCTATAATATGGGATTTGAGAAAAGTGTCCTAAAAAATCTCGCTCTGCTTTACCCAGACTTAAGAGAGCATCTTACGAACCTCCAGCAAAATATGAGGGATTTGATGGTGCCATTTTTAAATCACAGTTATTATTGCAGAGAGATGGAAGGGTCGCACTCGATTAAGTCAGTTCTTCCCGCGCTTTATCCCGGACAGAGAGAGTATGATTATCATGCTCTGTCAGGTGTTCATAATGGAGAAGAGGCGATGAAGACATTTTGCGAGTTGACAAAACATAGTGAGAAGGAGCAGAAAAAAATTAGAGAGGAATTACTCGCCTACTGTAATTTAGATACCCTCGGCATGGTAAAGATTTTAGAAAAATTAAGAGAGGTAGTAAAGAATTAATCTAGATAAAAAGTTTTATCGGAATCCTTAGATTGAGAGCAGAATTAGGAAGTAGTTGACAGTAAGAAAAAATGATGCTAATATACATACTAAATTAGTAGGAAATGAGGAACAATATGGATATCATAGAGAAATTTTTAATAGACGGCTCAAGATGGACAAGAGAAGAATATATCGAATTACTCCGATTTATGGAAGATGAGGATGCGGCGGCACGCCTTGCTAGAGAGGCAGTTAAAATTCGACAAAAATATTACGGAAATAAAGTTTATACGAGAGGCTTAATTGAATTTACCAATTACTGTAAAAATGATTGCTATTACTGTGGGATTCGTCTTGGCAATAAAGACGCTGAGCGTTATCGTCTTACAAAGGAGCAGATTTTATCTTGCTGTGAGAATGGTTATGAGCTTGGCTTTCGGACGTTTGTCTTACAGGGAGGGGAAGACCCTTATTTTACAGATGAGAGAATGGTTGATATTATCCAGTCAATAAAAGCAGCCTACCCAGAAGTAGCCCTCACTCTCTCAATCGGAGAGAAATCCTACGATAGTTATCGCAAATTTAGGCAGGCAGGGGCGGACCGATATTTGCTTCGACATGAGACGGCGAATGAGGAGCATTATAGAAAGCTACATCCAGAGGAGATGAGTCTGGCAAATAGGAAGCAATGTCTTTTTTATCTAAAGGAGCTTGGATATCAAGTTGGAGCAGGTTTTATGGTCGGCTCACCGGGACAGACGGTGGAGACTTTGGCGGATGACCTTGTTTTTTTGAGAGAATTGCAGCCACATATGGTCGGGATAGGACCATTTGTTCCACATCATAGTACGAAATTTGCCGATGAAAAGGCGGGAAGTGTGAGACAGACTTTGTTTTTATTATCTGTCATCAGAATTCTATTACCTAAAGTATTATTGCCAGCTACAACGGCGCTTGGAACGATGGACCCAAGAGGGAGAGAGAAGGGAATCCTAGCCGGTGCCAATGTTGTTATGCCAAATCTCTCCCCAGTGGAAAACCGCAAGCAGTATGATTTATATGATAATAAAATCTGTACTGGCGAGGAGGCAGCAGAGTGCAGAGGATGTTTGCAGAGAAGAATGGAGTCCATTGGATATGAGATTGTGGGAGATAGAGGAGATATACATCCTTGACAAAATGTCAGTTCTAAATTATAATTTATATGAAGATATGACAAGGGAGTCGATTCTGAGAACTAGAGTCGACTCTTTTTGTTATTGATTGATAATTTTTTAATAGAAGAAGTTAATTTTTATTTATGAAGTATGAAGAAAGAAGGATAAGTATATGATGGAGAAAGAAAGAGATAGAATGGAGAAAGAAAAAGAGAGCGAGGAAAAGTTAAGACAAGAACGCTTAGAGGATGAGGAGAAAATGGGGATTGCCGATGACTGGGCGGATGTGGCTAGTCAGGAATTAGCGGATTATATCGAGGAGCAGGGGATTCAGATTCGATATTAAGGGAAGATGGGTTTTGCTCTAAGATAGAGGAGAGAGGTGTTGGGGATAGATGTCAAGAAGGCGGGAAAAAGGGAGATGTGGGGACAGACGCTAAGAGGGCAGGGAGGAAGGAAGATGTGGGGACAGACGCCAAGAGAGCAAGGAGAGATATGTCCCGAAAACACGTTCGTTCCCACGATTTTTCGACATACGCTGATTTTTGCCGCTTCCCG
>JAUUSJ010000198.1 GCA_030841965.1 Blautia sp.
AATCAGCGTATGTCGAAAAACCGTGGGAACGAACGTGTTTTTGGAGGACATATCTACGGACTCTCTTCGCGTCTGGTTCCACCTATATTAACTAATAATACATCTGGTTCCATCCATACTAACGGACAATCCATCTAATTCCCCCCATACTAACTAACAAAAATTCACGTCTAATTCCCCCACACGAACGAACAAAAATTTTAAAATAAAAGAAAATGAAAATAAATATAAAAATTTGCTTGCAATATAAAGAGAAAGATGCTAATATAAACGCATAAACAAGCAAATAAAACTTTATATTGTTTTAAAATAAAAGTAATTTGATATGTTTAAATTAGTACATACGCTGAAATAGGCAGCGAAAAAACAAAGCCAAGAAAAAGAAGGAATGCTTCTGCCGAGAGAATGGATGGGATGATGATGTTTGCAGAAGAGAGAAAGGAATTAATTTATCAAATTCTATTAGAAAAAAGAAGAGTGACAATTAAGGAGTTGACCGATGCATTGGGAGTGAGTGGAACGACAGTCCGCCTTTATCTCTCAGAGATGGAGAAGACGGGAAAGGTGATTCGTACTCACGGAGGAGCGATGCTCGGCGAGGAGAAGAAGATTAATAATGATAGTATTGATTATAGAAGGGGGAAGAACGAGAAGGAAAAGAAAAAAATCGCAGCTTTGGCAAAGCCTTTTGTTGAAGAGGGAGATTCTATTTTGATAGATGCGGGGACAACAGGACTTGAGTTGGCAAAAGAATTAAGAGGAATGAAGGGAATCACCGCATTTACAAATGATTTGAGAATCGCCTTGGAACTTCAAGAGAATCCCGATATGTATGTAGTTATTTTGGGAGGAACGGTGAAGAATGGTTATGAATGTACAATGGGAATTTCTGTTGTAAATATGCTTCGCCAGTATTCCATTGATAAAATATTTTTAGGAGCCAATGCCTTGTCCATGAAAAAGGGAGTGATGACTCCAAATATGGAATGTGCACTTGGCAAGGAGGAAATGAAAAAAGCGGGACAGACAATTATACTTTTATGTGATAGTTCAAAGATAGGAAGAAAATCAACATACTCTTATGCAAATTTAGATGAAATCGATTATTTGATTACGGATGAGAATATTTCAAAGGAAGATAGACGAGAGATTGAAAATGCAGGGGTGAAAATTATTTCTTGATATTAGGGAGAGAAAAATGATCAAAAATATGGTTTTGATTATAGATAAAAGTATAGAGAGAAAGTATAAAAAGCATATCATGTTTTTTAATATTTATATTTTGGCTGATATCAAGAAGTTTATATAAATTTTCCACGCAAATGATAGAGTGGCAATCGTAAAATAAATGGAATGAAATAGTAAGGAGAGATAAGAATGGATATAAAATTATTAGCAAGTGATATGGATGGAACTTTATTACAAAATGGTGCTCAAAAGCCGACAGATGAGGCATTTGAATTGATTCACCAATTAAAAGAAAATGGAATTGTATTCGCAGCGGCGAGTGGAAGACAGTATCATAGCTTGCGTAACCTCTTTGCTCCGATAGCAGATGATATTGCATATGTCTGTGAGAATGGATGTCTGGCAATGTACCAAGATGAGGTATTGTATCAAGCTGGTTTAGATGAGAAGTTGGCGAGAGATATTATAGAGACAGTGGAGAAGAAATCAAATCTGATTGCCCTTCCAGGAGGTGCCCATGCGGCTTATCTCTTGAGAAAAGAAGGACGTGAGGATTTAGAGGATTTACTTCTCAACTATTTTAATTATAATTTGGAATGGATTGATGATTTTTCAGACATACCAGAGAAAACAATCAAAGTAGCAGTTTATTGTCCAGATGGAGTAAAGAAAGAGGATGTAGAATTCTTAAAAGAAAAATTTGGAGATGTGACCAATATAGCGACATCTGGTACACTTTGGATTGATATTATGCCAAAGAATATCAATAAGGAGATTGGACTGGAGAAATTAGCATCTTATCTTGATATCTCTATCGCGGATTGTATGGCAGTTGGGGACGAGTATAATGATTACGAGATGTTAAGTACAGTCGGTCATCCTGTGGCGATGGATAATGCGAGAACAGGAATTAGAAAAATTTGTCCTCAGCAGACGGATACCGTGGAAAATCTGATGAGAACTTTATTGTAAAAATTTTGTTATAATTAGTGGAGAAAAAAACATTGGCTTGCCCGTGGGAGTAGTCAGGTATGGGGTTGTCGGAAAATAGAGTTTATATTTTCCGGCAATTTTTTTGATGTGAGACAAATGATATATGATGAGGGCGCTGGGCGCCAGTGACGCCCGTTTAGCGCCGACTGAAGTGGAACGTAATGATATATTTTTAGTAAAATTGGGAGTGAATGGAATGCATGTATTATATTTGGATGTGGACGGTTTAAAAAATCAGGAATTATTCGCAGAAAAATTTCAGGAGATGTCAAGCCAGAGAAAAGAAAAAATTTTATCTTATAAGTATGATTCGGATAAGAGATTAAGTCTCGGTGCGGGAGTTTTATTGGATGAGGGATTAAAAAGAATTGGATACCGAGAAAAAGAACTTATTTGTCTATTCAATGAAAAGGGAAAGCCTTATTATAAAGAATTGCCGCAATTTTATTTTAACTTAAGCCATTCAGGGCATTATGCGGCAGCTGTATTTGGAGATATCCCAGTGGGAATTGATATTGAGGAGAAAAAGCCAGACAAGATGAGATTAAGTATTGCGAAACGTTTTTTTCACGAGAGAGAATATACCTTGCTAAAAAATACAGAGGATAAGAAAGAGCAAACAGAACTCTTTTATCGAATATGGACATTAAAAGAAAGCTTTGTAAAAGCAGCAGGAGAGGGGATGAGTATCTCGTTCTCATCTTTTTGCACTTTGCCATATGAAATATCTTCTCAGACAAATGCTGCTGCGAAAAGCGATACAGGAGAGAGCGAGCTGACGATAAGAAATGAATTTTCGGTTGAGACCGAGCAGATAGGAGATATATATTTCAAACAGTATGGTAAAATACAAGGATACTGTCTAGCCGTTTGCTCGCAAGAAAATAAAGAGATAGGGTGGATGGAACTGAAACTATAATACCTTACAAAACAACGAAGCTATTCTTCGCCCCAAGGACATAGGATATGCTATGTCCCTTGGGTAGAAGCTATCCATTGTCCATTACCTAAAGGCGAAGAGTTTCTGCCTATGATAAACGAAAAAATTTTATTTATGAAACTCTTTTTAATAATTAAGAGAACTTTTATTAAAAAGAGTTGAAAACTTGACTGAAAATCCCTGTGCCGTTTCCTGACTAGCGCAGATTTTATCAGCTAGACAGACAATCCAAGCCTCGGTACATTTTGGGGGAATTGGGACAAGTGGAAACATATGCCTTACAATAATATTCTCTTCTAATGTAGATAAATTATAATCTCTTTTTGCATTTTTCAAGGCTGTAAATGGATGCGTAAATCCATGAGGACTGTGACCGTTTTCTGGGTCATGCCAGTCATACAAGAAATAGTCGTGAAGAAGTGCACCTCGAATTAATGCCTGACGGTTTACTTGGAGATGGAGAGCGTCTGCAATTTTACAACTACAGATGGCGACGGCAATGCAATGTCTTAATACAGACACAGTCCCATGTTGAATATACTGACGATTCTCATACAAATTTCCCTCTCTTATTAAAAAATGTAGTTCTTTATACACTTCTAAATGTAAATGCTCCATTTTATCACTCCTTATAATAATAAAATGATGTTGGGGTCAAAAGACCTTTTTGTTTTTAATAATTTTGGCTTGATTTTTTGAAAATTTGGTTAAATACTAAATATAATGTTTGAGCCCGATGATTCAGTAGTCTTGAATTGATTTCTTTTTATATTTTTATTATACTAGATTTAGAAAAATAATCAACTGGCATATTTGATGTAAATTGTGAAAAAAGAAAGGAAAATTTATGGAAACAACAAGGAAAAATCAAAAATTAAACTGGGGACTTATCGGAAAAGGTATCATTGCCCGTGAGATGGCGCAGGCGCTTAGGCGAGTGAACGGTGAAATCTATGCTGTATGTGCGACGACCTTAGCGGGAGCACAAAAATTTGCGGAGGAATTTTCTATAGAAAGAGCATATGGAAATGTAGATGAATTATTGGCAGATGAGAATATAGATATTGTTTATATTGCAACGCCACATAATCTACATTATGAGTGTATCATAAAAGCATTAAAAGCTGGAAAGCATGTACTATGCGAAAAAGCGATTACAGTAAATGACGCACAGCTTGAGGAGGCAGTGCAGATTGCGAGAGAGAAAAATTTAATTCTCGAGGAGGCTATGACGATCTTCCATATGCCAGTGTTCAAGAAATTAAAAGAAATCGTAGCTGGCGGAGCAATCGGAAAAGTAAAAATGGTTCAGGTGAATTTTGGAAGTTGTAAGGAATATGATGTAAAGAATCGATTCTTTTCCAAAGACCTGGCGGGAGGTGCGCTCTTGGATATCGGTGTTTATGCGACAAGTTTTGCGAGATATTTTATGAGTAGCGGAGCAAATGAAATACTTACGACAGCAAATTATTTTGAGACAGGAGTCGATGAGACATCTGGAATTATTCTTAGAAATAAAGAGGGAGAAATGGCAGTTATGGCTCTCACAATGAGAGCAAAGCAGCCAAAGCGAGGCGTTGTGGCAGGTGAGCTCGGATTTATCGAAGTTTATAATTATCCTAGAGCAGATAAAGCGACGATTACTTATACAGAAGATGGTCATACAGAAGTGATTGAACTTGGAGACACGGCAATTGCGCTTGACTATGAAGTTTTGGATATGCAAGAATACGTGATGAGTCAGACTGGAAAAACAGAGCTTTCTTATAGTCGTGACGTCATGAAAACTCTTACAGAGATTCGCAGGCAATGGGGAATGGTTTATCCGTTTGAATAAAGAAAAGAAATAGCTGTTGCAAAAGAAAAGATTAATGCAACAGCTATTTTTTTATTATTTTAAAATGAGTTGATTCTCTCCATTTGCCAAAGAAATTTTGTCCCCTATATTACAAGGGATAGGTTTATTCTTTGGGATTTGCTGTTCATTTATAGAAAGTCCATAGGAAGAGTAATCACAAATATAATAACAGCCATCCGTAGAATTATATTGGATTTCACAGTGTTGTCTGCTGATATCTTGGTTGTGTAAAACAATATTAGCATTAGAAGGATCTCTTCCTATTATAATTTTATTTCGATTTTCTATAGGAATTGATGCTCCATGCAATTCTCCGCTAATAAATTGAATTGACCTAGATGTCGATGGAAGTGTTTTTGAAATCTGGTCAGGCACGGAATTTTCATAATTTCCTCTAGTAAAATTATTTGAAATATTGTTTCCATAAGTATTATTATAAGAATGAGAATTAGGATAGGAATTTGGACTTCCATTATTTATATTTTTGGTATTTAGTCCAGAGGAAATAGTTTTTAAATCTATATTTAGTTGTATTTTATTTAGTATAACTGCCAAAGACAAAAGAGCAATTAATACAAGGGCAATCATATTAAGTATAAACCAGATTGTAACTTCAAAATCACAATAATATTCCTCTGCTATTTTCTTTGCGGAAGATTCAAAGACTAGCCAAATAATAAAATCGATAATTGAACCAGCTAATAGTATTAATACAATTTGTTTATCCAAAAGATTTTTTATGAACAAAATGATTAGCATTGCAATTGGTAATATAAGACATATAAGCATAGAAGGATGAGATGGAACCACTTCTTGTCCCTCTGCCGAGATTCCTTTTACTGCCGTCATAACGTTGATATTCATCTCTTGTCCAGAACATGATACTAAAAATGCTGGACAAAATACGAATATGATGCAGAGCAATAAAAGTATTTTTAAAATATTTTTTACAGTAAATAATGGTTTTTCTTCATAAATATTTGTTAGATTATCCTTCATTATTAATTTCTCCTTTACAACTTTTTTTCATTATATGATACCAGGGTCAAAAGGTCTAAAATCCGATGCAAGCTTGCTTGCAAGAGG
>JAUUSJ010000368.1 GCA_030841965.1 Blautia sp.
TGCGCAAGTTGACAGAGAATTATGTGGTGAGTAATGCGAAGATAAAGGCTGCCCTTGGTATTGACAGAATGCCGGTGAGGGCAGAGGAGGGGATAGTGAGAACGATAAAGTCGTTCTCACTATGAATTTGATAGAATAAGCACTATTCTATCAAATTTGTATTATTATCTATTTGTTTGAACTTTTTTTCAGTTTCCCATGTGTTCAATTGCTGGATCTGTTTTTGTGCCATTTCTTGCAGTTGTTTGAAACGTTTTTGTTTGGGTATAGATAACTTGATTAACTCAGAATTAAAAGACTCCAAATTAGATAATACGACTAATTCATTTATGCTTGCCATGTCTCTTATATTAAGGCCTTTTGATGCATATTCAGGATTTGCATCCCTCCATTCGCAGGCTGTACATCCCCATAACGCTGCATTTAATAAATCTGCTTCTTTTGCATATATTAGCCATTGTGAGTCTTTTAACATATTGGATTGAGGAAGTATATAGCTTTTTATGGCATCAGTATGTAAGTGATAGTTTGTCTTAGATAATATGCGCTTAATTTTCCATTCTACTTTTAATGGGTCATTTTCAAACTCTTTTAAACGCTGATATTCTTTTAAAAGATATAGTTTGAAGGTGGGATTGAACCAAGAGCAGAATTCTAATGCAATATCTTTATGTGCATAGGTTCCACCATTTCTACCTGCTTTAGAGACTATTCCTATAGCATTGGTTGCTTCGATCCATTTTTTGGGAGTCATATTAAATCTATTGAGTCCGGCTTGATTTAAAAAGGTGTCGAATTCGACACCTTTAAAATCCGGATTATTTAAGATTTCCCAAGTACCTAGAAACTCAATTGTGTTTTTATTCCTCATCCAATTTCGTATGTGATCTTCTCCTTCTTTATCTTTTATGATATCTGTTAAACAGAAGTAGTCGTCTTTATTGCTTTCTATCGAAATGGAAATATCCAGGTTGTTGACTTTTATTTTTTTTATAGGGCTCATTCGTGTTTTCTATTTTTCACAAAGATAAACCTTTTTAATTTGATAATTTACTTTTAAGACATGTATTTATTGATAATTGTAATCTTATTGTTTTTAGCAGAACTTTTTTATTTTAGAATAGCTGATAGGTGCAATATCATCGACAATCCCAATGAGCGGAGTTCCCATACGAAAGTGACTTTACGCGGTGGTGGGATTATTT
>JAUUSJ010000199.1 GCA_030841965.1 Blautia sp.
AAGCTAAGTATATCGAAAAACCGCTCCACTCTCTATCGTTTTTAGAGAACATATCCACGAACTCTCCTCGCTGGGTACTGGCGAAATACTGTAATATACCAGCAAAACTCTATAAAATTCTTTTTATAAAAGTTTTACCATTTTTCTCCTTATTCGTTAGCCAAAATGGAGTAAAGGATATAAAAAGGGATGTTGGAAAATATATTTTTTAGACAAGATATCTATGTGAAAAACTCACATTATATCAGATTGAAATTTCGTATTTTCCAACATCCTTTTTTGTGCTATCCATCTCACACTGAAAAGAGTAGATTATCTTATATTTTTATAATATAATCCTATAAAGTCTATAGCTTCGCTTATTTTACAATGATATCTACATACTCGATTTTATCGTGGTAGCAAAATTCTAATCGGTATACTCCCGCCGCTGCTTCTTCTAAGAGATGTCCTGTCCATATGGTGGAATCGTTTGTTAATTCTATGTCTATGTTTTCTTCGCCGTTAAAAAGTTCTGACCATCCGATATGGGTATAATTTTGTTTTTGCTTATCCCAGCGATAGATTGCTATGGATGCCTTATCTGATGGCTCCACGGCTCCGTTTTTTAGAGTTTGTATGTTCAGAGAAAGGGGTTCTCCTTTTTCAAATAAATGGTCTTTTTTCTCTTGGCTGTTGGCATCGCTAATGAAAAGAGCGTACTCTGGGACCTCCTTAGCTTCAAAGTTGATAAAAGCAGTTTTATTAAGATTTAAATCGTTATAGTACGAAGCATCGTTTGAGGCGTATAGACTGGCTCGAAGCATGATTGTTTCATTTTCTCCGCTTTGAAAAGCGGATAGCCCTGTTCTCATTTGGAAAATATGAGTTCCAGCTGATTTTACTGGCAGGATAAATACTTGATTATTGTCGGTTGGAGTTAATTCTTGGTCATTGTATGAAATTATCATTCCCTCTGGAAATGTCCCAGTTATTATATTTCCATTCTCGTCTGTCTTTGCGTTTCCGTTTTCGTCGGTCTCTATTTTTTCTAATTTTACTGCATATTGCCGTTCTTGACAGCGAGTGTCGTTATACTCTAAATTTTCGCTGATTTCTACTTGTATCTCATAGATATCGCGGGCATAATACTCTCTGTCGGGTTCCGTCATACTCATATGGAAGGTCTCAATATTGGTATGATTTTGCGATATATTCCATGTATTGCTTGTTTTGGGGAAAGAGCGATAGGAAATAGTTTCGTTGCCATCTGCTGCCATATTTTGACCTATATAATTCATAATCTCCACATTCTCTATGCCGTCAACTGTTGCGATATGTTTTAGCTGGGCGGATTGTGCCTGCGGTATGACTGTTTTTTCTTTTGTATGACTAAAATCAAATATAAAACGTAGATTCTCTGTCACTATCTCTTTTGCATCTTTCTCTACTTGGTTATGGGATGCTTTGTACAGATTATATCGTTCTGTATTATTTTCATATATTGTATCCATCTGGCAAAAATCAGATAAAACTATCTCTTTTTTCTCTTCTGTACAATAATAATACCAGTAGGTCGGCTCATAATCGTTTATTTGCGCAACCATGGTAATTACTGTTCCGACAGGAATTGTAAAATCACTGGACGAAGTATCTGCAAGTATCAAATCCTTTCTATCAACCGTCGGCTCTTGCTCACTTGTCACCAAAATACTCGTTTCCTCATTTCCACTTGCGCTGGAATTTTCTTCTACTTCTTCTGTTAAGTTGGTTTCTGTCTCACTCTCCTCCATCGATTTTGTCATTGTCTCAGATTTTGTTTCCTCTTTTGGTTTTGTTATATAATATGTATTACCGCCATCTTGCGTATTTTCCTGGTGAATTTCATATCCCGCCATGGATTGGGGGGAATTTCCTTTGACGATTGATTGCAACTCTATATCATTTGAGTTTGTGACTATGGCGGTAAATGCAGTATCCTCCCCATCCCATAAATAGAGCTCATGGAAGCTTGTCTGTAAGCTCTCTTTTGTCTCATCATAGTTGCCAGGTATGTATTGTGTCGTAAATTGAAGGGTGAAAGCGGACTGGTCTGTAATCGAGATATTATTATCGCTACTGATTTTTGAGTAATGGCGTCCAGAGGAAAGTTCCACCTCTTGCAAAGGTAAATATGCCTCCAAATTTTCCTCGCTTATTGAGGAGATATGATTTGAGTGGGTGTCTGGATTCTGGCTATTTATCGCAATCTCAAATATTCCATCTGAGCTTGGATGAACGATTGTTGTTTCCTGCGTATAATCTTGCTCTATATCTGATTTGAAAAAATAAATCGAGCTACTCTCATTTGTCCTTAATGGTCTTGAAATCTGCATTCTCTTCATCTGCCCTTGATTTTCTATCTGCTGTTGGGTAAATGCCAAAGATTCGCCATTTTCACTGTCGCTGTAAATATAGGTAAGAGGATTCGTATTGTCAATGGATAATTCATCCGACCATCTCAGATATGGCTGTACTTGTTGTCCTTCTTCCCCGATATCAGCAGGAACTGTATTCTTTATCAGTAATTCTGCATAAGAACTTCCAGAGTGGTCCCTAATCTCATAGCTAAGACAGCCCTCCTCACGGTGTAAAACAAAA
Source organism: Blautia sp. (assembly GCA_030841965.1). GTDB lineage: Bacteria > Bacillota > Clostridia > Lachnospirales > Lachnospiraceae > JAUUSJ01. The sequence continues at coordinate 2,620 of JAUUSJ010000199.1, forward strand.
TTCAATTCTATAACTTTTTTGTATGGAGACGTGCTCTCTATGAGAAGTTTGACTGTCGTGCCGTCTGCATAATTTCCATTTGCATATCGCTCTATATCCAAAACAAAGCTTTCTGTATCCATCTCATATGAGGTCTGCTCTCCCTTCGTCTTCCCGATTATCCCTTGTATGGTCTGCTCAGCTGGGTAAACTTCCCCCTCCTCTTCTCTTCTTATCGAAACGAGAGAAGTATCCATTTCCCCTCCTTCTGCGTTCCTCACAGAAAGCGTCATGCGGTACGCAATCTCAGTCTGGGTAATACGCAAAACATCATCATAATTACGCAGTTGAATCGGAATGGTATGTTTTGAGCCTCCATATAAATGCCAAGTTTTTTCCTCTTTCTCCTGAAATTGATATTCCTCCTGACTATTTCCTTCTTTTACCATTGCCATCTTACTGTCGCCTGTCAAATTGGTCGAGAAATAAAATGCGTCTGAACTCACCATCCTCGGTTTTGCCTTATAGGAGTACTGGTATTTTGCAGAAATAGAAGGAATCAACAGACATACGACGAGAATCATGAATAGTACAGTTAATACTTTTCTTATATACTTTTCTCTATACTTATATGGTCTATCCATATCTGTCACCTCCTATTTTTTTTGCTGCGCATAGACAGATAAATCCAGCACCCCGACCCCATCGGCATACTCATATCCTGTCATGCCCTCCATCCAGGAAAGTGTGATTTGATAGGATTTGCTCTGAGCATCGGCTTCCAATTCATCCTCCCATTTTAGAGAAGGCGAATCTATCGTATTGCCCGTCAGAGCTTGCATATCTATCTTGGAATCTTGGGATTCGCAACGTGCAACTGTCATATGCAAGGGTAAATTTCCTGTAAACTCCATAGACGCAGAAAATATAACGTCCACCTGACTGCCATTTGTCACAGTAAAAATAATCTCCTCCGTATCATTTGGATTTAGCTGAATTGGCACACTCTGCTCAAACTCACTCAAATCTGCATCAATATAAAAATTTGCGACCCTCGCACCGCCTTCTTCTTTGTCGGATGAAGCATATCTAGCTAAAATACCAGAAGTCAATAAAAAAATCATCGCAATAAGACAAATGGCACCTGCCATAATCCGCAATATCCAACTCGTCTTTTTGGTATCGATTGGTATCATCCGCCTCTTTCTCCTTTCCCATCCTTTTCTCTATCCTCTATCTTTTTTCTCCTCTTCTTCCAATTCTTCTTTCAGCTGCTCAATCTCCTCTCTAAGCTGCTGTTGCTGTATCTTATCTTCCTTCCATTCTCTTCGATAAGATAATTCCAACAGTATAAATGCAGCGGTCAAGACAAGAAGCACTCCCGCCGGAGTTTTTAATCCCCTAATCAATATTCCAATTCCTGGAATAGATACTATCATTTTTCCCTTTACGCTAGCCCAGTCAATAGGAGGGTCTGTCGTATGATTGGCATCTCCTTTCGTAACCAGCTCATCCTCTTCTGTCTCAACAATACGGTGAATAATAAGCTCTCTGCCAGATTGGTAAACGATAATATCTCCGACTTTGTAGCTCTTTTGCCTGTGAATCACGACCAAATCATCTGTCGAGAGAACAGGCTCCATACTTCCCGAGAGAACAACTGCCATCCCATATCCAAACGGCATCGGCAGAGCATTGCCCGCCAGATTCTTCCCGTTCCAAATATATAGATTCATACCCAAAATCAAACTTCCGATAAAAATGAGGATATAACGAGGAAGAATAACTGTCACTCTCTTTTTTTTATCTCCTATTTCTTTCTTTATGAGATTTAGCTTCATGGTAACTTAAGCTCCATCACTCATGACTTTAGTCTGGAATGAAGAACCTCTCTCCTTTCTATTTTTCTCGCTCCCTCTCCTTTTTTCTATTATATAATATCATAGATATACCAAGGATAGATGCAAACACCAAAATAATATAAAATGTCAAATCCCTGATATCGCCCGTCTTTGGGATTTGGTCAGCTATGATAAACGGTATGGAAGAAATATCATCATCCTTCTTTGTAGAAGAAACAGGATTAGATATATCAGGCTGTGTAGGCTGTATCGAAGAAGCATCGTCAGAAGTATTATCCGCCATGGAAGTTCCTGTATGAACCTCCGCCACCGTTTTAATAATAATTGTCAGAGAAAGGTCCTCATTTACTGCTCGATTGCCTAGATACGTGTCATACCAATCATATCCTCTCTCAAAAATCCACTTCCAGTCTAATGTATACTTGGCATACTGATTCACTCCCAAGGTAGCTCTATCTTCCACAGTATTTAGTTTTTGTATATCTCCCCATTTATCCTTTTCTCCAAGCAACCAATTACCATCATAACTCTTTATCTTGGCTTTTACCGGTATTTTTACATCTTCTGGGGAAAACAATATCTCGAACTCCAATGTATAATCTACTGGCATATCTCCAGTATTTTTTAACCAGAATGTATAACTATCTCCTATTCCTGGTGCAATGACTTTATCATTTTTCTCACTCTCTACTATCGAAATACCTTGGTTATTTTTATAGGAGGCACTAAAAATATCTACCTGCGTCTTTGTACTCCAAACGGTCTTCTCGTCATAAACCTCGAACTTTGGATTTCCTTCCGTTCGACTGCTAGTAGACGTGGAAAAAATATTGGAGGCAGTGGACGTATTTGTATTATTGTCAGTATCCATTCTGGATAGACTCGTCTCGGTCTTGCTGGGAACTAACGCAATCTCTTCCCTATTGTATGAGACAAAATTGCTGAGATAATGAGCCAGGACTGATATACTGGCAATCACACAGACGCATAGAAAAATGGTAAGAGTAAAAAGTTCCTTTTCCTCTCTTTTCGTATGATTCATCTTTTTTCGGAAATGATTATATAGATGCATCTTTCTATGCCTCCTCTCGATATATTATCGAAGCCCGCAACCCATTTCTTCTAACTATTTACAATCCCAGAATATCTTTCTGAGCCTCTAAATAGTTAGAAGAGTCCGCCCGCTTGCAAAGCCAGCAGGTGGACTCGGTTCAATTATTTTGTCATATATAGTGTAGCATAAGCGAAGGGATTTTTGCAATAGTCGCTTATCCTTATGATTCAGATATATAGGATTAGGTGTATGGAGCCAGACGCGAAGAGAGTCCGTTGATATATTCTCGAAAAACACGTTCGTTCCCACGGTTTTTCGACATACGCTGATTTATGCCGCT
>JAUUSJ010000200.1 GCA_030841965.1 Blautia sp.
CTGCATGAGCACGTAGAGCGATAGCTTGGAGTGGGAATGCAGCTGGTGATTGTGAAAGCATGTCATGCGGAGCAATCAGCTTTCATGAAAGCTCCGTCAAGTAGCTGGGTAAGCTTGCATCATTATTTATCGAGAAAATCTTATGCTTTATAATGCATTTTTTTCTATTTCTCTTTTCCTCTTTTTATGATATAATTAGTATACAAAAACAACCGCTTTATTAATAAATAACTATACTAATTTTCACATAAACGATGAAAGGAGGGATTCTATGTTTGAACTCGAACGCACACGAACAGCATACGAGCGTGTTATCGACCACGTTCACGAAAACATCATATCTGGAACTTATAGACTTGGATCAAAATTGCCACCAATTGATTATTTGTCAGAAATACTAGACGTACCACAATCCACTGTCTCTGAGGCATTAAAGACTTTAGGGATTTTAGGTATTATTATAAAGAGACCAAATGGAACTTGCTATATTTCTAATCAATTACAGAATTCTCTCTTGAGCACCTTATCTATGATGTTTGTCTTGGAGAATTTAGACTACATACAAATATCACAATTTCGAGCTGCTCTCGAGTTTAAGGCATTAGAACTCGCAATTCAAAATAATACGGACAGCTATATGAAGGAACTCAGTTCTCTTGTAAAGGGAATGGGTGAGAGCACTTCGGACGAGACAGCCTCAGAATTTGACATCAAGTTTCACGCCACTATCGCTCTCATGTCTCAGAACAAATTTATTATCAACCTACTAAAGTCCATCAATGTTCTGACAAGTCAACTTGTTCACAATGTACGCGGTCAACTAATTGCCCACAGTGCTCCCGATTCATCTTTACAAAAATCTCACGAGCAAATTTTAATCGGAATTGGAGAGCGAAATTACGAGAAAGCCGCCGCCGGATTAAAGCTTCATTTTGAAATTGTGGACAGTACATTGAATAAACAAAATGCCAACTCCTAAGATTCTTCAAAAAAACTGTCGCATGAAGTGTGAAAGATACCATGCATTGTCAGTGATTACGAAATCACTACAAGACATGGATTCGCACTCCTTCATGCGACAGTCTTTTTTCTTAAAACCCTATCTATCTGACAGCGCAGACAGCGATAAGAACATTATTAAGTACTTCCTCGCTATCTCCTAGATAATGATATTGGGGACAAAAGTTCTTTTGCCCCCTAATGATACCGAATTGCTCCGCATAATATGCTCCCGCAATTCTAAATAATATAATTATTCCCTCTTTCTTTCTCCCACTCGAGCAGGTCTGCGATTGTGTACTTCTCGACAACGGATTCAATCGCCTCATTTAACTCTTGCCAAATACGCAATGTCACGCAGTCCTCCGCTCTGGTACAGAGATTTTCTGGAGTGACTAGACATTCCACTGGAGCTAAGCTTCCCTCTGTCAATTTTAAAATCATGCCGACGGTGTATTCTTCTGGAGCCTTCGCCAACTGATATCCCCCCTGAGGTCCTCTCGTACTCCTAACAAATCCCGCTTTTGTCAAAATAGATATAATCTGCTCCAAATACTTTACCGAAATCTCCTGTCTTTTGGCTGTCTCCTTTACTCTGACTGGACCTTCCTCACCATATTTTGCAACATCTAACATAAGACGTAATGCATATCTTCCCTTTGTAGATATCTTCATCTTCTATCTTCTCCTATCTTATTCTTCTGAATTTCTAATCTATACCTTTCCTATATAGTTTACTAAAAAAAACAGGAAAAAACAACGCTTTTTCTGTTATTTCTTCCTGTTTTGAGACTCTCTTCTCTCTATAAGTTTATTTCAAAATTCCCCTCATTCCCCTATTCTACAAATATCCATGGATGAGGCGAATCTATCGTTTGGTTGTGGTAAAACTCCCCTCAATCCCTTATTCCACGAATAATGGTGTTGAGTAATAACGGTCTCCACTGTCTGGAAGTAAAGCTACAATTGTCTTTCCTTCATTCTCTGGACGTTTTGCCTGCTCAATTGCCGCATAGAGTGCTGCACCAGAAGAAATTCCAACTAAAATTCCCTCTGCCTTCGCAAATTCTTTTGCGAGCTGAAATGCGTCGTCTGCCTCAATCGGCATAATCTCATCATAAATCTCTGTATCTAATACTTTTGGCACAAATCCAGCTCCAATTCCCTGAATCTTATGTGGTCCTGAGATTCCCTTTGATAAAACTGGAGATGTCGATGGCTCGACTGCGATAATCTTCACTCCCGCCTTCTGCTCTTTTAAGTAAGCTCCTGTTCCTGTCAATGTTCCTCCTGTTCCGACACCGGCAATGAAAATATCTACCTCTCCATCTGTATCTCTCCAAATCTCTGGTCCTGTCGTCTCCTTATGAATCTTTGGATTCGCTGGGTTATCAAACTGTCCTGGAATAAAACTATTCTCAATGCTCGCTGCAAGCTCATCTGCCTTCGCAATCGCACCCTTCATTCCCTTTGCACCCTCTGTCAATACAATCTCAGCTCCATATGCTTTCAGAATATTCCTTCTCTCCACACTCATCGTCTCAGGCATTGTCAAAATAACTTTATATCCCTTTGACGCCGCAATCGCTGCAAGACCGATTCCTGTATTACCAGAAGTTGGCTCGATAATCGTAGCTCCCTCTTTTAGAATTCCTCGCTCCTCAGCGTCCTCAATCATCGCCTTGGCAATACGGTCCTTCACACTTCCAGCTGGGTTCAAATACTCTAATTTCACGAGAACTCTCGCTTTTAAATCATATTTCTTTTCCAAATTTGTCACTTCTACGATTGGTGTGTTTCCAATTAACTCTAATGCTGATTTATATACTTTTGCCATTTTTCCATCCTTCTTTCTTTTACTGATAATTCATATATTTCCTACTTAATTTATATGAATTATATTATATCTCATTTCTTTTGTCAAGACCTAATTTTAGAATAATCGCATAAAATTTTTGTAAATAAAAAAAGACGAGCCTGATATCATAAAGTATATCCACTCGTCTCTTTTTTCATGTATCTATCTCAATTCTCGAATTCCCTATGCCAAAGCAGCTGTAATAATAGCCATAGAATAAACTTCCAAAGCGTTGCATCCTCTGGAAAGGTCATTGATTGGTGCGTTTAATCCAAGTAGGATTGGGCCATATGCATCGAAGTTTCCTAAACGCTGAGCAATCTTGTATCCAATATTTCCCGCATTGATATCAGGGAAGATAAATGTATTGGCATGTCCTGCAACTTCAGAGCCTTTGCATTTTGTATGTGCAACTCTTGGAGATACGGCTGCATCAAACTGTAGCTCTCCCTCGGCGATTGCCAAATCAGGTGCCTGCTCTCTCGCCATCTGGGCAGCTTTTCTCATCTTATCTACATCCTCACCCTTGCCTGAGCCGAATGTAGAATAGCTTAAGAAGGCAACCTTTGGATCGATACCAAAAATCTTACCACATTTAGCAGACTCAATTGCGATTTCTACTAATTCTTGCTCATTTGGCTTGATATTGATTGCACAGTCGGACATAGCAAGTACCTCATTCTCACCTGTAGCAGATGGACGAACAAGAATAAAGCAAGAACTTACAATGGAATTACCTGGCTTTGTCTTAATAATCTGTAATGCTGGACGAACTGTATCTGCTGTTGAGTATGTAGCTCCTCCTAAGAGTGCGTCTGCCTTACCCATCTTTACAAGCATCGTTCCAAAATAATTAGCCTGAGACAAAATTTCCTTTGCCTGGTCTTTTGTAACACCTTTGCTCTTACGAATCTCACAGAAAAGGTCTATCATCTTATCCATCTCTTCTTGCTCATAGTTTAATGGGTCGATAATCTCTGCACCGCGAATATTGTATCCACTTTCCTCTGCGGACGCATAAATCTCTTCCTCATTACCTAATAAAATCGGGGAAAGGAACGTACTAGCTAATAAACGAGAAGCTGCCTCCAAAATACGAGGGTCTGCTCCCTCTGTGAAAACAATCTTTTTCGGACTCTTCTTCAGAATCTCTATCATATGACCAAAACCAAAACCTTGCATTATTTTTTCCTCCTAAAACACATTTCTTATTTACTTAATATAATAACCATTTTTTCATAAATTGCAAGGCAAATTTTTTGTTTTTTTTCCAATGAAGTATAATTCTTTTTGGCTTAAATCCATGGTTTTTTCTAATTTTAGTTAAATCTTTGTTAAATTTTTATCTATTTCCCACAAGGAAATTGTTTTGATAAAAATACAATTTTCCTATCAAAAATAAGAAAAAATTTTATATGAATTTCCCTGTTTTTTCTTATATTTTATTCCTCTATTTCTTTTATAGCCAAAAATTTTTTATAATTTAGGGACTTTATTTGCAGTTTCTTTCTGTTTTTCTACGTATACAAAATACAGTATTTTTTGTACATAAAAAGAGAGGGAAATCCCCTCTCTTTTTTGCGTGTCGTACTTTGCATACAATATACATTTTTTCTTATTTCATGCTGTATTGAAGCCACTCATAAATCAAATGACTCCCCTCCATAATCTCCTCCGGCAACAATGCTCTCGCCACCAATTTTTCCTCATCTAATTTATCCACTCTCGCAAGATATGCATAGTCCCCATCGATACGTTTTACAATATATTCTATCGACTCCATTTTCTCTCCTCCTCTCTCTTTTTTCTTCATCTTTTTTTTAAAAAATCACAATATTTTTCCTTCGATTTTAAAATTTATCTCCTTATTCTCTTTATCATATTTAAATTGTATTTTCATCTATACATAAGTTTGTTAATTATTTTTCAATTTATTTTTAGTAATTAAAGACAAATTTTCTCATCTTTAGCCCTAAAATTTCATGAAATTTTATAATAATACTTTATTTTTCTTTTCCACCCAGACAGTTGATAGAATGAGCCATATAGCCCGCTCCAAATCCATTATCAATATTTACAATACTAACTCCGCTCGCACAGCTATTCAACATTGCAAGAAGAGGCGCTAATCCGTGAAAATTCGCTCCGTATCCGACCGAGGTAGGCACTGCGATGACTGGCTTATCAACCATCCCTCCGACAACAGACGCCAAGGCGCCCTCCATACCGGCCACAACAATTATGACATTTGCCTCCTTAATCTCATCCATCCTGTGAAAAAGTCGATGAATGCCAGCCACTCCCACGTCGGAGACTTGCACGACATGATTGCCGAGATATCTCGCCGTCAATGCCGCCTCCTCTGCCACTGGGATATCTGAAGTTCCCGCACATACAACTGCAATTTTTCCCTTATTCTTCACAAATGGTTCCTCGTCTAATATCATAATTCTGGAATCCTCATAATACTCCATTTTATCGCAGATTTTAACTACCTCTTCGTACTTTTCTCTATCACATCTTGTTCCAAGGATATGCTTGCTTCCATGCATTAGCATATTTTTCACAATATTTTTTATCTGCTTTGCTGTTTTCCCCTCACAGTAAATTACTTCTGGCACTCCCGTCCTTTTCTCTCTATCATAGTCAATACAGGCATAATCCATATCCGGAGCCTCTATCTGTTCCTTCGCCTCTTCAATAGAAAGCTCATTATCTTTTACTTTTTGTAAGATTTCTTCTATTGTCATCCTCTCAATCCTCTCTCTAGTCTAATTTTTTAACTGGTATTTTCGCTTTATTTTATGATAACAAACTATGATTTTAATTACAAGACTACATCAGCTATGGATGATGTGAAATTTTTGTTGGAGATTTTGGGTAATGGGGACAGAGGCTAATAGGATGGGATAATTGGGAGCAGACGCAAAGAGAGTTCGTCGATATGTCCTCTAAAAACACGTTCGTTCCCACGGTTTTTCGA
>JAUUSJ010000369.1 GCA_030841965.1 Blautia sp.
GGCTTTTACAGATCCCCTGCATAATCAGAAATTGAACAGTTTCTTCCATGTGTTCATCTATGAACATTTTTTCATCAAGCAAATACTCTTCTGCTTTTTTATTCCGATCTGAAAGTTTTTGTCGGATTGAATCTTCTCTTTTTGTAAGATCGGATCTCTTCGTACTCAGCACATCTAAAATCGCTGCTCTATATTGTTTACACTCTTCCGAGCTCAGTTCACAGCCGTTCAACATTTCTATAATTTCAGGACACTCAAGAAAAGCGTTCAGGCAATTATAGGATTCCTGACTAATTTGCCCTGTGTATAAAATTCACTAACAATCTTCTGCCAAAACTCCTGTTCACTTATGTTCTTCATTCAATCCCCCCTTCCCCAATACCATTCTCCCTGGCTCTGTACCACCTGTTCTTTTTAAAACAATATGAAAATAAGACAAAACTTCTGCCGGATAGAACAGCGCCGATAAGATTACAAAGAAGGAATAAATACTCCATCCAAAATACCGCTGCTGCTAAAAGCTTATCCCAACTATGCTAAATACAGCTTACCACTATATTTACAGCCCCGTCAATAAAAGTAACCATGTTATTCTAATACCTTTATATCCTTTTTTATAAAGAAAACGGCTGAATTTTCAACCGTTTTCTCTCACATCATAAATATCTGAATCTCCAGTCCTTATCATCTTCCAACCCCAGAATCACATTTACCGGAACTTCCAGAACTCTGGATAATCTCATTAAAAATTCCACGTCCATTTTTGTTATCCCGTTCTCAATCCGTGAGATCGTCATCGTTGACACGTCCATAGCTTCTGCAAGAGATTCCTGACAAAAATCACAGCGTTTCCGCAATTTTCGGATCCTTTCTCCCATTTCAATTCTCTGCTGATTAAATTCCTTCTGCATCAACTGTTACCCCCTTCAGATTTTTCTTCTGTAAAGTAAAATATAAACCATAGCCTCCTTCCTGATACGCAAACATTTGTTTGTATATATTTTATAAGAAACATATGTTTGTGTCAACCCAATAAAACGGACTGAACTATATTTATTTATAAAATTTTTGTTCTGATATCTCTTTTTCTGCTTTTCCCGATTACCTTCTATGCATCTGTCAGATTTTATAGCTTCGGTATATCCTCCATACTACCTCGCTCCACTTTCTGCTGTGTCCTTTAATATATCTAC
>JAUUSJ010000370.1 GCA_030841965.1 Blautia sp.
AGCTAAGTATATCGAAAAATCGCTCCACTCTCTATCGTTTTCGGCGCATATATCGCCCTGCTCTTTCGGCTGTGTACTGGCGAAACGATTTTGAATTGCTTTGTTGCTGGTTTGAATGGCGAGATAGTTTTATGTTTCTCTGCTTTTGGGATTATTCACGCCTGTGGACATTTTGTAAGACTTGACAATACAGTTTTTTCGCATTCGTCGAGCAACAGTACTTGAATCAAGAAGCTCGGTTACTTGTTGCCAAGTAGTTCACATTTTATTCTCACTTATTAAGATTATTTCTCGACTGCATTTATATCCGTATCAATCATATACCTTGTTTTTTTCTTTTGCAATAGTGAATTTAACATATTGAAGAAAAATATTCATTTATATTTTTTTATCTTCTTTTTCCTCGTATTTTTTTATTTCTGACTTGACATTTTGTAGCATTTTGAGACTATAAGAAGACTGATTAAAGGGTTAAATTAATTAGTTACAATTTTCCAAATTATTTCTTCAAAAAATACAATTTAGGGGTTGACTTTTATTCTTCACTGTGCTACTATATTAACTGTCGATGAGATACATCAGAAGATAAAGTTCTGCGGGTGTAGTTCAATGGTAGAACACTAGCCTTCCAAGCTAGATACGTGGGTTCGATTCCCATCACCCGCTCCATGCGATAGTGGCGTAGTTGGTAACGCGCGACCTTGCCAAGGTCGAGACCGCGGGTTCGAGCCCCGTCTATCGCTTTTTTTATTGCCATAATTCAAAAGACTTCTTGAATAGAATAAAAAAGACTATTGCAATAGATATCATATAGAATTGTTCTGTTTACCAACACAGCTAAACAATCACTACGATTCTACATTGCAATAGTCTTTTTTATTCATTATGAAAGCTCCATCAAGCAACTATATGTATATCTAAGGAACTAAGGAAGTTTGCTTACCCAAATGTACAAATATTTGATGGGCTAAGCAGTATGAGCACATAAGACAAAAGTTTAATTCATAAATCAAAAAAGAATTTTAAATTTGATAGAGTTTCGCCAGTACACAGCGAAGAGAGGCAGGAGATATGTCCTCGAAAAACGATAGAGAGTGGAGCGGTTTTTCGATATACTTAGCTTTGCCGCTGGAGCACTGTCTGAGTGCCGTAGGCGCGAGTTTGCGGGAGGCGGCAAAAATCAGCGTATGTC
>JAUUSJ010000201.1 GCA_030841965.1 Blautia sp.
CATATATCAGCGTATGTCGAAAAATCGTGGGAACGAACGTGTTTACGGAGCATATCCCTCTCTCCTCTATCAGCGTCTCTCTATCAGCGTCTCTCTATCAGCGTCTCTCTCCACAGCGTCCCTCTCGACAATATCTGTCCCCACAGCGCCTTTTTCCATCCTAAAAAAACAAACAGCAAAATGCACAAAATCACCCTACCATTTTCGTGAAAAATATAGAAAAAGCAAAAAGATATTGACAAAACAATAACTAGCGAGTATACTTAAAAACAAGTTAATAACAAAGCGGTTTTGATGGGCTTGTTACTATTCAATTAGGCAATACCGAGCGATACCAGTATTTTATGAAGTATATATGGATAATATATACCGATAGAACTGTGTGATTGTTGGGTATTTTTTTTATGTAAATTTTGGATTATATTCTCTGAGCATATCCTGATTTTAAAGTTTAGAGATGGATATGTTTTATGCAATAAGATATAGGTATAGGTTTAGATGTAGGAGATGCAAAAGCGTATGATTGTAAAGAAAATTTTAAACAATAATGTAATTACTTCACTCGATGAAAAGGGACAAGAAATCGTTATCATGGGGAAAGGAATTGGGTGGAACTTAAAAAGTGGAGAGGAGATTGATGAGACAAAAATTGAGAAGATTTTCCGGATGGATACAGCGAGTTCAATGGCTCGGATGAAACAGCTTTTATTAGAAGTTCAGCCAGAATCCGTGAGAGTAAGTTCTAGAATTATAGATTATGCAAAAGAATATTTAGAGAAAGACTTAAAGAAAAATATTTACATTACATTGACCGATCATATTGATTTTGCGATAGAGAGATTTAAGAATGGAATTAGTTTTCACTCAGCATTATTTTGGGAGATTAAAATGATTTATCCAAAGGAGTTTGAGGTTGGAAAGTATGGATTGAAAATAATTGAGGAAGAATTAGGTTTGGCTCTTCCTGAGGAGGAGGCAGCTTCGATTGCATTGCATTTAGTTAACGCCCAGAGTGGAGACAGCATGACTCAGACCCAGGCTACGATTGATTTGATAGGAAAGTCCCTAAATATTGTGAGACTTTCGATGAGAGAGGAATTTGAAGAAGATTCCTTGGATTACCAGAGATTTGTGACACATTTGACGTTTTTTGCACAGAGAGTTTTACAGAAGAAAAATTTGGCTCCTCAGCAAAATTTCCTCTATGAGACAATGCAGCCTAATTATCCAAAAGAATTTCGATGTGCAGAGAAAATCGCAAGGTATGTCGAGAGAGAGTATAATGTTGATATTGGAAAAGAGGAGATTACATTTTTGGCGGTACATATTATTCGGGTTACTGCGAAGAAATAGATATCTGTATTAAAAGAATTGCGGGAGCATATTGTGCGGAGCAATTCGGTATCATAGGGGTCAAAAGACTTTTTGCCCCCAACATCATTGAAAAGAGTTAATAATTGTTATCCTTTTAGCCGGCATTAGGATACATTTATCATATTTATGATTGCGATAGCATGAAAATGTAGAGCAGTCAACTTTTATTTATTGCTGTCTGCGTCAGTAGATGTGACAGTTTATTTTGAAAGTCTTAAGGGATGATGATATAAGATGACTATATAAAATGCTACTCCCTTTAGACAAAGTATCTTATGGATTAGAAATTTAGGAGGAAGAGAGAATGGCAAAAGTAAGAGATTATGGTAAATTGGCGAAAGATATTCGCGATGCCGTTGGCGAGAGCAATATTATGAATGCACAGCATTGTGCAACCAGGTTGCGATTGGTTCTAAAGGAGAGCCCATCGGATGATGTGACAAAGCAGATATCTTCTATGCCTGGTGTTATTCAGGTAGTAGAAAAGGGTGGACAGTATCAGATTGTTATCGGTACACATGCGAAGGATGTATATGCTGAATTGATGCAGATTATGTCTATCGATGAAAGTGAACAGCCACAGGTAAAACAAAGTTTTGTAAACCGTGTGATTGCCACGATGTCAGCTGTATTTGCTCCATTTGTGTATATTCTTGCGGCAGCAGGTTTGATACAGGGTGCGTTGATTATTATTTTACAGTTTGCTCCAAATTTTGCAAACACGGGAACTTATGAGGTGTTAAGTTTTATTTCATGGACACCATTTACATTTTTACCAGTATTGATCGCAGTGACTGCGTCAAAGCATTTTAAATGTAATACATATATAGCAATGTGGTGTTGTCTTGCGCTTGTAAATAGCTCTTGGGGCGATATTGCGGCGCGGATTGCAGAGGGTGAGTCTGTTAAATTTTTAATTTTTGATATGGCACAGACGACTTATACATCTACTGTATTACCACCTCTTTTCTTAGTATTAGTTTTATCTTATTTGGAGAGATTTTTAGAGAAGCATATTCCAGATGTGATTAAGGCGCTTGCAATTCCATTTATTTGTGCGATTATTATGGTACCAGCTACAATTTTAGTAATTGGACCTATCTCTGATGCAATTGCAAATGCACTCGCAATCGGATTCAATGCTTTATGTAATAATGTTCCAATTTTAGCGGCATTAATTGTCGGTGGTTTCTGGCAGGTATTTGTTATTTTTGGTGTTCACTGGGGTGTTACTCCTATGGTAATGGCAAACTTCGCAAATAATGGTTGCGATGCATTCCAGGCATTTCAGACTTGTGCAGTTATCGCTCAGGCGGCAGCATGTTTTGGTGTATTTATTAAGACAAAAGATAAAGAAATTAAAAATGTATCCTTCTCAGCTGGATTGACAGGTATTTTTGGTATTACTGAGCCTGCCATCTACGGTGTTACATTAAGACTGAAGAAACCATTTATCTGTGGTTGTATCGGTGGAGCAGTCGGTGCATGTGTGGTAGCTTTAACCCATGCAATGTACTATGTATATGCAGGTCTTCCAGGATTACTTACTACTGTAAATGCAATTAGCGATACGAATCCAGGTTCTTTCCGTGGACAATTAATCGCTGTATTAGTTACTATCGTTGTTACAATTGTTTTAGTTCAGATTATCGGCTGTGATGAGAAGAAAGTTGAGGCAAAAGAAGTAGAAGAGACAAAAGATGAGCCTGCAAAGGCAGTGGAAGGTGGAAAGTTTACTATTTATGCTCCATTAAACGGTGAGGCAAAGAAGCTTGAGGAAGTGGATGACCCTACTTTTTCCGCAGGAATTTTGGGACAGGGTGCAGCAATTATTCCTTCTGAGGGAAAATTATATGCACCGTTTGACGGAACTGTGGCTTCTATTTTTGACACGAAACATGCGATTTGTCTGGAAAATAGCAGTGGGGCAGAGATTTTAATGCATATCGGACTTGAGACAGTGACGCTTGGCGGAAAGTATTTTGATGCCAAGGTAAAGGCTGGAGATACAGTAAAGACGGGAGATTTATTGATAGAGTTTGACTTAGAGGCAATCAAGAAAGAATTTCAGACGATCACGCCTGTACTTGTCGCTAATGCGGATGATTTTGAGAATGTGATATCGATTAAGACAAGCGGAAAGATTCAGGCGGGCGATGCATTTATAGAAGTAAAATAAGAAGATGGATTAAGCTGGCTTTGAATGAGCAGTGATGATTTTTACAGCCACTTAGTCACTGACAGTGAGAAGCCAGTTATTTGAAAGCTTATCATTTATAGAAATGACTATGGGGAAAAGATGGGTAGGAATGGGCGTTTAAGAAGGAAACTATTTCTTGTTCTCACCTCCTCTTGTAATACAATAAGAATTAAGAAATTTCTTAAATGCCCGAAATAAATGGTAAGCTTATTATCTAGAATACTGATGGGGACTTAGGGCAATATAGAGAAAAAAGAATGGACGAGAAGTAAAATATAAAAAGCAGATAAGAAAGGAGATAAATACTATGGCATTACCAAAAGATTTTTTATGGGGCGGCGCAGTTGCAGCCCACCAGCTCGAGGGCGGTTGGAATGAAGGAGGAAAAGGTCCAAATGTTTGTGATGTATTGACAGGAGGCTCGCATGGAGTGGCGCGCCGTATTACAGACACAGTGGTAGAGGGAGAGTATTATCCAAACCATGATGCCGTTGATTTTTATCATCATTATAAGGAGGATATCGCACTTTTTGCGGAGATGGGATTTAAGTGCTTCCGTACAAGTATTGCGTGGACTCGTATTTTCCCAATGGGAGATGAGGAGCAGCCAAACGAGGCGGGACTTCAGTTTTATGATGATATGTTTGATGAGCTTTTAAAATACGGAATTGAGCCAGTAATTACTTTGAGTCATTTTGAGATGCCTCTTCACTTGGCAAAAGAGTATGGCGGATGGATGAACCGTAAGGTGGTAGATTTCTTTGTGAAATTTGCGAAGGCTTGTTTTGAGAGATATAAGGGGAAAGTAAAATATTGGATGACATTTAATGAGATTAATAACCAGATGAATTATAAAAATGATATTTTTGGCTGGACGAATTCAGGAGTTATTTTCTCACAGTATGAAAATCCAGAAGAGGCGATGTATCAGTGTGCGCACCATGAGCTTGTGGCAAGTGCATTGGCAGTGAAGATAGGTCATGAGATTAACCCTGATTTTCAGATTGGTTGTATGATTTCAATGGTTCCGATTTATCCATACTCTTGTAGACCTGCGGATATGATTTTATCGGTTCAGGAGATGCATATGAGATATTTCTTTGGTGATATTCATTGTCGTGGACATTATCCAAATTATGCGAAGAAGATGTTTGAGCGTAAGGGATTTGAGATTAAGATGGAGCCAGAGGATGAGAAAATATTGTCTGAAGGTACGGTGGATTATATTGGATTTTCTTATTATATGTCAAATGTTGTGGATTCTCAGACAACGGTGGATGTATCAAAGAGCGTTGAGGCAAGTAGTCCTCATACGGTAGCTAATCCATATGTGAAGGCGACCGAGTGGGGATGGACGATTGACCCAGAGGGACTTCGCTATGCATTGAATGTACTTTATGAGCGATATGAGAAACCTCTCTTTATTGTAGAGAATGGTTTTGGAGCGGTTGATGTGAAAAATCCAGACGGAAGTTGTGATGACCCAGCGAGAATTGCTTATCTTCGTGCACATATCGAGGAGATGAAAAAGGCAGTTGAGGAAGACGGTGTTGAGTTGATGGGGTATACGCCATGGGGATGCATTGATTTGGTATCGTTTACAACTGGAGAGTATAAGAAGCGTTATGGGTTTATATATGTGGACCGAAATGATGATGGAACAGGTGATTTTTCTAGGAGTAAGAAGTTGTCATTTGATTGGTATAAAGAAGTGATTGAATCAAATGGGGAGAAGTTGTAGAGTTTAAACGGTATACTTTGTGAGATAAGGGATGTATTTATGCCCAGAAGACGTAGGATGTGGTTGTCTTCTGGGTATATTTTTATGGGATAAAAAGAAATGGGAAGGGGGATGGATGAGGGGGATGGAGTGGAGGGGGGACGCTAAGAGAGCAAGCCAAGATATGTCCCGTAAACACGTTCGTTCCCACGATTTTTCGACATACGCTGATTTTTGTCGCTTCCCGCAAACTCGCAGCTATGCTGCTCAAACAGTGCTCCAGCGACAAAGCTAAGTATATCGAAAAATCGCTCCACTCTCTATCGTTTTCGGGGCATATCTTGGCTTGCTCTCTTGGCTGTGTATTGGCGAAACTGCTATTTTGCTCTCTTTAATTGTAGAAATGGTTATGTTTTGTCAGTCGCTTTCGAGTATTTTGTTTTTTTGACTGTAGAAGTAGTTATATTTTGCAGTTGTTTTCGAGTATTTTATTTTTTTGACTGTAGAAGTAGTTATATTT
>JAUUSJ010000202.1 GCA_030841965.1 Blautia sp.
ATTCTCAAATGAATTTTCAAGGATGTTGTTATTGTTCAATTGTCAATGTTCTGTTCTCTGTCGCTTTCGCAGCAACTCATTTATCATATCACTTATCTCTTAGCTTGTCAAGCACTTTTTTATATTTTTTAAAAGTTTTTATCAAGCTTTCTGACAGCAACTTCGATATCCTATCATACATCTCATCGCTTGTCAAGTACTTTTTTCTTTTCCCAAAGTTTCTTTCCTCAACAGCAACTTTTGTATCCTATCATATCTTTTTCTATCTGTCAAGACTTTTTTCTTCTTTTTTGATATCACTTTATATGATAGTTGAATAGGAATTTTATCACCTTATTGTCTTTACTTAAAATAAGGCAACAAAAAACGGAGAAGGAGGGATTTGAACCCTCGCACCGCGCAAACGATCTACACCCTTAGCAGGGGCGCCTCTTCAGCCACTTGAGTACTTCTCCATAATGCCTAAATATAAATTTCTATTCAATTTTGCATCGCTTGATTAACAATGCTTGATTATCTTATCAAATTGAATTTATTTTGTCAAGTGATTTTTTCAAATTTTTTAATTTTTTCGTAATAGTTCAATTATTTAATCGGTTTAACACTAGGTAAAAGATAACCGATAGAAAACGCTGATAGAGGAGACAGGTATCTCCCCCTCAAACACGTTCGTTCCCACGATTTTTCGACATACGCTGATTTTTGCCGCCTCCCGCAAACTCGCACCGTTGGTGCTCAGACAGTGCTCCAGCGGCAAAGCTAAGTATATCGAAAAATCGCTCCACTCTCTATCGTTTGTGTGGGAGATACCTGTCTCCTCTATCAGCTGTGTATTGGCAAAACTAAAATGATTCGTATATTATTGTTGGCAGTTCATTTTACTATTTTAATATTTTCAACTATAACTATGAATATAGTCTTATAGCTACTCTATGCTTTTTAACTTTTCAATGATAATCATGCCTATATTTTGCAATTACTATAGTTACTCTAAATTCTTATGTCAATCATCAATCTACAATTTTTAGAGTCTTTAAAAAGTGAGATTGAGAAAAAACAGAAGATGCAGAGCTGGTTTTTGGATAATATCAAAGAACACTATTGTTCGTGAAACAATCCAAGTAAAATTTTTTAAACAAAAAAGCAAAAAACTCACATTGAAACTATGTAGTGGTTATCCTTATAAAAAAATATTATCGTATGTTATCAAATTTTGCCAATACACAGCAAAGAGAGTCCTTCGATATGTCCTCGAAAAACGATAGAGAGTGGAGCGGTTTTTCGATATACTTAGCTTTGCCGCTGGAGCACTGTCTGAGCGCCGAAGGTGCGAGTTTGCGGGAGGCGGCAAAAATCGGCGTATGTCGAAAAACCGTGGGAACGAACGTGTTTTTAGAGGACATATCGAAGGACTCTCTTTGCGTCTGTTTTTTACCTTCTTTGCGTCCGTCCCCTCCACTACAGCAATTATCTAATAAACAAAAATTTCACGTAACCCAAGTTTCTATTTTTTATTGATTTTTTGTATCTAATAGATTATAATTATAAACAAATTTAGATACAAGACTTATACTATCATTTATTACTATTTATTCAAATAATTGACAGTGAAAATCTTATCTAAAACTATAATTCTGATTTTATAGTTTCGTTTACTGTAAAATTAGTACACAAAAACTAATATATCTGAAGGTCTAAGGTATCCCTGGGATAAAGATAAGGTGACATACAGAAACTATATTTTGATATATAGTTGTTATAGGGAAAAAAGAAATTATATTTTCTTATTTTGTCTATTTTTATATAGTGATGTTTTCACAAGTCATTATATTATCTTTTTTTAGAGGATAATATAGTGGCTTTTTCTTTTTACTTCTAAAAGAAGGGAGGACATATGGAAAACAAAATTGCAATTTTAGGAATTATTGTGGAAGATAAGGCAAGCGTAAAACCTGTAAACGAGCTATTGCATCAATACAGCCAATATATTATTGGAAGAATGGGAATACCTTATGAAAAAAAGCAAGTGAATGTCATTTCAGTCGTCTTAGATGCACCTGATAAAATAATCAGTGCACTTTCTGGAAAAATCGGTAAGCTTTCTGGTATTTCCGTAAAGGCAATGATGACAAAAAGTTCTGTGAAAAACTAAGCAAATACTAAAAATTATTTACAGAGCTTTATATCCTATGATACCAAGGTCAAAAAGTCGAAAATCCATAAACTTGCTTACGAGAAGATGTTTGACCCCAACATCATTACATAGAAATCGCAAGCTATTTTCACTCTAAGATATAGGATAGATGACTGATACTCTAAGGAGTATTCTTTGACTATAGCTAAAACAAAAGGAAAAAATTTAAAAAAAGAGAGGAAAAAATTATGTACGATCCAAAATCAAAAATTGCTGAAGAATTCATCGATGACGAGGAAATAAAAGCGTCCCTCGCATTTGCAGATGAAAATAAAAATAACCGTGAATTAATCGATTCTATTATCGAAAAAGCTAGAAACCTAAAAGGACTATCCCACCGAGAGGCATCTCTTCTCCTTGTCTGTCAGGAGGAGGACTTAAATCAAAAGATTTATGACCTTGCCATGGAAATCAAAGAAAAGTTTTACGGCAACCGTATTGTTATGTTTGCCCCACTTTATTTATCCAATTATTGTATTAATGGATGTACTTACTGTCCTTATCACTATAAGAATAAGCATATTAGAAGAAAACAATTATCTCAAGAAGAAATCAAGCAAGAGGTTATCGCTCTTCAAGATATGGGACATAAGAGGCTTGCCCTTGAGACAGGGGAACATCCAACTATGGCATCTATCGACTACGTTCTTGAGAGTATTAAGACAATTTATAGTATTAAACATAAAAATGGAGCTATCCGCCGTGTAAATGTCAATATCGCAGCTACTACAGTAGAAAATTATAGAAGATTAAAGGAAGCTGGAATTGGAACTTATATCTTATTCCAGGAAACTTATAATAAAAAAGCCTATGAGGAGCTTCATCCAACTGGACCAAAGAGTAATTATGCCTACCATACAGAGGCGATGGACCGCGCTATGGAAGGTGGCATCGATGATGTAGGATGTGGAGTTTTATTTGGACTGAATATGTACCGCTATGATTTCTGTGGTATTTTAATGCACGCAGAACATTTGGAGGCTCGATTTGGAGTGGGACCTCACACCATCAGTGTTCCTCGAATCTGTCCAGCTGACGATATCGACCCGACAGAATTCCAAAACAGTATTTCTGATGATATTTTTGCAAAAATTGTCGCTGTACTTCGTGTCGCAGTTCCTTATACAGGACTTATCGTTTCCACTCGTGAGTCACAAAAATCAAGAGAGAAAGTATTAAAACTTGGTATCTCCCAGATTAGCGGCGCTTCTTCCACAAGTGTCGGTGGATACGCAGTCCCTGAGCTTCCAGAAGACAACTCTGCTCAGTTTGATAGAAGTGATACTAGAACTTTAGATGAAATCATCGGCTGGCTCTTAGACCTTGGTCATATTCCAAGTTTTTGTACGGCATGTTACCGTGAGGGACGTACCGGAGATAGATTCATGTCTCTCGTAAAAGCTGGTCAGATTGCAAACTGCTGCCATCCAAACGCTCTTATGACATTAAAGGAATATCTTGAGGATTACGCTTCCCCTGAAGTAAAAGCGAAAGGTGAGGCAATCATCGCAAAAGAAATTGAGAAAGTTACAAACCCTAAAGTAAAAGAAAGAGCAAAACAGAACTTAATTGATATTGAGTCAGGAGTGAGAGATTTCCGCTTCTAAAAAATAACATCTAAACATAAAAATATTTAAAAAAATTTATGGAGGTAATATTATCTCCATAAATTTTTTTACAGATAAAAATTAAAATTCTTCAAACAACTTCTACTACACTCTTCCATAAATCGAACTCATTTTTTTAATCTTCCAAAGAAGCTCTCCCGTAATCTGCCCCTTTTTCAATCTCCAAACCCAATTTCCACCAATCTTAGATGGAACATTCATTCTCGCCTCATTTCCTAAGCTTAAATAATCCCATATCGGTATAATACATGTATCAGAGACAGAGGACTGTGCTAACCGAATAAATTCCCACGCTACTTCTTCTGGTTCTAGTTTTTCTTTACCAAGATAGTCCAGAGCCATCTTTCTGTCCTCATCGCTGATATCTCCATACCATCCATAAATTGTTGCATTATCGTGAGTTCCCGTATATACCACCGTATTTTTGTCGTAGTTAAATGGAAGATAATTTCCACTCTCTCTGGAATCAAAAGCAAACTGCAAAAGTTTCATGCCTGGATACCCACTATCTTTTACTAATTGTATAACAGACTCCGTCAAATATCCTAAATCCTCTGCGATAAGCTTTATATTCTCTCCCTCTTTTGAGATTCCATTTTTTAGAGCACGAAATAGCTTCATGCCAGGTCCTTTCATCCATTTTCCATTTTGAGCCGTCATCTCCCCATAAGGAATAGAATAATACTCGTCAAACCCTCTAAAATGATCAATCCGGACAACATCGTAAAGCTTAAGACAATGCAAAACTCGCTGAATCCACCAATCATATCCTGTTTCCTCGTGATACTCCCAACGATAGAGTGGATTTCCCCAGAGCTGCCCTGTGGCAGAAAAAGCATCTGGCGGACAACCTGCCACTGCAATTGGAATATTTTTTTCATCTAATTGAAATAATTCTGGATGACTCCATACATCCGCACTGTCAAATGAGATATAAATAGGGATATCTCCGATTATTTCAATTCCTTTTTCATTTGCATAGCTACGCACCTTTTTCCACTGAATATAAAATTCATACTGAAGAAATTGTTGGAATAAAATACCTTCTCTATGCTTTTGTCCGTATTCTTTCAATGCTTCTGGTTTTCTCTGCCTGATATCATCCTCCCACTCATTCCAGCATTTTTCCCCATACTCATTTTTTATCTCTCGATAAAGACAATAATCATAAAGCCAAGTTTCATTTTCCTCACAAAAATCCTTAAAATCTTCTGACTCTTCAATCTTGCTCTTTAAAAACGCCTTTTTAAGCAAAAGATTCCTCGATACATATAATTTTCCATAATCAACTTTCCCTGCATCATCTCCAAAATCAACCTCTTCACATTCCTCCCTCGTCAATAACCCCTCTTCTATCAAACTTTCTAAATCAATAAAATAAGGATTTCCCGCAAAAGTAGAAAATGACTGATATGGAGAATCCCCATATCCCGTCGGTCCCAAAGGAAGAATCTGCCAATATTTCTGTCCTGCCTCCACAAGCTGGTCCACAAACTCATACGCTTCTTTTGAAAAACACCCTATTCCATAATTCGATGGAAGACTCGTTATCGGCATTAAAATTCCACTCGCTCTCATATCATTTTCCTCCTACAATCAATTTATTCCTGTTCTCTCGCCAAAAATATTACCTCTAAAATGCATAATTCATAATTTCATTTTACCAAAATCCTTTAAAAGAAACTATATAAAAAACAACATAATTTGTAATATTATATATAAAATAGGAATCAAAGATAGATAACATGATGTTGGGATCAAAAGGTCTTTTGACCCCTATGATACCGAATTGCTCCGCACAATGTGCTCCCGCAATTCTCATCATAACATAAAATTTTTGTAAATAAAAAATGAAAAACCTATATGAAAGCTGTATAACAATTGTTAAAAAGCTTTCATAGATTTTTGCCAATACACAGCCAAGAGAGTCCGTCGATATGTCCTCCAAAAACGATAGAGAGTGGAGCGGTTTTTCGATATACTTAGCTT
>JAUUSJ010000203.1 GCA_030841965.1 Blautia sp.
ATAGACGCTAAGAGAGGAATAAGAGGGTGAAATGGAGATAGACGCTAAGAGAGGAGGCAGGTATATGCCCCTCAAACACGTTCGTTCCCACGATTTTTCGACATACGCTGATTTTTGCCGCCTCCCGCAAACTCGCAGCTACGCTGCTCAGACAGTGCTCCAGCGGCAAAGCTAAGTATATCGAAAAATCGCTCCACTCTCTATCGTTTTCGGGGCAGATATCTCCTTGCTCTCTTGGCTGTGTATTGGAGAAACATTAGATATTAAAAATTTCCGATCCATTCGGAGCAAAAAAATGGGGTGAAGAGTATTGGAGAAACGTTAGATATTAAGAATTTACAGAGGAAATGTGGAGATAAGATAGTTTATCGAATATTAGAAAAATATTGGATATTCAAAATTTTCTGTATTTCTTTATTTTTCTAAAAAAGCCTAAATTTATAGACTGATAATTGAAATGACAAAACTATCTAAAAGCAAATGTAGGAATATAGCTATGATTACAGTTGAAAAATTAAAATAATAGAAATTTCCTGTAAGAACATGACCATAGTTACAGTTAAAAAATTAAAATAGTGAAAACCTCCTGTAAGAACATGACCACGATTACAGTTGAAAAGTTAAAATAGTGGAAAATAACCGTAAAACTATGTCTATAATTACAGTTGAAAAATCTAAATAATAAAAAATACCCGTAAAATATCTGCATCATTACCGTTAAAAAGTCCAAATAGTGGAAAACACCTGTAAAATATCTGTATCATTACGGTTAAAAAGTCTAAACAATGGAAAACGCCTGTAAAATATCTGTATCATTACGGTTAAAAAGTCTAAACAATGGAAAACGCCTGTAAAATATCTGTATCATTACGGTTAAAAAGTCTAAATAATGGAAAACGCCCGCAAAGACATATCTATAATATAATATCTATAGTTATGATGATAGCTTAACACTCCCCATAATCAAAGCAAGAGGTTTTAGGAGCTTCTTTGATAAAATTTTTGTAAATAAAAAACCAGAAAACCAGGGAACTCACATTGAAACTATATAGTCTATGTATTAGTTGCTCTTATAAAAATAAAAAGAATTTACCATCTTTAAGATAGCGTAACTTTTTTGTTAGCTAATAGGAAAAACTCAAATCAACTTTTAGAATTCGAGCCATATACTTGGATTATAGGCGAAGCCGTTGCTTGTATGATAGAATTGGTCGCAACTTCTTCTCAAGAAACTGTAGATAAAATTCATATACAAATATCTTTTTCTTCTCCATCTCATTCCCCATGAATACCGAATTTTTCCAGTTCTAAAAACTAGAAACTATCAATATGTTTCTTCAATAAATCGTATCGCTTGCTTGGAATTTTCAAAGATTTTACATTTACTTCTATACTCAAATAACAGTCCAATCATCTCTTTGCGTTTTGCATTAAATTCAAACACCCATTTAATATTATAAAAAAGAAATTTTAATGTCGGTTTAGAATTGTACTTTTCGTTCCCGCATTTCTGTCTTATCCATCGTCTAAATACCCGAAACAATCTAGTCCTTGTATTTACATCAAGAAAAATTATATAATCACTGTATGCAAAACTTTCCCGCAATATTTTTCTAGGTGAACCTTCTACAATCCAATTCTCACTTTCTATAATTTCTCTAAAAATTCTGTCTCTCTCCTCTGGAGATCTTCTCTTGTCTCCATTGGAAGTACGCTCCCACACGATATTATCTTTTTCATAAAATGGAATTCGATATTTTTCTGATATTTCTTTTGCTAAAGTCGTCTTTCCACTGGCAACGGATCCGATTATATCTAGTTTCATAACAATTCACCACCATTTTCTCTCTTTCAACTCTATCAATTCCGATTTTTCAATCTAATCATTATTCCCGATTATACAAGAAAACATAGACATTTTTAATTTTTTTGCTAATCGCACTAAATGTCGTAAAAAAACTGCATCATTAACTAATCTATAGCATCATTAACTAATCTATATCTTCCTATTTAATGCACTCGAAATAAACCATAGAGCCATCTATATGAAAATCAATCTTTTGATACATCTGTTTTAACACTGCTTCCAATTCACTTCTGGTCTGGAATGGCGGTGTAAACCAGCCCTTCTTTGACAGAATATTTTTAACCAGCCAATCAGTAATACCAACCTCGCCTTTGATATAAAAGCAGGCGATAAATTTTCCTCCTGGTTTCAAAACACGCCATATTTCCCTAAAAGCTCTCTCTTTATCTGGGAACGCATGAAAACCGTTCATACTCAATACAATATCGCAGCAAGCATTCTCCAGTGGAAGATTTCCTACATCTCCCTGCACACAAGAAACATGAGCCTTATCTTTTAATCGTTTTTTTGCCTGCTCAATCATGTCTTCGCTATAATCCAGGCAAATAATCTGTGCATTAGAAAGCCGTTCCCATTTTTCATATGTGAATACCGCAGTACCTACAGGAACATCCAAAAGCGTTCCCGAAAAATCATCTGGAATATAGGAAAGAACCTTTCTGGCAATCTTATTATCATCCGTTCCACTCCAAAATAGCTTAATATACATTTTACTAAAAAAATTGCTCTGGGTTAAAACATCATCATAAATGTTTTTTGAATCATGATATGCATTTTGAATTTTATCCGCCATTTTATTGTCCCCTCCACTTCCTTAGAATTTCTGTGAATATACATTCTTGTCATGGTATATGTTTCCAAACCAACCACGTTTTGAACACTCGATACCCCAACAACTTAACATTTCGTTATATCCGCACTCTCTAAAATTTCTCTTTGTTTCTTTTTACTAAAGCTATTAAGCACAAGCTGATAAGATTTATCCAATAGCTCTTTTAACAAGTCATCTGGTACTTTTCCGTCTAGTTTAAGAAATTAGGGCGGAAATTCTCGGTTACTTGTATCCGAGATGAAAGCCCCATTTTTTATAATTACAAGTTGCAATCTCATAAATGATATGATATACTGTCCATACATTCGAACATTGATAACTGTATATAGGGAGTTGTGCCAAGAAATCTCATGCGATAACCAAGCTCCTTTGGCACGTAAAATATGCAAGGTACAAATGTACGATATACGCTATAGGATAACGTTTACACTACTATCCGAATTCACGCCTGTGGACATTGTGTAAGACTTGCAAATACTATTTCTTTCGTATTTGCAAGCAACGGTGGTTGAAGCAGGAAGCTCGGTAACTTGTTACCGAGTAGTTCACTAGAATTCCAATGTGTTTTGTTCATATAGTAGCCAGGAATAATATCTTCATACTGCTGCCTGAGAAAATCTCCCTCAAATGGTTCCAGCTTCAAAGTAATATAATAAGGTTCATCATTCTCGCCAAGACAAATCGCTGCAAACATTTTACCTCCGATTTGATAGCGAATCCAATTCCAATCCTTTTGAAGATCTTTGATTACTCCTATTTTACTCAACAAATATTCATCCATCCAAATATATCTCATATCATTATTCCCCCTCTCCATAAATTTCCATACCGATTTCGTAAAAACGATATAGATGCTCTTTATCATCGTTCAAATCTTTATACATTCTTTTTTCATTTAGAATATACCCAGCTTTTTCAAGCACTTTCCAAGAGGGTACATTTTCATTTCTCACTGTACCGATGACTCTTTTTGCATTATAATGTTTTAGGAAATATTCTGTATATGCCTTAACCGCTTCGACAGCATAACCATTGTTTCTATACTGCGCCCCGACAAAATAGGTAATCCCTATTTCTCCAAGGTCTTCATAATAAGAACATCCAACAGAACCAACGACCACAGCCTCCTTCTTTAAAGTTATTGTATAAGCCAAATAATCCATATTTGGATTATCTCTAAGTGCAAAATTCTTTGCCTCGGTTATCCATTTTGTTATCCAACTGTCACAGTCTTTGTCAAAGCCACAATCGTTTAAGGTTCCGTCTGCCGCCATTATAGCAAATGGTATCGCACCATCTATTTCTATATCCCGAATCAACAATCTCTGTGTTTCAATCTGCATAAATAAAATCTCCCACTTTCACTTCTTCTATGTTAATAAGATGAAATTTGCCACTTCCCACTCATACCAAAACTCAGCAAATGTCAAATAACGTTCACTTTTATTAAGACTTACCGCCTTGGTTGCAACTCGATAACTCTCTTCACTTAATTGCCAATTAGATAATGTGCAAGGAATAAATTGATTCTTACAATATCTTTGATGGATTTCTTCATCAGAAAATCTTCCAAAAAACTCAAAAATTAATGCACCTAAAGTAAAAATATTCGTCTGCTCATCAATCGTGCAACCCTCTATATATTCCTCTGGAGCTTTCAGTCTCTTTGTTCCAAACCAATCTACACCCTTATCGTTGATAACTGGGACTTTTTTAAAAAGGTCAATATCGCAAATTGTAGTTACATCTGTTGAAAAATCATACATAATGCTTCCATCGTAAAAATCGACAGCAACATATCCCTTTTGGTTTACATTTTGCAAAAAAGAATTTAAAACCTCTATTGCTTTCAACTTTTTATTGACAGGTAATTCCTTAAATTTTTCTTTAGGACTTTTAATACCTATATCTCTTTGGTATGTTTCAAAATTCCAATGGTCAAATAAACATTCTCCATCTGCCCATTCAAAAACCACAACATAAAATTGGTTATAATCGTATTCCTCAATAATTTTAGTCAAATTGAGATGTGCTAAATCGTAATATAGATGAACAGCTTCTTTTAGGATTTTCACAGATTCTTCCGGCGAAACTTCTGCTTCAACTGTATTTACTCCTGCAATTTTACAAAAATATTTTCTTTCAGCATCCTCCATTCCAATACAAATACATCCTGAGCCAGTTTCATCTACAACCCAAAAAGCAGTACCATATTTCTTTAACCAAGTAAAATCATGCAATTCTTTAAGTCTAAATTCGATAGAATCAAGTTTGTTAATTATCATTGTTCCTCCTAATTTTATGAAGGGTTACAATATTTTTTCCCTCCACTTTTTTGTCAAACGACAGATACTTCTATTTTTCATTTACAATCATCTCCTTTGCTATTTAATATCTATGTAAGCTCTATTAGAAAACTTAAGAATCATAAACAACTTCCAAGGTATCGTTGTAAACTCTTTCTTATGGCAATTGCACTACTTTTTTTATTTTCCCAGTCCAATGTCACATTTTCGTTTTCCAAAAATCCATGCCTTTTCCAAAAAGGAACTAAATTATCACCTTGAAACTTATAAACACATAGCCAATTACAACTTCTTTACAATTTCAATTGCAGTAGAAATTAAATTATACCGTATATTCTTTTGCATATTCCAATCTCTAGAATCCCACACCTCACCGCTCACATCATCACCAGCATATAATAACTGGGCAAGTGGAATATTATAATATTGAGACACTGCAAAAAAAGCTGCCGCTTCCATTTCCACAGTTATACATCCCTCGTTTCGTCTTAATGCAATCATATCAGGGGTTTCTCTGTATATGGCGTCGCTTGTCCATGTTTTTCCTGTTGTAAATGGAATTCCCATTTGTCTCAAACACGAAACAACAATTTCAACTGTCTCTTTATGGCATTCAACTTCACGGGATGGTTCTAAATATAACTTCTCGGAATCTCAATAAATGAGATTCTAACTGAAAATTGATAACT
>JAUUSJ010000204.1 GCA_030841965.1 Blautia sp.
GCCAAAGGCGCGAGTTTGCGGGAAGCGGCATATATCAGCGTATGTCGAAAAACCGCGGGAACGAACGTGTTTTTAGAGGACATATCTTGGAACTCTCTTTGCGTCTGTCTTCTACCTCTCTTTGCGTCTGTCTTCTACCTCTCTTTGCGTCTACCTTCTATCCACAGAAAAAAAGAGCCATCAGAAAATAGCCTTTTAAAAAACCCATTTCCGACAGCCCCAAAGCTTCTAGAGAGCAGCGTACATCTCTTCCTTCAATTTGAGAATATAATCCAATCCCTCCGAAATATCAATCCTTTCTTTCAAAGACTTATCTCTCGTAGATATCTCAATTTTATTCTCCTTCAAATTTCGTGGACTTATCACAACTCGAATTGGAACTCCGAGTAAATCTGCATCGGCAAACATCTCTCCTGCTCGCACTCCATCTCTATCGTCGTAGATAACTTCAACCTTATTTTCCTTTAATTTCTCATATAAATCATCTGCAATGCGCTTTGTCTCCTCATTATCTGGACGAATACAACATAAATGAACTTCCCAAGGAGCGATTGAGATTGGCCAGATTGGACCGTAATCATCATGCTTCGCCTCACATATAGAAGCGGCCAAACGTCCGACACCAAT
Source organism: Blautia sp. (assembly GCA_030841965.1). GTDB lineage: Bacteria > Bacillota > Clostridia > Lachnospirales > Lachnospiraceae > JAUUSJ01. Next base: position 628 of record JAUUSJ010000204.1, read on the forward strand.
TCCATAACATCCCATAATTGGATAATGAGAATTACCCTCTTTATCTGTATACTGCATATTCATACTCTTTGTATACTTCGTTCCGAGCTGGAATATATTTCCAACCTCAATTCCTCTCTTAATCGTCAAACTTGGTTTTCCACAACATGGACAGATACTGCCTTCTTTTACCTTTGCGATATCCACATATTCTATATTCTCTATATCTCTATCCAAATTTAATCCTACATAGTGGAATCCCTCTTTATTTGCCCCGGCTACAAGATTGTCGATTCCCTTCAAACTTAAATCACAGTAATACGTCACCTCATCCGAGATATGATATGGTCCAATATATCCAGCAACTACTGGGGAATCCTCTGTAATCTCGGCAGGATGGATATTCTCCCCAACTAGATTGCGAAGCTTTGTCTCATTTACCTCATAATCTCCTCTCACAAATGCAACGACAAAACTGTCATCTGCATTTCTCTGATAAACAACTGCCTTACAAGAGCCCTCTACATCACTGTCTAAGAAAGCACATACGTCTTCAATTGTCTTGCAGTTTGGCGTCTCAACGCATTCCAGCGATGCGATATGATTCGAGGAAGTATTCTCAACGATATTCTCAGCCGCCTCCATATTCGACCTATAATCACATTCTGAACATAAAACAATCGAGTCCTCGCCCACTTCATTCAATAGCATATATTCATGGGAAATACTTCCTCCCATCATTCCTGAATCAGAGGCAACTGTCACTACTTCTGGAACTCCTGCTCTCTTAAAGATTCGATTATAGGCGTCATAGCATTTTGCATAGTACTGCTCTAAATCCTCCTGTGAGGTGTGGAAGGAATAGGCATCCTTCATCGTAAACTCACGCACACGGATTAATCCCGCTCTCGGTCTCGCCTCATCTCTGAACTTTCTTTGAATCTGATAAATCATAAATGGATACTGCTGATAAGACTTTGCGTACTCTCTCACCAAATGAACCGCAGCCTCCTCATGCGTCATTCCCAACACCATTTTTGAATTATTCCTATCCTGAAAACGGACTAATTCACTGCCAATACTCTCGTATCTTCCTGATTCCTGCCAGAGGTCGGCTGGCATAGTAACTGGGAATAATACTTCCTGACCGTCAATTGCGTCCATCTCTTCTCTTATAATCTTTTCTATCTTAGATGTAATTCTTCTCAAAACTGGATATTCTGAAAATATTCCATTTCCAACCTGCTTCATATATCCCCCGCGCACCATAAATGCATGGCTGTCAATCGCACAGTCCGCAGGTCTTTCTTTAAATCTTGGTCCTACTAAATTTTTAATTTTCATTTTTTCTATTCCTTTCCTTTTATTATGAAAACTCCACCAAGCAGCTTTCATGAACCCATTTTTCCCTCCGTTATTATATCACAGCCTCTTCCTTCTTTCCACCAAAATATTCCTATTCTTTCAATAAAACAATTAATTTGCATAGATAGCGTAAAATTTTTGTAAGTAAAAAAATCGACGAACTCTCTTTGCATCTATCCCCACTCCCCCAAATCATCCAACTAACAAAAATTTTACATTATCAATTACATATTTGTTACTTTGAAAATTTTAAAATTTGTGGTATAGTTTTTGAAAAATAGAGTTAACAAAATGGAGAGGAGATCTTACCATGAAAATTGCTATTATAGATGATATCGCATCCGAGCGAGTCCAATTACAAGACAGACTAACTACCCAGATAGAACGCCTCTCTCTTCACGCCGAGATTTTAACCTTCGCAGACGGAGAGACATTTCTAAGCGCCGCCAGACAAAAAAACTTCACTATAGTCTTCCTAGATATTTACCTAAAAAAAGAAAACGGGATAGATATCGCCAAGAGACTTAGAAGCTTTGACCAAAACTGCATCTTAATCTTTACGACAACGTCCACAGACCACGCATTGGACGGCTTTCGAGTTCGGGCTTTTCATTATCTTGTCAAGCCTTATGCGGACAGAGAGCTAGAAAAATTATTTGATGAAATGATAGAACGGCTTCCAACTCCCGACCTCTACATCGAAGTTCGAGTCGTTGGAGGTACAAAAAAACTGCGGCTTCAAGAAATATTATACGCCGAACATTTTCAGCATCAAATACATATTTACACCGTAGACGGAGAAAAAACTATCACTCGCCAAACTTTTCGAGAATTTACGGAAGCTTTGAATGACGAACGTTTCTTTCTCTGTAGCCGAGGCGTTATCGTTAATCTAGAATACGTAGAAGATTTCGACGGAAATAATTTTCTTTTGAAAAATGGAAAAAAACTTCCTGTAAGCCGCAGTCTTACACAGTCCGCCCGCTACGCCTTCGGAGATTTTCTATTTAAAAGGGGGAGAGACTAGTGGATATTTTACGACCTATCATAGAACTTTCGGTCTTCTTTCCCGGTATTTTACTCGCCTATCTGCCCATGAGACGATATCTTCGCATATCCATTGGAAAATTAGTTGCTATTATCATCCCTCTGATTACTCTACTTTGTCTAATCGGAGGTAGCATCAGTTATTTTTTCCATATCCAAACGCTATATATGTTATTTATCATCAGCATTATTGTCATGATTATTTGCCTGCACGTATTAACTATAACAAGATGGAAATCCATCAGCGTCCTCTTGGCAGTCTGCGGTGTCTTTTCCTACCTTAGAAATATTGCAGAAGCAATCGACGTTTTAATATACCCAGAAAACTCTGAGCCTTGGCTTTGCCTCTCTGCGGCAATTGTCTATCTTCTCCTATGTTTTCTCTTCGTCGGTTTTGCCTATTATCCAGCTACCCACGCTGCGAGAAGGCTTTTGGAAGATGACAGCTTTGCTCAAACTTGGTATGTGTTCTGGATTTTACCAATTTTATTTATAAGTCTAAATCTATTTTTGACTCCTCTTAACCCAGAACTTTTATACGAGGGGCGTCTCATGCAAATATATATTATAATTAGTTTAGTCTTGCTAGGTTTACTTTTACTTTTTTATGCCATGTTTTATCTGATGGCGACAAGTCTAAATAAAAATGACCATTTAAGACAGGAAAATCAATTTCTGTCCATGCAACAGACGCAGTACCATAATTTGCAGACCTCGATTGAGGAGACAAAAAGGGTACGCCACGATATAAGACATCATATTACTATTTTACAAACTCTCGCCAAGAGAAGAGAATGGGAGGAATTGGAAGCTTATCTCTCTACCGTACAAAAAGAAATACCCGATACAAGTCTCAATTTATGCGATAATCTTGCAACAGACAGTGTAGTAAGTCATTATGGATTACTGTATAAGCAAAATAATATTCCATTTTCGATTGAACTTGACCTTCCAAAAGAACTTCCCGTTCCTGAGATAGATTTTTGCACTATACTATCGAATCTGATGGAAAATGCGTTGGAAGCTAGCTTACAGATAACCAGTTCAAAGCGAATGATTAAAATCCAAGCCTATCTTCACTCAAAATCCATTATTTTGCTGAGCGTAGAAAATACATTCAACGGAGTAATCAGAGAAAAAGACGGTGTATACCAGTCATCTAAGCGGCGTGGAAATGGAATTGGCATCCAATCCGTCTCACATATCGCTCAAAAAAGTGGAGGATACAGTCGCTTTACGTACGATGACCATATCTTTCGCGCTGATGTCATGTTAAGAGGAATATAATATATTTTAGAAATATCGCTGATATTTTTGACCAGAGAGAATATAAAATCATTTTAAGTAAGAAGGGAGATTATTTATGACAAAATACAAAGACTTATATAGCGCTTTTTTTAAGATCGGCATTTTAACCTTCGGCGGAGGTCTCGCCATGTTGCCGATGCTAAGAAGAGAAGTCATCGAGCATCACCACTGGCTCGATGAGGACGAACTCTTGGATGTCTACGCAATTAGCCAATGTACCCCTGGCGTTATCGCGGTCAATACCGCCACCTATATCGGCTTTAAGGAAAGGGGAATTTTAGGCGGGATTCTCGCAACTCTCGGGATAATCAGCCCTTCTCTTCTTATTATCACTCTAATTGCCGCAGCACTTCAACAATTTATGGAAAATCCCCTTCTTCTTCACGCTCTCGCAGGAGTCCGCATCATTGTCTGTGCATTAATGGTAAATACAGTATTCACCATGGCGAAAAAGGGAATTAAGGACGGACTTGGATTATTTATTTTTCTTATATCCTTTTTGCTTGCGACTTTCTCCCCCATTCCTATTATTGCACTTATCATCGGCGGTGGAGTTATCGGATTTTTATCTAATAAATATAAAAAAGGAGGGAAAAATGAATGATTTATCTCACTCTTTTTTATGAATTTTTCAAGATTGGGCTTTTTTCTATCGGAGGAGGAATGGCAACTCTGCCTTTCTTGATGGATTTGACAACCAAGTATGACTGGTATACCAAAAGTGAACTCACAAATATGATTGCCATCAGTGAGAGTACTCCAGGACCTGTTGGGATTAATATGTCTACCTATGCCGGATATCAGGCTGCTGGTATCCCAGGAGCGATTATCTCGACCTGCTCTATGGTTGTGGCTCCAGTCATTATCATTATTATCGTGGCTCGGTTTATGGAGAAATTTTATAATAATCCATCTGTACAGGCAATTTTTTACGGTGTACGTCCAGCCGTCGCTGCGGCTATTGGGTTTGCTGTGTGGGGGTTGATTGAAATTACGCTTTTTACCGTAAATGATACGGGGTATCAGCCAAATTGGATTGAAATTGGGATTTGTATTGCTGTTTTTTTGTTGTTGCAGGTAAAAAAGTTGCAGGGATTACATCCTCTTTGGTGGATGGTTGGAGGAGCGGTGATTGGGGTTTTGTTGAAGTTGTGAGATGCACGTGAAAATGATTTATGTGTTTTTAGAAAGAGGAAGACAAGGGATGGGAGGAGACGCGAAGAGAGCAAGCAGATATCTCCTCCGTAAACACGTTCGTTCCCACGGTTTTTCGA
>JAUUSJ010000371.1 GCA_030841965.1 Blautia sp.
TAAGTATATCGAAAAATCGCTCCACTCTCTATCGTTTTCGGGGCATATACCTGTCTCTTCTCTTGGCTGTGTATTGGCGAGAGATTAGATATGGTGAAGAACTTTATAATGTTTCAGCCGGAAACCCCATGATTTTTAGAACGTGGGATGAATGGTATTTGTTTTAAATAATTTATGTATATAGTGTAAAATAGATAAATTATTTAAAATATATGCTATAATAAACATGATTTGAAGGATTGTAACCTCCCTTATTATCTTCCGAAAGATGGATATATGACATTTGTGATTGGTTTTGTGTGGCTGAATGGAAATAAGCTGCTCTTCCATACTCGAATGCTTACAGGAAAAACCACAAAAGGGTGGAAATTGCAATCTCGTCCGTATTGCTGGATAAAAGGGTGAAGGAAGTTTGGATGATACCAAGAGCAAATGTCAGTTTTTTTGAAATTCAGTATGTCTATGAAGTGGAATGGAAAGTAGAATGGATTTAAAGAAATTTTGCTTCAATTAAAAAAGAAGCATTTGAGTTTTTATTCTTTCTTAATTATTGGTGAAATATAAGAAGAGAGTAAAAATCCAAATGCTTCTTTTATGTTTTGTGGTGAGTTTTACTCAGAAATCTTCAAGTCTGCGAGTCTTGCTAACTCAAGAATGGATTTCTTAGAAACTTTTTTTCCTTGATATTCAACGAGGTCATCCATCTCACCAGTAAAGATATCACTAGGATTGTATTTTTTTAAGATGATTTTGTCGTCATCTACAAAAATTTCTAGTGGGTCTTTCTCGTTTACGTCAAGATTTCTTCTTAGCTCGATTGGAAGGGTAATACGTCCAAGTTCGTCTAATTTTCTTACAATTCCAGTACTTTTCATCGAAAATACCTCCTGACATGAAATTACATTATTCTACAAATTTATTATCTTCTAAAATATATCATAGATGTAAAAGTATGTCAATATAGCAAGATACTAGTTGATAGTGTAAAATTTTTGTAAGTTAGTGTAGTGGAGTGAGATGCTATCGATACTAGTTCATCCAAATCAATTTTTATTTAAAATAGGAATACAAGCCAAGGAAAATACAAAAACATAGCTATGGTTACGGTTGAAAAGTTAAAATAATCCATAGTACCCGTAAAATGTAGCTACAGTTACAGTT
>JAUUSJ010000205.1 GCA_030841965.1 Blautia sp.
TGCGGGAGCACATTGTGCGGAGCAATCTGGTATCAAAGGGGTCAAAAGACCTTTTAACCCCAACATCATCTCATATATATTATCTCTTAATTGCTTTTCATCCAATAGGAATCGAATTTTTCTATCTTCTCTTTATAAGTATTTTCGTCATTATACAATAATTCAAGGAATTTTTCATTATAAAATATGAATTTTTCGTTAAAATTAATTTCATAAAATACTTGACATTTATTTTTTTTTGACTATAATAAAAATCGATAAACAAAGAAATTTCACCTAAATTCGTTGAAGAGAACAAAGTTATATTTATGCAGATATTCAGAGAGCCTATGTTTGGTGGAAATAGGTATATCGGTAAATACAAATATCATCTCTAAGAAGCAATCTGAAATAAAAGTAAGACTCGCCGGACTCCTCCGTTATCAGGAAAACGTATGACAGTACGTTCAGAGTGCTACAATTTTTTGTAGAAGCAGGGTGGTAACGCGGATTCTTTCGTCCCTTTCAGTTTTTGACTGAGAGGGATTTTTTATTGTAAATAAACATATGACGCAGGCATCACCATCCATGAAAGCTGATTGTATGCAACTGTGACTTTCTTTGAATTTTGCTATTTAAAAATTAGGAGGATTAAATAAAATGAAGACATTACAAAAACTTAGCAAATTATTATCTGACTATACCTCTTTGGTCGTCATCGCTATCGCAGTTGTCACTTTTTTCGTGCCAACTCTGATGAATTGGGTTAATTTCCAGTTATTTATTGACCCTGTTTCAAACAAATTTACTAGTCAATCTATCATCATCGGCGTTATTATGTTCAGTATGGGCTTGACTTTAACAACCAATGATTTCAAAATCTTGGCAAAACGCCCACTCGATATTTGTATCGGCGCCGTTGCGCAATACTTAATCATGCCATTTCTCGCATTTGGCGTGTCAAGAGCTCTACAGCTTCCTGACGGAATTGCCCTCGGATTAATCTTAGTCGGCTGTTGTCCTGGAGGTGTATCCTCTAATATTATGTCGTATCTCTGCGGCGGAGATGTAGCTTTTTCTGTTGGAATGACGACTGTATCAACTATTCTGTCACCAGTTATGACACCACTTATGGTTTCTCTCCTTGCAAGCGGTGCGAAAATATCTATCCACGGATTTCCAATGTTGGTCTCCATCGTTGAAACAGTTATCGTCCCAGTAGCCCTTGGATTCCTTCTTAACTTTTTGTACAGCAAAAAGCGTTGGTTCCAACAGTTACAACCGCTTATGCCAGGTATTGCCGTTTTAGGACTTGCCTGCGTCGTCGGCGGAGTGATATCCTCCCAGGGAGCAAAATTCTTCCAGTCAGGTATCGTCATTTTTGTAGCCGTACTGCTTCATAATAGTCTGGGATACCTTCTCGGATACGGTGCTGGAAAATTAACTGGCATGAATACCGCAAAAAAACGTACGATTTCTATCGAAGTCGGTATGCAAAACGCTGGTCTTGCGACAAACCTCGCAACCACAACCGCTCAGTTTGCATCCACACCAGAATCTGCCATTATATGTGCAGTTTCCTGTGTATGGCATTCTATCTCAGGCACTTTATTGGCTGGATTTTTCTCATCATTAGATAAGCGTAAATCTTCCGCAAATCCAAAAAAGAAGGCAGCCAACGCTATGTAATTTTGCATAATAAATAAAAAATTTTAAAAGACAAAAGACCAATCTCATATAATTTTATAGAAATAAAAAAAGCAGTCGTTTTCTATTGAAGTTGCAAAAGAACCTCTTCATTGAAAATAGCTGCTTTTTTCTTTTATCCTATAATTCCAAGATGCTCAAGCAGGATTTTCACACCCATAAGAATCAAGATGATACCTCCCACTAATTCTGCCTTAGAGCGGTACTTCTCGCCAAACCGATTACCGAGCCACACACCGAAAGCGGAAAAAGCAAATGTAGTCAGACCAATCAGAATAATGGCTGGAATAATATTCACTTTCAAAAACGCAAAGGTAACACCTGCAGTCAATGCGTCGATGCTATCTGCAATCGCCAGCGGAAACATAGCTTTGGCAGAGAAGGAAGCGTCCAGCGATTTTGAACATTCTCTTGACTCCTTAATCATGCCAATACCGATTAACCCCAAAAGCACAAATGCAATCCAGTGGTCAATCTGTTCGACAAAGGACTGGAATCCTGTTCCCAACAGATAACCTAAAAGCGGCATCACTGCCTGTGCCCCACCAAACCAAAGTCCTGTGATAAGCAAATGCTTTGTTTCTGCTTTCTCAACGGATAAGCCCTTGCAGATTGAAATTGCAAACGCATCCATAGAAAGTCCTATCGCAATCACAAGTAATTCCCATAATTCCATACTGATACCCCCATGAAGTATTTTGATAATTTTCTTCCATCCTAACATATACTAAGAGGGTGGTCAATCCTTTTCTATCATCCTTTCTATTAAAACTTCTATCATTATTTGTGTATAATCCATTTTCCCTTTTTCGTAGAACCAATATGTTCTATTAATCCAGATTTTTTCATCTTATTAATATGATATCGCACTCCCCCTACCGAAATACCCAAAATCTCAGCAAGTGCCTTCACCGATATCTCAGGTTTGGTTTCAAATATATCAATTATTTTATCTTTAATTTCTTTGTTAGTTTCTTTGTTAGTTTCTTTATTAGTTTCTTTGTTAGTTTCCTTAGGACCTACTTGCAATCCTGCGACATTACCTATCGGTATTACAATTTTGAAAATATTATCTTCAATAAATAAAGGAACTTCACCAGAATATAGTTTTGTATACTTATTCGTATTTCTCATTCCAGATCCCAATTCGTCTGCATATCCTATTTCTCTAAACACTTTAGAAATCGGTGGATTCTTAGGAAATGGCTCAAATTTATTAAGCTGTAACTCTCCATGACTATGCGGCACATTACTATTTTTAGTAAGTATTTTATCTTTTTCAATAATAAATTGAGCTGAGTACGCATTGGAATAATCTCTATGAGCCAAAATATTAGATATGATTTCTCTTAAAATCTTATCTCTTGCACTAACACTTTGATCTCCATCAAGTACAAATATATCATTCAAATGTTTTTTACCAAAATCCATCAATTTTCTATAACTATCAATCAAATTTGTGATAATAATCTCTCTATCATCATAACGATCCATATTTTTTACACGAAAAATAGCATCGGTTTTATACTGTGGAAGGACCGACATAATTGTACTATCCTTACCAAACAACAATATCGCTGCTAATGTAATTCCTTCATTGCCCGTATCTGGATCTATTAATATAAGCCCAGAACTTCTGAGAATTTCCTCTTCATTCATATCTGTCCATGCATGATTATCTACTCTAGACATAGCCATTTTTTTCGCTTTACGAATTACATCAAGGTCTAAAAAATTTATTCCAAGATTAGGGTAAACTTTATTTACAAAATACGTATTCTGCTTACGAGCATACATTTTATAAACTAACTCAGCATTATTGGTAATATCAATATCCCCCTCATGAGTCCTATCCCATATACGACCATTTAATCGTCTAAGTTGCGTTCCCTCTGGAATCCATATATAAATTATTTTTTTCCCATCTATATCGTATATCTCAGGAGTAAGATATATTGGTGGATTTATCTTATTTGCATTATTAATAGAGGTAGTAAAATCTTTAAGCATTTTATCAATTCTATCTGGATTGACACCTCTAATTTCTTTAGTTCCATCTATAACTCCAAGTAACAAATGTCCTCCATTTCTATTATTAAAAGAACATACGGATTCATATACATCCTTATTTAAATCATTCTCTGATTTTTTTAGTTCAACATCAATTTTCTCACCTGCATTAATCAACTCTTTCAATTTTTGAATTGTCACATAAACACCTCCCCATATCGCAAAAAATAATATCTATTTTTGTTTTACTCAAATATAAACTATTTTTATAATTTTTCTGCCAAATATTGTTCTGCATGGTGAACAGCGACGGCGCCGTCGGATACGGCTGTCACTACTTGACGCAATTCCTTTGTCCTTACATCTCCCACCGCATATACACCTGGGATATTCGTACAGGTAGATTCATTGGCGATGATATATCCTCCCTTGTCCAAATCCAACTGTCCCCTCACCAGCTCAGTGGCAGGTTTTCTTCCGACGCTAATAAATACACCATCACATTGTATCTGTCGTATCTCCCCAGTATTCGTATCTTTTAACTTTACTCCTGTGATTTTATCATCATAAACAAACTCCTCCACCGTATTATTCCAACAAAATTCTACGTTTTCTGCCTTCATAAGAGGCTCGTGATAAATTTTGGTAGCGCGCAGAGTATCTCTTCGATGAACGAGAATCACTTTTTTGGCAATGCGGCTAAGAAGCATCGCATCCGCTGCCGCTGTATTCCCGCCTCCAACTACTACAACCGTCTTTCCTTTATAAAACATGCCATCACAGGCTGCACAGTAATTTATTCCTCGTCCAATCAATTCCTTTTCCATAGAAATACCCAATTCTCTCGGACTAGCTCCTGTCGAGAGTACAATTGTTTTCCCATAAAAACTTCCCTCATTAGTATGAATCACTTTCGGGTTTTTATTTAACTCAACTGACAAAACCTCCGCTAGCTTTGTTTCAGCTCCAAAACGCTCAGCTCCCTGTCTCATTTTTTCTGCGAGAGAGAAACCGTCTATTCCTTCTTCAAAACCTGGATAATTATCTATCTGCTGTGTCAAAGCCATCTGTCCACCGGCAGAGAGCTTTTCCAAAACAACCGTCTTTATGCCTGCACGGGCGGCGTATAAAGCAGTAGTATATCCACCCGGACCACCGCCGATGATAATCATATCATAGATGGATTGCTCTTTCTTTGTATCCTCTTCTAAGCTTTTCAAATTTTTTTGGATAAAAGAATCGATCGTAGATTTCGCTTCTGGTGCTACGATAGAATCTAAGGTTTTTCCATCTTTATATAATACTAATGTAGGAATTATCTCAATTTTTTCAGCATCGGCAAGTTCTGGTTCCTCGTCAATATTGATTTTTACAGTGACGAGAGAGTCTGCGTACTCTTTAGCAATCATATCATAGGCGGGGCTGATACGGCGACAATAACCGCACCAAGGAGCCCAATAATCGACTAGTATGGTTTTACCGCTTTTTAATAAGTTTTCAAATTCTTCTTTATTGATATTTTTAACGTCCATTTCGTTTTCCTCCTTTATCTTTCACAGTATATTTATTTTGAAAAAAATTATACTCTTATTTTCGACATAGCATTATTATAGCATCTGGGAGGAATTTTTTCTTCTATTATTTTCTTACAAATAGTGTAAGATTTTTGTTAGTTCGATAATTTGGGTACAGTGGGGGAACAGATGTGAAAGGAGTTTATGGTTGGGTGATGTGGAAGGAGACACCAAGAAAGTCTATTGTTTTTGAGAGATGTGGAAACAGACGCCAAGAGAGTTTGTAGATATGTTCTCTAAAAACACGTTCGTTCCCACGGTTTTTCGACATACGCTGATTT
>JAUUSJ010000372.1 GCA_030841965.1 Blautia sp.
TAAGTATATCGAAAAACCGCTCCACTCTCTATCGTTTTTCGAGGACATATCGATGGACTCTCTTCGCTGTGTAATGGCAAAACTTTATAAAGTTCTCTACCTTATCGCTTCCGAATCTGTGATGGAGTAGTATGAAAATGTTCAAAAAACATTCTTCGGAATAATTTATAATTGGTAAATCCATGTCTTTCTAAAATGTTTTGCAGAGTGTCATCGGTCGAGATTAAATCTTGATAAATATGAGAAAGTCGTACTTCATTTTGATATTCTAAAAAGGTAAGTCCTATATGTTTTTTAAAAAATCTACAAAAATATCCTGTCTCTAAAAAAGCTATCTTAGAAATTTCATCGAGCGATATCGGGCGATTATAATTTTGTTGTGTATAGCTTAGCACAGCATTCAAACGGTTTAAATCTTTTTCTCTGTGAGATAGATTCGCCTTAAAAACTTTTACGCTAAAATTATGGTAGAGCTGGAAAAGGACCTCAAAGAGCAGACTATTAAATCGTAAAATATATCCATCTGGATGAATATCATTTGCCACTCGCATCTGAGTTAAAGTATCTTTTAGCATTGTAATCTTTGTCTGTCGAATAGGATTATCGCTCGGGTCATCCAAGAAAAATTGTAGTTGTTCCACATCAGGAATATAAATTTTTATAAAATCTAGTGGAATTTGAAGAACAACTCCTACGTTTGGAGAAGTGCATTTGGTCGAGTGAATAATAGAAGAATTAACTAAAATGCATTGTCCCTCGTCTAAGTGATAAGAGGAAGATTCTATCGTTACATCGAGTTCCCCCTCCACCATATAAATAATCTCAATTGCATCATGCCAGTGATTCGGAACATAACTTCCCTTATCAAGTTCTGTGTAAAAACGAACTCCTGTTGTCTTTGGAACCTGGATAATTTCATAAGGATGATTGGAATGTTGGTTATACATAAAAAATACCTCCTTTTTTTTAGTCAGATATATGATAGCGTAAAATTTTTGTAAGTGAGAAAAAAGAGAAACTTATATGGAAACTATGTAGTAGTTGTCTTTATAAAGAGAACACTATAGAGTTTTGCCAGTACACAGCGAAGAGAGTCTGTAGATATGTCCTCGAAAAACGATAGAGAGTGGAGCGTTTTTTCGATATACTTAGCTT
>JAUUSJ010000206.1 GCA_030841965.1 Blautia sp.
AGCTACGCTGCTCAAACAGTGCTCCAGCGTCAAAGCTAAGTATATCGAAAAACCGTGGGAACGAACGTGTTTTTAGAGGACATACCGCCCGCCTCTCTTCGCTGTGTATTGGCAAAACATTATAAAATTCTTTTTTTATAAAACGAATTATTACATAGTTTCAATGGTTAAAACTGTGTAGCAGTTGTCTTTGAAATTCCTTGCTTTTTGCTTACAAAAATTTTTACGCTATTTTGAAAATACTTAAATAAATTTTGGGAGATAGACTTGATAGACTCTAAAAAGAGAGACAAGTATATGACTGGCAAAACACAGTGAAAATAATATCTGAGTGATAAAAAAATAGACAGAAGCTTGTGAAAATTACTCCTGTCTATTTATTTTATTATTTCGTTGTCAGCTACCTATCACCTAAAGGCAATGGGAGAAATCTATGACAAAGGAAAGATTTTTAGTTATAAATTATCTATTTTCTTTTGCTTAGGTATCTTCCAAGTGCACCTAAAAATGCTACTGCACAGATAACTAGTACTCCAAGCCATAATACAATATGGCTGTCATCTCCTGTGGTAGGGATAATCTTGGAGAGAATGCTGGATCTTGTTGTAGCTGTTGTTGTCTGTACTGTAGACCTTGTCGTGGAGGTGGTTCCTGTTGCGTAGATGGTTACAGATGACTTTTTGTATCCGCAGACACTACATTCATAATGTCCATATCCATTCTGAGTTGCCGTAGCCTGTCGGTCTACTTTCCATACAAGGCTGTGAGAAGCTTTATTTATCTTTTCTCCACAGGTACATACTTGCCAGTGTGAATCATCATCTCTGCTCCAGCCATTTCCGTTTGCTGTATGTGTTGTTGTCTTAGCTAATACTATCTTAGAGGAGTCTATCTCATCGCCTACTTTTCCATTATTGTCTGTAAAGTATTTCTTACAATCTCTACAATACCAGTATGCGATATTTCCCTCAGATGTATGTGTTGCTGGTTTCGCATCTACCTTGACTAAATCTGTATGTTCTACTACCTTAAAGCTTGCGCTGAAAGTTTTCACTTCTTCCCCAGCTACTTTAAGAGTTGCATTCACTCCATTTACTTTGATATTGAACTCTTCCTTATACTCGCCTACTTTGAGTCCTGATTTTGGCTGTATACTAACTGTCACGGTGTCTCCAGCTTTTAATTTACCGTCGTTAGTTAATCCCTCTGTTGTTATATTATAATTAGAGTTTGTGGTTGTACTTACTACTTTAAAATCAATATCCTCTTCTGATCTATTTACAATCTTAAAGTTCTGTTTGCTTGGCTGAACGCCGACACATTCCGTACCAAAATCAAACGTCTTTTTGCTCATTGTTATTGTATAACTTGGGTCGATTGGATCTGGTTCTGGGTCTGGCAACGCTTTTTTCGTCAATGCTAATGTTACTTCCAAATCCGTATCTGTTCCAGTCTTATACTGATATGTCAAAGTATTTATCTCTGGTGTTGTGGAGAAAATCACAACTCCATCTTTATACTCTGCGTTACTTGGAAGAGCGTCATCAGCGAAACTAATATTTTCAATATTATCCTCTCCGACAATTTCTTTCATGTCTAATTTCCAACCGTCTTCTTCCTCTACAACGGATGCTATCGCTTCTTGTCCAGATGCACTCACTGTCTTTAAGGCATCTAAGCCTGTCAAATCTAAAGTTGTCAGATTGTTATTGGAGCAATCCAGTGTCTCAAGGTTTTTGAAAATTTTAATTCCCTCTAAGCTCTTGATTGCCTTGCCTGGAACCTCAATATTTTTTACTGCTTCTATATCTTTTGTCGTCAGTACTTTATCATCTGCACCAGAAATATTTTCTATAATCCAATTTCTAAATGCTTCGTCTGGGAAATTCTTCTCATTTACATCTATAGCTATGCCAATATTTACTTTTTCTCCTTTATAGTCACAGTTACTGCATTCATAATGTCCATAACCTTCTTCGGTAGAGGTAGGTTCTTTGTCTATCTTCCAAACAAGTGTGTGATCTACTACCTTAAGGCTTGCACTAAATGTTTTTGCCTCAGTTCCATCTATTTTTATACTGAAATCCTCTTGATATTCTCCTACTTGAAGATTGTCTTTTGGTACTACTTCAATCTCAACTGTAGAACCAGATTCTATTGTTCCTTCATATGTATTTATATTATAATTAGAATTTTCAGTTGTGTTTGCTATTTCAAACTGAATAGATTGAACTGATTTATTTTCAATCTTAAGCGTCTGTTTATCCACTTTCGTACCAACACATTTTTCTCCAAAGTCAAGCTCTGTCTTGTCCAATTCTGGTGCTAAAACTTTTTTATTCAATGTCAGAATAACTTCCATATCTTGATTAGCTCCAGTTGGATAATTGTATTTCACTGTCTCTGGAAGAGAGTCTTTTGGTATAATCAATACTCCAACTGTATATTTGTAACCTTCTGGAAGAGAATCTTGTACAAACTTAACTTTGCCGACATTGTTCATTCCAACAATACCTTCCATATCGACTCCCCAATCATCTTCTCGCTCGATGGCTGTCGCTGTGGATTTTTGTCCTGTTGCTTTTACTGTTTTTAGGGCATCTAAACCTGTCAAATCTAAGGTTGTCAGATTATTGTCTGTGCAGTCTAAGCTCTCAAGATTCTTAAAATTCTTGATTCCCTCTAGGTTCTTGATTCCTTGACCTGAAACGGAAATTTCCTTTACTGCCTCTATCTCTTCTGTCGTCAATACACTATCTTCTGCACCAGGAATATTTTTTATAATCCAATTTCTAAACGCTTCATCTGGAAAATTTTCTTCGTTCACATTTACCTTCGTTTCATCTGGACTATCTCCCTGTGCTACTGTATCTTCTTCCTTCTCTGTTGCTTTTGTTGTCACTTCTTGCTTTTGGGTCGTTTCCTTTGTCGTTACTTCTTCTTTCTCTTCCGTCGTCGCCTTTGTTGTCACTTCTTCTTTCTCTTCCGTCGTTGCCTTTGTCGTTACTTCTTCTTTCTTCTCTGTCGTCGCTTTTGTCGTTACTTCTTCTTTTTTCTCTGTCGTCGCCTTTGTTGTCACTTCTTCTTTCTTTTCTGTCGTTGTTTCACTTGTCTTTTCTTCCTGTGTACTTACTGCTGTCCTCTGTTTTGCCTTTGCACATTCCTTGAAATCTTTAGAGCAGACTTCACAATCTTCATTCACCTTCTGCTCACTGCAAGAAATAGAACAAATACAATCTTGATTTGTCTCCTCGGTTGCAAAAGCTTCCACTGGCATCATACATAAAACCATACAAAAAGCAATTGCAAACACCCATAATTTCTTTGCTTTCATATTTTCTCCTCCATCCTTCCACAAATCAAAAATTTCGCTTATTTTCTTGATTTGTAAATAATCTTTTCTAAAGAAATATTATGATGTTGGGGTCAAAAGGTTCTTTGCCCCTGGTATCATATCACTTTATTTTTCTTCTTAATTATACACTATTTTGAGCAAATTGAAAAGTTAATTATAAGTCTTTGCTAAAATAAATCTTTCAATATTTGCTCCGCTGACATATTTCTATATCCGTCTGGGTCAGACATAATACTCTTTCCAGATAAATCCCAGCGCATTCTCGAAGACTGAGTCAAATAGCTACTTCCTTTGGAACAATCTGGGTATTTTTTATACCATTCTGGATAATATTTTTTCATATATTTTTTAGCAAGAGCGACCGCCTGACTATTCTTTTTCCCACTTTTCGTTGCTGTCCCTGCAATTTGAACTCCTGGAGGACTGGAATGTAATAATACTACACTTCCATCCTTGCATTGTCCAAGTACCATCCACACATGCCCCGGCATACTCATGATATCACCTGCGCGGTAATCCTTGACTCCTGTCTTATATGTATAAGTTCCCCATCCTCTTGAGGCGAAATTGCTCGCCATAGTGCTGGCTTTTACTACATATCCTGCCTTCCCACTCTTCGTATTTAAAATATTATAAATACTCCAACCGATATATCCCGAACAATCCAAACCATTCTCTATCTGATACTTTGTCGTATTATAATTATAAGAGCTATCCTGCTTTTTGAAAAACTTCTTCCATTTTGGGCTCACTCCTATCGTTCGTGCCGACTCTCCTGCCCCTGTATCCGCCTTATTCCAGCCTCCGCCCCATACATACATCGTACTTCCCACAGGCTTTAGAGCGGTCTGCAATAACTTCTTCAAAGTAGACTTTGACTGAGAAGTCTTCGTTGTTTTAGATTTGGTTGTTGTTTTCTTTTTACTTGTATTCGTTTTTTTTGCTGTTGTGGTTTTCTCTTTACTTGTATTGCCTTTTTGTACTGTCGTTGTTTTCTTTTTACTTGTATTGCCTTTTTGCACTGTTGTCGTTTTCTTTGTTTTACTAGAACTTATCTTTATCTTTTTTACTTTAACTTTATTACTAGTTGACAAATATTTTAATTTTGATTTTACCTTTTTATATGCCTTTACTTTAAACTGATATGTCTTATTGCTCTTTAACTTTTTAACAGTATAGGTCGTTTTTTTCGTCTTTACTGTCTTTAGAAGTTTTCCATTAGAATCATATTGATATATCTTATACCCCTCTGCCCCCTTTTTCTTACTCCACTTTAGAACACAGGATGTCTCTTTCCTCGTCGCTTTTAGATTAATAGAGGTAGCAGCCGATACTTGATTTGGCATTGATATCGAACAAAAAAGCATCATCACAAGCACTCCAATCCATATTTTTGAAAATTTATAGATTTTCTGTTTCATAAAACTTTCCCTTCTCCCCTAATGTATACTATGTTAAACTTTTCCTTTTTGTCACTTGCCTTTCATCATACCAATTTTAGACTAACTTTGCAAGTTCCAATCTGCGAAAATTCAAACTTTAAGACTTCAAGGCAGAAATTCTCAATTACTTATTGCCAAGTAATTCACAGTTCTGAAATATTCTGTTTTTACAGATAATTCTGTCTATTTTCACTTTTCAACCGTAATCATAACTGGTTTTTTCGGTGCTTTTCTATTATTTTAAATATTCGACCGTAACTATCTCTATATCTTTACGGGTAGTTTATGCCATTCTCACTTTTCAACTGTAATTGTAACTGGATTTTGCAGTCCTTTTAGATTATTTCAAATTTTTGACCATAATTATCTCTATATTTTTACGGGTAGTTCAGACTATTCTCACTTTTCAACCGTAACCATAGTCGTACTCAAAGCCTCAAACGGAAAAATATTAAAAAAATATAAAGGCTAATCAAAAGAAACTGGTTCTTTCTCATATTTGAATATAATGCCAGATTCCATTTTGTCGGAATATTCGATTTCCGACAAAATCTGAAATACTGGCAAAGATGAAATATTCAAGTTCAGAAAGAACCAAAAAACATAATCATTCTTTTTTATTCGCCAATACACAGCCGAGAGAGGAGGCAGGGATATGCCCCGAAAACGATAGAGAGTGGAGCGATTTTTCGATA
>JAUUSJ010000207.1 GCA_030841965.1 Blautia sp.
CATCTTTCCTTCCCCTTTTCGGCATCCCCCTCCAACATCTTTCCTTCCCCTTTCAGCGTCCCCCTTCAAAACAAAAAAAAGAGACACCCCTATCTCTCTAGGATGTCTCTCTCCCTTCTATTAATAAACAAACACTGGCGTTCCCGCGTCAAAGTTCTGATAAATCTTCTTCGCATTAGAATAAGGTGTATTGACACAACCATGTGAACCGCCGCCTCTATAGATAGAACCACCATAACTACTTCTCCAGGAAGCATCATGAATACCCTCACCCTCTTCACCATTAAATGGCATCCAGAACGTAACTGGTGAAGCATATCCCTGACCTCTTAAAGTCGCTGGGCTCTGCTTATAGAGAATATAATAAGCACCCTTATTCGTCGCTCTTCCGCTTCTGACAACATCGCCCGTTACAACGTCAGTAGATACGATACATTTTCCATTCTTATAAGCCCACATATGCTGTTCACTAATGCTTACCTCAATATAAGTATCACAGTTCGCATCCACAGATGTTCTCTCGCCCTTCTCTGCTCTAAGCAAATACTTAGGCTCCTTTGTCAAACTTCTGCCCTGCTCAATCAACTGCATCAATCTCTTAGCTTCCTTCGTCTCACTAATCTTCCATCCATAAGAACCACCAGCTGGAACGGTAACCGTCTCACCGCTGTGAGATTTCAACTTCACACTTCTCTGGTAAGTATCATACTCACCTGCAAGATCCTCAATATAATCCAGAACCTTATCATAATCCAAAGATACATTCATCTTCTTGTCAATCGTAATCCACTTATGAATTAACTTCTTATCAACAACTTCCTTCTCATCAGCAAACTTGTATGTAATCTTTGTACCTGCATACTTCTGTGCTGTTCTCAAAGCGTCTGTTGTCACTTGGTCAGTAGAGCGAATGGTAGGAGCTTTATAAGAGCCGTCCTTGTCCATATCTACAACTGTCTCGTTCGTCTTAAAAGCCTTTAAAATATTCTCCTTTAAGCTATCCTTATCTACCTCTGTACCTTCTACCTCTGGTGTAATCTGATACTTTCCGTCCTTATACTCGACCTTTGCGTTCTCATAGTCCTTATCGTTCTTCTTATCCATACACTCCAAATTGTCGATGATACTGTCCAACTTCTCAGAATTATATGAAATATCTGCCTCAACCTTCGTGTCCTTTTTCTTAAAGCAATCGATAAACCACAAAAATTCATTCTGGTCTCTCAATGCATAATAGACTTCATAATTATACTCCAGCCTTACATCGATATCTTCTGCCTTAATCTGCTCTGTCTTATTCTCTCGCTCTTTCAGCTCTAAGTCAAAGTCACTGATAGACGATGTCAATTCTGCCTTCACATCATTTGCATTCTTAAAATCTACCTTATGACCATTCAAAGTTGTCTGGTATTGAAAATGCCAGTGGAAAAACAATACTCCAGCCACATATACAACTAATAAAAATATTCCAATACCAATTAATACTTTCTTCCAAGTAGCCATAGGCTCTTTTGCACTATTTTTTACTTTATCCCTTGCCATCTTCTTTTCCTTTCTAAAAAATTTCCCTCTCATATTAACTTATTATTAAATAACTATTTATTCTCTTAATTGTTAATTACCATAGCCCCTTTCCCCTTTTTCTACTCCTAAATAAGTTTTCATCGTACCAATTCTTACTTTAACACAAATCTTACTAAAGTGAAAGAGGAAATTAATAAAATTTAGATTATTGTAAGATTTAACTATCATTTCACTAGGAAATACGAACTATCTTGTCTCTTTCTGCAATATTGCACTTTAATGCGATACTACACTACTTATGCCTTTGCAAATTGACTATTATATAGCTTCGCATAAAATCCATTTTGCTTCAATAATGACTCATGATTTCCCTGTTCGATAATATTTCCATCTTTCATAACGAGAATCACATCCGCATTCTGAATCGTTGATAGGCGATGCGCCACAATAAAACTCGTTCTTCCCTGCATCATCTTGGCAAATGCATTCTGGATTCTAAGCTCTGTTCTCGTATCAATCGAAGAAGTCGCCTCATCCAAAATAAGCATCGGTGGAAGACAGAGCATAATTCTCGTAATACATAGGAGCTGTTTTTGTCCCTGTGAGAGACTTCCTCCATCCTCTCCAATCACCGTATCATACCCCTGTGGCAACCTCTTTATAAAACTATGAGAATGCGCCAGCTTTGCCGCCTCTATCATCTCTTCATCCGTCGCATCCGGCTTTGCCATCTTCAAATTCTCGCGAATTGTTCCATTTTTCAGCCAGGTCTCTTGCAATACCATTCCATAATTCTGTCTTAAACTCTTTCTCGTCACAGTTTTAATCTCATTTCCATCGACTAGAATTTCACCCTTATCCACATCATAAAAGCGCATCAATAAGTTTATCAACGTCGTCTTGCCGCATCCCGTCGGACCGACAATCGCAATTCTGCTGCCCGGCTTCACAGATAAATTAAAGTCCTGAATTAATTTTTTATCTGCCGTATAAGAAAAATAGACATGCTCTAACTCAACACTTCCCTGTACATGACCAAGCTCCTTTGCATCATCTGCGTCCTTGACCTCTATCTCCTCATCCAATAATTCAAACACACGCCCCGCACAGACCAGCGCATTTTGTAACTCCGTCATAACACCTGAAATTTCATTAAATGGCTTCGTGTACTGGTTTGCATAACTTAAAAAACTAATCAATCCGCCGACTGTCATGCCGCCAGCAACCGCAGTGAGCGCTCCAGTAAGCCCGACACCCGCATACACGATACTATTTACAAATCTCGTCGCCGGGTTTGTCATAGAAGAGAAGAAAATCGCGCGAAGAGAGTATTTTTCCAATCTCTCATTGACCTCATCAAACTTCTCCATATTCTTCTTCTCATGCGCAAATGCCTTGACAACCTTCAAATTTCCTATCATTTCATCGATAAAAGCAGTCTGCTCCGCTCTCGTCTCAGACTGAAGTCGAAACATGGAAGAAGTTCTCTCCGCAATAAACTTTGCCACAAATAAAGATAGCGGGGTGATAACGACAACGACGGCTGCGATAAGCGGATGAATACTCACCATAAAAACGAGAGTTCCTAAAATCGTAATAACACCGGTAAAAAGCTGCGCAAATCCAAGAAGAAGACCGTCCGAAAACTGGTCCACATCCGTGATAATACGGCTGACAGTCTCCCCGTAGGAATGTGAGTCAATATATCCAAGTGGTAATACCTGTATTTTGCGAAATGCCTCTTTTCGGATATCCTGCACAATATGATACGTAATCTTATTATTGCAAATATTCATCAACCACTGTGCCAATGCCGTAAATAACACGACAACCGCAATCTGAAATAAAATTCCTCTCACAATATCAAACTCCACTTTTCCCTTTGCAACGATATGGTCAACCGCCTGTCCCACCAATATCGGAACATAAAGTGTCAATGCAACCGTGATAGTTGCAAAAAGAATCGATAATACAAAGAAAATCTTATATTTTCCCATATAATCTAATACTCTTAGAAATGTTTTTTTATTTTGTTCTTTTTTGCTCATCTTCTCACCTCCTACTGTTCACTGCGATACTGAGACTCATAAATTTCTCGGTAAACCTCGCAAGATTTCAAAAGCTGCTCGTGCGTTCCAATTCCAACTGCCTTGCCGTCATCTAAAACAATAATCTTATCCGCCTGCTGAATTGAGGCAGTACGCTGTGATACAATAAATACACAGCATTTTTCCTTTCTATTTTTAAGTGCACGTCTTAAGCTCGCATCTGTCGCATAATCAAGAGCCGATGCGCTATCATCCAAAATCAAAATATCCGGCTTCTTCACAAGCGCTCTCGCAATCGTCAATCTCTGTCTTTGACCACCCGAGAAATTCTTTCCAGCCTGTGCCACCTCAGCGTCCAGACCACCCTCTTTATTATCGACAACCTCTCTCGCCTGAGCAATCTCTAACGCCTCATATAGTTCCTCATCCGTGGCAGATTCCTTCCCCCAAAGAAGATTCTCACGTATCGTTCCCTGGAATAAGACAGCCTTCTGCATGACAATTCCAACCTTCTCTCGAAGCTGCTCGTCACACCAGTTGTCAATCTTCTCTCCATCAATATAAATCTCGCCACCTGTTCGATGATAAAACCTCGGAATCATATGCACAAGTGATGTCTTTCCCGAGCCAGTACCACCGATGATTCCAATCGTCTCTCCGTATTTCGCCGTAAAACTGATATCACTTAACGTCTCATCTCCAGCTCCCTTATACGTAAGACTCACATGCTCAAATGCGACAGAAATATCTTGATTTTCACTCTTTTCTTCTTTCGTATCTACTTCATTTCTCTCAATGATACTTCTACTTTCTCTGTTTTCTTGGCTCTGTCCTATACTTGCTGCCTCTTCTTTTCTATCTGTATTCTCCTCGCTCTCAATCTCGAAAATAGCCTGAATACGATTTCCACAGGAGACTGCCTTTGTCACATTGATAATTAAATTTGCCAGCTTAATTAACTCTACCAAAATCTGAGACATATAATTATAAAGTGCGACAACCTGTCCCTGTGTCAAAATCCCGGCATCCACACGGATGGCACCGCCCCAGATTAACACGATGACAGCCCCGTTAATAATAATATACGTAATCGGATTCATAAGTGCGGAGATTTTCCCGACATATTTTTGCATTGTATTTAAATCTCTCGCCTTCTCATCAAACGCCTCTATCTCCGCCTCCTCTCTGCAAAATGCACGAATGACACGGATACCAGTCAGATTCTCCCTTGTGCTTCCAAGGACACGTTCAAGACATTGCTGTACTTTTTTGTACAGAGGAATGCTCGCAAGCATAACGCCAAATACGACAATCGCCAAAAGCGGAATCGTAACTACAAAGATAAGCGCCTCCTTCACATCGATTGTAAATGCCATTATCATCGCACCAAAGACGATAAATGGGGAGCGCAAAAATAATCTCAGCACAAGATTCACACCAGACTGCACCTGGTTGATATCACTTGTCATCCTCGTAATCATAGAGGAAGTTCCAAGTCGGTCAATCTCCGAAAAGGATAAACTCTGAATCTTATCAAATAATGCATGTTTTATCTGCGCGGCAAATCCAACTGCCGCCTTCGCCGCAAAATACTGCGCCGTAATCGCCCAGATAAGTCCTATTACCGCAAGTAAAACTAAGATACCAGCTCTGCCGACAATAAATCCCGTATCTTCGTTTGCGATACCCTCATCGATAATCGCTGCCACGACAAGCGGTACAAATAGCTCGAATGTAGCCTCAAGCATTTTAAAAAGTGGAGCTAAAACGCATTCTTTTTTATAATCCCTTAGGTAAACCAATAATTTCTTCACTTTTGTCTTATTCCTCCTCACTCACCTCGTTAAAATCAATGCTATGATGTTGGGGTCAAAAAGTCTTTTGACCCCTTTGATACCAGATTGCTCCGCACAA
>JAUUSJ010000208.1 GCA_030841965.1 Blautia sp.
GAAAGGGGAAGGAAAGATGTTGGAGGGGGATGCCGAAAAGGGGAAGGAAAGATGGTGAAGGGAGACGCCGAAAGAGCAAGAAGAGATATGTGCCGTAAACACGTTCGTTCCCACGATTTTTCGACATACGCTGATTTTTGCCGCTTCCCGCAAACTCGCACCTTCGGTGCTCAGACAGTGCTCCAGCGGCAAAGCTAAGTATATCGAAAAATCGCTCCACTCTCTATCGTTTTCGGCGCATATCTCTTCTTGCTCTTTCGGCTGTTTGTTGGCGAAAATGTGATGATTTTTAGTGATTTATGGTAATTGATATATTACTTGTGGTTTTATATTTAGATAGTTTTGGAATTGTGAACATAATTTATTATATTGGATATATTTATAGTTGTTTTAGAGTATTTTGATATTTGGACCGTAGCTATAGAGATACTTTTACGGGTGTACTAGAGAATTTCAATATTTGAACTGTAGTTATATTAATATTTTACGGTCACTTCAGAGAATTTGATATTTTGACTGTAACTATAATTATGTTTTTACAGTTATTTCAAAGTTTTTGTCTTTTCGACTGTGACTAAGCTATATTTTTACGGTTGTTTTAGATTGTATTCTCATTTCAACTATTAATTTATAGTTTTTCGGATTTTAGAAAGAGAAATAAATTGAGATATAAATAGTCAACTACTCTCGAACGAAAGGTCATGGGCTTGTAACTGTCCAGTCGTGCTAACAACTTATGCCTCGACTTTTAAACCCCGATAGGTATTCCTATCTAAAGTGGCGTTACATCATAGGGTGATTGACAGTACCCTTTGCAACAAAGTTTACTCTGTCGCAACTGTAAACGGTACGAAAATTTCCATGATTTACAGAAATGTTAATTTTCACGCTTAAGATTTTACATGAACAACGATTCGTGTTAAAAACTCCACACTTTCATATCTTTCTTTTCACTCAATTATGTTTTTCATTTTCCTTTCTCTTTTTCTTTTTGTTCTTGTTTTCGTTTCTGTAATTACAATATACATTATTTTTTTATGCATTCAAATACCTTTTTTTCAAATTTTTTATTTTCTTCGTCCAGCTTGTGTTCGAGCAAAAATCCAGGTTGGCACTCTAGCAGGGTGCACAGTTTATCTAGCACATCCTGCGTCACTAGCCTGTCTTCCCTAAGCTGTTGCAATTGACTTTCGGTAAACAATTTGTTTTTTCTTATTATATAAGTTGTTATTCCTTTTTCTCTAAGCATTTCTATTATATTTCTTTTATATTTTATCATTTTTTATTTGTTCTTCCTGTTCTATTTTTTTATATTAGCATAACATATTATATACTTTATTTAAATGTATATTTTATGCAATTTTCTTTACCTTATACTATAAAATTTAGTGTGTATCTCTAACGAAAACATTCTATATTTTAATGTATAATATAATTACAACGAAACAAGGAGAAAATAAAAAATGTTAAAATTAAACAATTTAAATAAATTGTTCTGCAAGAGCAATTCGGAATGTCTCGGCATCGAGTTTCGCCAGTACACAGCGAAGAGAGTCCGTGGATATATCCCCTAAAAACGATAGAGAGTGGAGCGGTTTTTCGATATGCTTAGCTTTGCCGCTGGAGCACTGTTTGAGTGCCGTAGGCACGAGTTTGCGGGAGGCGGCAAAAATCGGCGCATGTCGAAAAACCGTGGGAACGAACGTGTTTTTAGGGGATATATCCACGGACTCTCTTCGCGTCTGTTTCCAGCCCACAAACCGCCAACCTCTCTTTACGTCTCTCGTCTCTCTTCTCCCCACCCTACTAATTTACCAAAATTTTACACTATCCTACAGAGATTAGCACTTGAAATAAAGCCTTTGACATGATAAAATATACTAAATTTTATTTTATATATTTATCTTTTTTAGATGTATTGCACATAACATAGATTATTAAAAATATAAAGCTATATTATATGCAAGAGTAAATATAATTTAAATATATATCATAAAACTTTATCATTTTAATCTATTTTATCAAAAAAGGAGGAGAAAAAGAAGGATGAGACGAAGACAATTCAAGAGAGTATTTGCCATTATGCTGAGTCTTTTGACTGCGAGTACGATGATACCAACGAATGCAGTAGCAGCGGAATCCAATGAGAGCACGGAAGTTGTTCAGGCGCAAAAGCAAACTCAGTTAGATAACGAAGTTTTAGCAGATAGCTCCGATTTATCAGAACAGATAAAGTCATTTCAAGATACATTAGATGAAATAGGTCTAAATACTGTGGAGGAACAAGATACTATCGCTGCAACTCAGCCCGAAGTGCTCACTATAGATGGAGTGAATGCATTTGAAACATCATCAGGGGAAGGATGGACTTACGACGCAGATACAAAGACATTGACTTTGGATGGCTATAATGGTGGTCCGATTGTGGCACAGTGTAATTTAACAATTGTATTGACAGAGGGAAGTGAGAATAAAATCACTACTACCGAGAAGACAGGAACGGCATTAGGTAATGGTAATCACTCTGGCTCAAATTATACTCTAGATATCAAAGGAATGGGAACCTATAGTGAAGAGGCAGATACAAGACCAACTCTCACTGTAACGGGTGGAGAACACGCCATTCATGCAGTAGGAAGTATTACAATTGATAATTGCATTTTGACCGCAGAAAATCAAGCCACGCAGATAGCCGCTCGATATATGGAATGTATATCATCGCAGGATAATTTGACTATTAACAATTCTAAGATAAATGTAAAAAGCAATGGTGTTGGAATTACATGTTATAATAATCATATTATTACCAATAGTGATATTACTGTATTTGCACATGTAATCGGAATTCACGCTAATAATGAATGCCTAGAGATTAACTCCTCCAAATTGGACGTAACAGGAGGCTCAGGAGCACTTTATAGCTCTTTGGGAGCTGTCCTATTAGATAACTGCGAGGGAACATTAAAAG
Organism: Blautia sp.; assembly: GCA_030841965.1. Lineage (GTDB taxonomy): Bacteria > Bacillota > Clostridia > Lachnospirales > Lachnospiraceae > JAUUSJ01. The sequence goes on from JAUUSJ010000208.1 coordinate 2,969, forward strand.
CAAGCATTGCAGGAATTTATGGAGAGAATAAATCTGCACAATCTACTTGCAATATAAAAAATAGTAATTTGAAAATAGATGCAGATACGGGAGTGATGTCATATTCCGATACTATTGTTGAAAATTCAGAGATAAGTTTTGAAAATGCTTCCACTGGAATCTTCTCTTATACAGCTGATGCATCCAAGTACTCAGCTAACACAAAAATAAGTGGCAATTCGACTCTAAATTCTGTATGGACTTCTACAACAGGTGATGATAATAATTCGATTATAATCAGGACAGTCGGAGATTATGTATGTGAGCCTGGTTCTATAGTCAATGGCCGTATTTTAGAGAAGAATAATAGCATACTATTATTTAGTGGGACGAGTTCTATTTCATCAGATTTTACTTTAGGGAAGGCTCGACCAGTAGAGATTTTACAAGGAGCAGAGGTTCTAGTAAAAGAGGGAGTTACCTTTAACTTAGTAGAAGTACCTAATTTCACTATAAATGGAAAGTTAGAAAATAACGGAACTGTTTCAGTAAATGGAGATAAAACTACCAATAACGGAACTATCCAAAATAATTCTGTATTTACAGAGGAGCAGGGAATATTAACCAATAATGGAACAATATATAGTAATTGCCAAGCAACATTTACAGGAGAAGTATCCGGTACCCCAGTAACTCTAATACATAACGATTTACATGCTGTGGAAGCTGTAGACGCTACTTGTGTGGAAAATGGAAATAAAGCATACTATATCTGCAATAATTGTGAAAGATATTTCGAGGATGAAGATGCAACAAATGAAATTACAGATAAAGATTCTGTGATTATTTCTGCCCTAGGTCATGATTGGGACGAAACTAACTGGCAACAAGACGAAGAAAACCATTGGAAAAAATGTAATCGTTGCTCTGAGACAAAAGAACTCGATAAACATAATTTTAAGTGGGTTATCGATAAAGAAGCCGTAGGCACAGAAAAAGGTTCTAGACATGAAGAATGCGAAACTTGTAAATACAGAGGACGAGAAGAAGAAATTCCAGCAGAATTAACCGATATAAACGACTTGACAATAGAGATGTCCACTGCCAAGTACACCTATTCAGGAACAGAAAAGAAACCATCAGTAAAGATAAAAAATGGAGAAACTACTCTAAAGAAAGATGTAGATTACACCATAACCTATACCGACAATATCAACGCTGGAATGGGTAAAATACATATTCAAGGTATTGGCAAATATACAGGAACCAAGACCGAAGAATTCCTAATCAGAAAAAAGAGCATTGAAAACTTTACATTAAACTTATCCCGAACCGATTATAACTACACTGGCGATGCCAAAAAGCCAGCAGCAACAGTATTAAACGGAGACAAAGAACTAGAGAAATTTGTAGACTATAAAGTCATCTACAAAGACAATATAGAGCCTGGCATCGGAACCGTAACCGTAAAGGGAGCAGAGAACTACAAGGGAACCATCACAGCAGAAATCTATATCGCTCCAGCCAAGCCATCTCTATCGAAATTCGATAAATTAAGCAATGGATTAGGATTAAACTGGTCAAAAGTAGATTTTGCAACTGGTTACGAGATTTATCGCAGTGAAAACGGAAGAATTTATACAAAAGTAAAAACAATTTCTTCTGGGGATATCGTGCAGTGGTCAGACACTACCGCAACCACAAACGGAGGAAGATATAGCTATAAGATTGTAGCTTATACAAAAGTAGGAGACACAATCATAAGGTCCAAAGAATCTGCCGTAAAGACAACCTATCGACTAGACACACCGACAATCAGCACTCTAGTCAGTCAAAATGCAAACCAAGCGACAGTAAACTGGACCAAAAATACAAAAGCCACCTATTATCACGTAGAATACAGCACAAACAGCGACTTTAGCAACTCCCATACATCAAGAGTAACTGGAGCCAATAACGCGTCCAAAACAATATACAAACTCACATCAGACCAAAAATACTACGTTCGCGTCAGAAGCTATATCACTGTAAACGGAACAGACTATAGCTCAGCATGGAGCACTGCCAAGTCCGTAACAATAGAAGAATAAAAAGAAACTGTAATTCTCAAAAAACAAAAAGCACATCGAATCTTTAAAGTATAAATTAAAATAGAAAGTACTTTAAAACTATTATATAGCTAAACAAAATAATCAGTTTAAGTAATTGAATAAAAGAAAAGAGGATATCCAAATACAGTAAAAACTAATTTTAGATATCCTCTTTTTTCATAATGCTGATACAGACTGAAAATAACTATATGCCAATTTAAAAATTTGATTATTCAACAAACATCTCATATCTATCATACCAATTAATAATCTACTAATTATTGAGTTTCGCCAGTACACAGCGAAGAGAGTCCATCGATATATCCTCTAAAAACGATAGAGAGTGGAGCGGTTTTTCGATATGCTTAGCTTTGCCGCTCAATGTCATTTAGTTAAGATTGAAGTAGAAAAATCTTTTG
>JAUUSJ010000373.1 GCA_030841965.1 Blautia sp.
GTTCATAAATAAAGATTTAAATTTATAAATTTAAAAAACTAAAAATTGGTTATACATATACTGTTATAAAAGGACTTCATTCTCTATTTCCAAGTTCACCAGGTTCCTCTCGCGCGCCGCATACCGTTTCGGAGTCATACCCGTCTGACGGACGAAAGCCAGATAGAAAGGACTCTTCGAACCGAAACCGCTCCGTGACGGAACCTCGCCCAGCGGACAACCGCCGTTGCGAAGCAGCTCCTTAGCGTATTCCACCCGGTAGCGGTTAAGCAACTCCTTCAGATGACAACCGAAGTAGCGGTTCACCGCATTGCTCAGGTAAGTCTGGTTTGTTTCGAGCATCATACTCAGTTTCTTTAACGAAAGAGAGGAATCGAGGAACGCCCGGCGTATCTCCAACTGATACAATATACCTTTATATATAAGGCTGTCTGCCGGACGGACATCCGACAGTGACGAGAACCGCGCCGTCCATTCGCGACCGGCGGCACGATAGAGCAATGTCTTCTGCCTTACAGAAGTGCTGCTCGTCTTTTTACGTCTCAGAAACAGGTATTCCATCTAAACTCGTTATTCGTTCTTATTGGCCTTTTATGCAGATCTCTTAGTAAGAGATCTACAAACAGACGATAACAGGCTTTAAATCAAAATATTAACTATACAGATACAAGATTAAATCAGAGCCGGTAGAACCAGAAGAAATACTTTTTTTCACAATATTCCATATTTTTTCCGCGAAAAGTGTACTAGTTATCAAAACTTTCCTTATTTTTGCACGTGAAATGTCGATCTCTTACTAAGAGATTTATACTTTTTTCATCTTCCATACATACAATAACACATTGATTTTCAATCATCCACAACCAGTTCCTATTCCTGCTCTTAACATATAGTAAGATAAATACATGAACAAAGATTGAAAGGATTTTTTTACAAATCTTATTCTTCACGAATACAAGAGCCTTATATGGCATCTTAAAAAGATTGACAAACGACAAGACACTTCCCACCCAATATAAAGCGCATATTTATAGAGAACGATAAAGAGTACATAGAATGCCATATAGAATCTCTTACCTGAAACCAAGGCTCAGTAGATTTTTAGCGGGGATTATTTTTTATACTCGTGAAGTATTGCTTAC
>JAUUSJ010000374.1 GCA_030841965.1 Blautia sp.
CTTTAAAAGCAGCTTTAAAAGATTCTGATAAAGACATTTATCTGCCAGATGAACCTGAAAAACGAGCTTCTTTAGATGAGTATAATGAATACTGTCATGAATTATTAAACACAGTTCAGGAAAGTCCGTATTCAGAACTGCCAACGATTAAAGAAGAATCTTCTATGTTATCCGAAATTTTGGATAATCAGATTGATTGTTATGATCAATCCATTGACCCGGATGCCCGGATTGGCCATAAAACGGTCAATTCTTCTTTTTACGGATACAAAACTCATTTGGCCATGACAGATGAACGGATTATCACAGCAGCAACAATCACATCCGGCGAAGCATTTGATGGTCAGGAACTTCCAGTACTGGTTCAAAAAAGTAAAGCAGCAGGTGCAACCGTTAATGAAGTAATAGCAGATACCGCATATTCCACACTGGAAAATTTAAAAGATGCACAAAGCAATGACTATAAATTAATTTCAAAGCTTAACCCGAGCATCATAAAAGGGACTCGTTCAGAGGACGGCTTTATCTTTAATAAAGATGCGGATACCATGCAGTGCCCAGCGGGGCATTTGGCTATAAAATATCGAATTGACAAACGTAGTAATCAGAAAAAGAATACACGTATCAAATATTTTTTCGATATTAATAAATGCCATGTCTGTCCTTATCGTAATGGCTGCTATAAAGAAAATGCAAAAACCAAAACGTATAGTATCACTATTAAATCGGATTATCATAAAAATCAAGAAGCGTTTCAAAAAACACAATATTTCAAGGAACGTTTCAAAACCCGCTATATGATAGAGGCAAAAAATAGTGAATTAAAAAATATACACGGATATAGTCGTTGTGATGCTGCTGGACTATCAAACATGCAACTTCAAGGAGCAGTATCAATATTTGCAGTCAATTTAAAACGAATTTTAAAACTAAAGGGAGAAGTCTGCCCAAATGAGGAAAAATAGGAAAATTCATCTCTCAAAAGGGTAGATTTTGCATCCCTCAAAACACTATTTTAGCAATATTTAATTATCAAGGAACATTTTTGCACATATTTGACACCCTGTGATACTAAACTTACCACTTTTTCAGTGGCGTCCTATAGGTGATGGGATGAATTGCACATTCGAGCATGTCTG
>JAUUSJ010000375.1 GCA_030841965.1 Blautia sp.
CGGAAGGATTGGTCAATTTGGCCGGACAAAATGATCAGCTCACGCGGAATTTACATGTGATTTAGTCGAATAACGGAAAATAGATAATTTTATAGACACAGGCGCGTTTATTTAAGGTTAAGTCCCCCAGAAATAATTTGGAGGACTTTCTTTTATTTGATATTGTATAGATGAAAGTAAATTATATTATTTAACGATTACTATGTTGCGTGAGTTTACACAGAATCAGTGTCGTTAATCCAATCATAAATTTTGCGATCAGAAGCTTTAGTTAAAAATGTTATAAAGTTACTGTTAACAAAAAGTTCCTCTTGGGCGTCCATTTTAAGAAATGGTTTCAATGTTTCTAAATCAATCTTTTGAGAAGAAATAAAGCATTTTTGAGTACAAGGGCGTTGTTCGTATCCATGTGAAATTGAAATCATTAACCCTAATAATGTAATAGGTGTATCTTTGTTTTTTTGAGGATATAAATAAGTGATAATTAATCCTCGTTCATTACGGTTTTTGTTTTTGAAGTAAAAATAAGCATGTTGAGCTTCAAGGACTAAACTGCCTTCGTAAATCTGTTTGTCTGGGCTATTATGCTTTACTTCAAAAAGAAAAGGAATATAGTTATCTTGTACTAATTCAGCAGTTAATAAATCTGATTGAATAACAAGATTATTTTGCGAAGTAGAGAGATAGTACAAATTAAGCATTTTCTCTTCAAAATAGTGCGTATAATCTTTCGAAATCTTGTTTTTTTTATTTGGATTTATATATGAATAATCATCATATGACAAATCTTTTGATATCATAATTTCAATAGGGATATCTAAAAATTGGCAGATTTTGTAAAGAGTATCAATACTCATTGAAGATTGACCATTTTCATAGCGTGATAAAGTTGCCTGTGATTTGTTGATATGTTCATATAAAGATTGTTGAGTGATTTTTTTAAACTCCCGAATGATTCGGATGTTATGTCCTATACGATTTTTAAATTTATCTAAAGTCAATTCATTGTCCTTCATAACACAGTCTCCCAGCTTACAATATTCATATAATGGATATCATATTCATCAAAGTATAATAAATATTAATTGAACAAAATCGCTGCGCGATGGCCTGCCAAGGCTGTGGCATAGCGATTTTC
>JAUUSJ010000376.1 GCA_030841965.1 Blautia sp.
AAGTATATCGAAAAACCGCTCCACTCTCTATCGTTTTTAGAGAACATATCTCCTTCCTCTCCCGGCTGTGTACTGGCAAAACACTAGAATATTTCTTATAAGGACGCTTACTATATAGTTTAAAATTGATTTTCTTGTTTTTTTGAGGCAAAAATAAAAATTTTATGTTATCATTTTTTTCTTAAGGCTTCACAAGGAAGAAGAGTTAAGGTATAATAAAAAATTAAGGAGTTTAGAGAAAACTTGAGGTTTAGGTGAACTTGGCGGTTTGGGGAATTATGTTAATAGTCTTTGCCTAGAAATTACTTTTATATGCTTTCGAGTATATTTAGAAGTGAATGTATGTAAGAACCCAGTGTGTTTTAGCCGTTGGAGTGTCAGTATAATTTATAGAAGAGAGAAGGAGTAGAGATGGGATATTATACAAAAAATGAGATAGAAAATTTTGCCTTCACACAGGCACAGATTTTTGAGATGAAGGAATATAGAGACCAGATTATTTTTGATTTGGGATATGTTATTATTAAAGCGAGTAATAGTTGTAATCGAGATGTGTTTGATATGGGGACGAATGAACTTAGATTGAGACTTTACGAGGTTTCTGATATTAGGATTACGCGTCTTGGATATAAAACTTATAATGCAGATGGAAAATTGATGAGTGAGATCCCAGATGAGGTTCTGGAAAAAGAGCAACAGCAGGAAGTTTTTGAAAATTGGAAAGGCGGATTAGGTCAGATTACTGCTATGAGACATGAGGCTGGAAAATATAGCTTTGATGTAGAGACAGAGGAAGATTTGTATTTACTTGAAGTAGAGGCTACGGATAATTCTCAGGAGTGGGAGAAATTCCGACGCTTGCCATCTGAACAGTAAAAAGACGAGAATATATTATATAAGGATATTTTTACGGACATTTTAGGTCATTTTAACTTTTCAATTATAACCATATCTATATGATAGCGTAAAATTTGTGTAAGTAAAAAAACGGAGAATTTATATTGAAACTATGTAGTAGTTGTCTTTATAAAAAAGAATATTCTAGTGTTTTGCCAGTACACAGCGAAGAGAGTCCGTAGATATGTCCTCCAAAAACGATAGAGAGTGGAGCGGTTTTTCGATATACTTAGCT
>JAUUSJ010000209.1 GCA_030841965.1 Blautia sp.
TTCTCACTCAGTTGTTGGCTGGTTAAGTGATACTTCTCACAGGAAGTTCACACTATGCTTCTCACAATCACCAATTGATACCTCTCCAGCCCATCCACATTTACAATAATATATATCTCTTAATTGGACTAAATTACCATTACATTTTGGATCAATACACTTTTTGTCCATAATAAAAGAATATTGTGAATGTCTTTTGAAACGACGAATCTTATGACATTTTTCGCAGAAAAACACACTCGGACTAATATTTCCGGCAATAGCTCGATCTGTTTCACTAACTCTTGGTGTTAGAACAGAATACGTTTCGTCTGAAATATCACTTGCAAAATTCTTAAGACATCTAGATTCTCCATTTTCGAACTTGGTCCCACCTTGCTTTTGATAACTCTTTACAGCAACATCCACTTTTCTAAGCAAACGCTTTTTATTAATATCTTCTAATGGCATACTAGTCCATCGATTAACAAAAGCCGTGTATCCTCGTCTATTTGAAGAAAAATAGAAATCTATCCAGCGCTCTGGCACATATTTATATAAAGCTTGAGAAGTGCTTCTCATCATTTGATTTTCTTTTAAATCAGCCATTTTTTTATTCCTTAATCCACTTCGACTATCAACTGTTTTTCAGTATCCCGTAGGCTTTGCATGACATGGAAACCTAAATCGTTGAGACCTTGGGTTAAATATACCTCTCCAACAGATTTTTCCGCAATTCTACTGAAAATAGTATCTACGAAATCATCAATTTTATTCTTGTATATTTTTGATACATTGCGAATTTGACCATCATCTAAAATACAACCATATATTTCATATAGTTGATTACGCACTTCCTCTTTATCGATTTCGTTGTTTATGATAGCTTTCTGCAAATCTGGCATCATATATATACGCTTCGTATTCCTTGGATAATAAACACTTAAGATCAAGCCACTGAAGATACCTGGTAATGTCACATCTATAGCTTTGTTAGCCCACCTGTTGACCGGAACCGGATCAATCAGGATGTCTTTATACTCATGGAATTTTTGGAAATATCTAAGATAGCTTTGATCCGTAGGTCTAGTAGGCCTAATAATGTCAATCACGATACCTGGATACTTTCTACCTGCTCTAGAGTATGCCTGAATATATTCTGCTGTACTACCTGGGATACCAAAGAACATAATTTGATTAAACCTATCAGCATCAACACCATGTGAAATCATACTTGTTGCAGAAATCATATTAAAGTCTACATCATTAACAATATCTTGTGCTGTTTCAATTTCTGCTAGTATTTTTCTTACATCTTGAAACGAATCATCACCTGTCATTTTTGCTGCTGAATATGTACGAATTCCTGCATCACTCAACTCAATATTAATAGGGTTATTCAGGGCGCCAACAACATTTGTACTATCGATCTTTACATTATTATATTCGATAGATAACCAATAGTCTTGTATTATTTTATTCGCATCATGAAGCTCAATATCCTCTAAGCCCTTTATTTCATGGATGCACTTCGGATTCTGAACATATTTCCAAATTACTTCTCGCAGAGCTTTCAAGGAGTATGCTACACCGTTAATTACTGCTCTGCCAAATGGTGCATATCCAATAATTATTCTGTTCAAATCAGACTCATCAATATAAGAGTAAAAATGTTTCTTCAAATCAATAGATTCACAAGGAAATCTGTGTGGATTTTTCAAAAACAATTGCTGTATTTGATCTTCATAATTGGAAATGGTCGCTGTTGCACCGATCACTTTCATTCCTCGCATCGAGGAAGTATGATGCTTACAAAAATAGTCAATCATTAGTTCGTAGTGAGAATCATAAGTCCCTAAAGATTCTCTTATCAGATGCAATTCATCCTGAATCATCAATGTTGGAACAGGATCATACATCTGCACTTTAGAAAAACTTTCTTCTCGACATTCTTTGAATTCAATACAACCATCGGTTCCACAATATCCATGAAGATCACATCTTCTATTTGCTCCTCTAAATATCTGTGAAAAATTTCTATTAAAACCAATGGCAGACATCTTGTCAACAGTACTAATAATGACCGAAGGTAAATAGCGATATATTTCATTATCTACAATATAAATTGGCAGTATACTTTCCTTACATATTCTATTACTACATACATGAACAAGTCGCATATGATCTATATCTGCCATCATATGTAGATCCCCATTACAAAATGGGCATTTCTCAACGACAAGATATTTTTTATCTCTTTCCACAACTGAAAGAGAGTTAATTTCATCTAATTTATACTTATTTAATTTATTTGGAGTATTCCCTTCTCCGCACAAATACCCAAGTGCAAATTCATCCGATTTGTTCATCCGATTATCTTTTCTTCGTAATAATTCTGCCTGTGCAAGAATATTGCAGACACGAGAAGCCTGCTGTGCTGCAAGTAATCGAAGGGGATATCTCAAAATCGCAGTAACTCCGGCATTTTTTCCTCTTAGTCTGTCGAAAAATAAACTGAAAACAACTGTTCCTAAAAACGCCTCAGTTTTACCACCACCGGTAGGGAAAAAAATAACATCAACATCATCAAATGTTGTTTTGCTACGAATATTTTCTGGAATGGCAAGATGCTTTTCACATACAGCAATATCTAAAATTACTGATACAATGTAAATAACTTGGAAAAGTCTCCATCCACCATAACTCTTAGGTGAATTTGCAAATGCCTGATTCATATAAACAAAAGCATCTTTAATCACCGAATAGTCCCTAATCAGATCAATTCCCAACTTAAATCTGCTGATTTCCAATTCAAAATCGTCAATTTCGTTTCTCATCTGTCGAAGTGCCTGGCGGGAATAGCAATACTTAGCTTCGGCATATTTATCATTCCAAGTTCCAAGTTCATCTAACATATGAGAATATATACTCTCCAATGTTTGAACAGGGTCATTAATCAGATCAGAAAATTTAGCTGGTATCTCGTCATTCGTTTTCAAACGATACTGCTCGTATATAGGTACATTAGTAGTAACAATGTAGTCATTAGTATCTCTCAATTCCCGGAAATCAATATTACAGTTGAATCCAATCGCAGCCTGCTCCTTGTTATATTTATAATCATCTTTAAAATGTGCCAGCTTTATTGGTTGATATTTTGCCTCAATAAGATTAACCTTCAATCTCGCATTGAAGATAGTTGAAATTTTCACCGATTCCTTATTTCTCTTCTTTGATAATTCGGCCTCAACTTGTTCCGCCTTATTAAGCATTTTAATTGAAATTGCTAAAATATCAGACCTTTTCTTTGCTTCTAAAACAATAGCAGCATTCCAATTAGGAAGAATACGAGCATCCTTCTTTTCTCGTGCCAAAAATGCCCGCCAATTTTCTTCTGTCTCTAAATCACGCAAAGTTAATTTTGAACGAATATCATAATCATAATAATCAGGGTCTGTAAGAACAGAATCTTTAATTATCCCCTGTATTGAATTATATAATTCTTGATTTTCTAGTGCTAAATCATCAATAGCAGCCACCTCAGCATCTGAATCATATATATCTTTTAATCGAACGCTTATCCCTAAATGATGTTCTTCCATAGAAACTTTCTTATAAATTTGCAGCAGCCGGATATCATAGCTATTTGTTTTTTTAGAATCAACATTTTCAATGATTTCCATAACGTCCATATCGTTCAAAAACTCTTTAACAGACGAATATTGACGTTCAAACAACTTATTATACTGTTTAACTGCTGACTCGCACTGCTCTTCATAAGTCGGACGAACTCTATAGAACCAGTTACCACATAACTGAATATTTAGGGCACAATTATTCAAATCCTCAAAATTAATATTAAAATTGACACCGACACCATTAATGATTACTCGTGAAGTAATAAAACTAACTGCATTTGTAGAAATAGGTGCAAGCTGTCCGACGATAAATTTATCCTCGGGAACCTTACCTTCAACACGTTCAACTCCCTCTCCCGTAATATTACTAATAAATTGTTCTGTAATTGATTTTGCAAAAATTTTATGTTGAGTTTGAACATTCATACTACTCATCATCCCCCAATATTATACATACCGTACTATACTTTAATCCAATTTTGGCATATAATTGCTCAACAATAAAATGATAGATATCATCTTGAATATTGAACCTATTATTAGTAACTTTATGCAATAAATCTGCAAAATCAGTTTTAGTTAATGCTGGAAGGGTTAATTCATTTACATATTTTCCAGCTTTCTTTAATAAATGGTTTTCTAATGCAGACTTTAAATTGCATTTCTGTATAATTTCATCCTGACAAAAGACTAAATCAACTAACTCAATGTATTGTTTGAGATCAACAAGCTTTGAATAATCTGCAAAAGATAATAGTTTTCTATATCTTTCCAAAGATTGGGCAAAAAAGGATTCCTTTTCACTTTTTTCAACTAGATATTCTTCAAATTCTTCCCAATCTGTATCCTGTGCTTTTGTTATAATTTCATTCCAGATAGAAGCTTCTTCTTTTGTATTATTTATACCCTGTACAGCTATGAGATTTTCTATTTCAGAAGCAATAACAACATGAGCATCATCATCATTCGAAGCATATTCTCCACATAACACTAAGTTACACTGAACTATTCCTGCACCCATTATTCCTTCAGACACAATACATTTTCCATCACATACTAAAACATCATCAAAGTCTATCGAATCGCAGAATATATTCCCCCTTACCTCTAACGAATTAAGTGTAAGTCCTTTTGACCTTAAATTTCCGGCGATCAATCCTTCTTCTGAAATTTCCAAATCTCCTCTTACGTAACAGTCTCCTTGTACACTCAAATTTTCCACTCTACAACTGCCTAAACACACGAAATTCCCCATTACAGAAAGCGATTGAGCTTCGACATCACCATAAATTGTCAGGTTATAGTTTGCTTTAATTGCTTTAGCGGAAAGATTGTCAATAACAAAACAACTCACCTCAAAAATTGGATTCGAATCATCAATATTTGAAAATATAATTTTACCATTAACGCTTTCGCCATTATTTTCATTGTGTCTCACAATAACTCTCCTAATTTAAAGCTTCTTTTAATAATTTTATATAAATTGAATCAGACTCATTATCTGCCGTTACTATACGCAAAACATCTTTCGCCCTTGAACATGACATATAAAGAATATTCACGTTTTTATTAAATGCATTTACTACAGCTTCACGATTTGCATTCTCCTGCAGCATCCTTTCAGTTTTGGTTTTATCATGTAATCCTAACGGATATAATCCACAGATGATAACGGCTTTAAAATCCAACCCCAAAGATGACTCCATCGTAACAATAGGAACTCCAGTAATATTTGCATATGATACCGCATAAT
>JAUUSJ010000210.1 GCA_030841965.1 Blautia sp.
AAATCAGCGTATGTCGAAAAACCGTGGGAACGAACGTGTTTTTCGGGGACATATCGACGGACTCTCTTCGCGTCTACCCCCACTCTCTCCCTCACCTATATCTATTTCTTCCTCGCCACTAAAACATTCGCCGATTTCTTCGGCATAGTAATATTCAGCATCCCATCTTGCACCTCAAACCTACTTCTATCCATCGTATAATCCTGCTCAACAGTAAGCATAATCTGCTCCATCACTTCCTTATCCGTGACCCCAATTTCTGAGACTGGAATTCGAAGCTTTTTCGGCTCTAAATTACTATTCACAACAATAAGCAACTTCTCGTCTCCCGCAAATCGACCATAGGCAAGCTTTCGATAACTTCCATGCAAAAACTTAATCGAGCCAGTCTTCAATGCCTGATACTTCTTATGGATAGAAATCATATCCTTATGATACTGAATTAAATCCTTATCTTCTTTTCCCCAAGGATATGTTCTTCTATTATCCGGGTCAGTCCATCCACAGACTCCTGCCTCATCACCATAATATACGGTCGGAGCTCCTGGCCAGGTCATCTGCATCAACACCGCCATTCTAAAAATACTCTTATCAACCCCTTCATTCGCAGCCTCTGGACCGACACTATGGGTTCTTCCCACTCTGCTATTTGTCCTCGTCAAGAATCTGGAATGGTCGTGATTGGAAAGCTCATTCATAGAGACCATCAAAGACGGCGTGTGATAACGAGACATATGATACTCCATCGCACCATAGAAAGCCTCACTATTGCCTAAGAGTTCTCCTCGATACTCATCACTATGCTTTTCTACCCCCGTCAAAAACCAAGTAATTGGCTCCATAAATGCATCATAATTCATAACCGTATCCCACTGGTCACCACGTAGCCAATCTCCTGGGTCGCCGTAATGCTCCGCCAAAATAATGGCATCTGGATTCGCTTCCTTTACCGCTTTTCTAAAATCTCTCCAGAATCTATGGTTATAATCCGCAGAATGCCCCAAATCTGCTGCGACATCCAAGCGCCATCCATCGACATTATACGGTGGAGAAACCCATTTTCTTCCGATATCCAAAATATAATTATAGAGTATCTCCGACTCCTCATAATTTAGCTTTGGCAAGGTATCATGCCCCCACCATCCATCGTACGAACTATTATAAGGCCACTTAAAGTCATCATAAAACTTAAAAAAGGAACGGTATGGACTGTCATACGCAATATAAGCGCCCTTCTCATAACCTGGAGCCTCCTCATAAATTCTCTCCCTATCCATCCATTTATTAAAGGAGCCACAGTGATTAAATACACCGTCCAAAATGACCCTCATTCCTCTCTTATGAACTTCCTCCATAAATTGAGCAAAAAACTCATTGCTCGCCTCTAAATTCTTCTTAGAGGTCACACGATTAATATATCTACTTGCGTATTTATTCTCACGCTCCCAGTCCTGATTTAGTAATTCTCCCTCATCATACACAATCTTTCCATAATGAGGATCAATATAATCATAATCTTGAATATCATATTTATGGTTGGAGGGAGATACGAAAATAGGATTAAAATAAATCACTTCCACTCCCAAATCCTGCAAATAGTCTAATTTATCCATGACTCCCTGGATATCTCCACCGTAAAATTCACGTACTCCCATGGAGGCTGGATACTTATCCCAGTTTTTTACTTGAGTAACCTTTTCGTTGATATATACATATTCATTGTCCAGAACATCATTTGTAGTATCTCCGTTATAAAAACGGTCCACAAATATCTGGTAAATCACAGCGCCCTTTGCCCAATCTGGCGTTTTAAATCCTGGAACAATTCTAAAATTAAAAAACTCATCCAGAGTTCTGACTGCTCCCTTTTTATTATAAAAACAGCGCATCCCACCAGTTACAATCTCAAAGTAATAAGGAATTGATTCCTCCTCAACAGAAATCTTCGCTTCATAATAATCAAATAATTCGTCGCTGTCTTTCCATCTCATAAAAATAGATTCTTTTTCTGTTCCATAGTGTAATATAACCGTATCTACATTATCCCTTGCTGTGCGAAAACGGAGAGTTACTGTATCTCCTGGCTCACATTCCATCGGCTTTCTATATTCCTCAGTCCCATCAGTAAATAGCGCTTTTTGGTTTAGTATGGGTTTTACTCGCAAAATGTATTGTTGAATTTGCTCTGCCCTTGTCAGGGTCGAGGATGTCATTCTATATTTCATTCTTCTAAATCCTTTCTTTTGGTTTGGTAGCCTTCTTCTTTCTCTTTTCTTTCGTGTTCTTTATTAGATATTCGTTATAATGATTCATCGTTTAACAATATTCAACTGTTTTGGTCATCTAAATACTAATTTTTCTGATATTCAAGTTTATCATTCTATTTTCTTATCACGCAAGTTCTCATAACTTATATTTTAACATTTTCCGACTAAATATGCAACTGAGAATATAAATCATCTCGACGATCCAGATAAGTTGGAAAACTTTTCCTATAATCCCTTTGCCACTCAAAATCCAAGTCGGCGCGAAAAAGCCCCTCTCCCTCGACTGGACCTAGTACTTCCTCTCCCTCAGCGTTAAATATAACTGATTTTCCACTATAGATTAATCCACCTCCCTCTCCAACTCGATTCACTCCCACGATATAGCATTGATTCTCTATCGCCCTTGCCTTTAGTAGAGCAAGCCAATGTTCTTCTCTCGCTTTTGGCCAGTTCGCAATCACAAAAATACATTCCGCCTTTGTCGACACAGTCTGAAAAATGCTCGGAAAACGAAGGTCATAGCAGATAAATCCAGATATAAAATGTCCTCCTAATTTTGCTACAGATACAGACTCTCCCCCTTTATACATCTCCCCCTCTTTTCCAAAACTAAATGGATGAATTTTCTGATACTCGTACTGAATCTTTCCATTTTCTATCAACATCATCTGATTGGCAAGCTTCTCCCCTTCTTTTCTCTGTGAAAATCCAAAAATCGCCGCCACCCCATACTTTATCGTCATCCGTCTAAAAAAATCGATTGTCTTAGAGCTTTTCTCTCCTTCTCTCTCCTTAACCTGCTCTGCGATAGATTTCCCAGATACTGCAAACCCAGTCAGGGTCATCTCTGGAAAAACTAAGATATCCACTGTTTTTTCCCTCGCTTCCTCGAAATACATCTCACATTTTTCCATATTTTTCTCTTTTTGCTTCCAAATCATATCCAATTGAACGATTCCTACTCTCATCACTTTTATTCCCATCACCTTTCCTATCAACTAATCAATTGCCTACTCACAGTTTCTAAAAGCATATCCCTCCAAAAGAGTACCTGTTAAGAGAATATCCATTAAAAGAACACTCTATGGTTATCTCTTCAATAAATGTTTTTTTTATTTTAACAAATCTTATATTCTATATGCAATACTTTCTCCATATCTTCTTTTTTTCACTTTTTCTTATGTCATTGTTTTTTATTTCTGCTATATCCCTATAATTACTTTGATTTTCAAAATTTTTTTCTCTTAGTATTGACATTTTCATTTACATAATGTAGTATGTATATTATAATACATAGTTTTGAATACTACTTACTATAGTTTTAAATATTTATGAAGGGAGTTTTTTCTATGCAAAATCAAAAAACAGTATATACGAAACCAAATTTTACATTAGCATCTAGACAGAGTCGTCCTCTAACGAATAGCTTTCTTCGTCTGAAAGACCCTGGCAGCGCTATTACCCACGGCATTGCAGCCATCTTATCTCTCTTGGCGGTCTATCCACTGCTTAGAAAGACATTTTTGGGCGAAAACCGTGACCATATTTTATCTATTACTATTTTTATTTTGAGTATGGTAGCTTTATACACTGCAAGCACAATTTATCACTCCATTCACTGTTCCAAGGAGAAGGAAGTGATTCTCAGAAAACTAGACCATGCTATGATTTTTATTTTGATTGCCGGCTCTTACACACCAGTTTGTCGTATTGTCCTAACTGGGAAAACCGGAACCATTTTATTGGCTTTTGTATGGGGATTATCTATCTTAGGTATTTTATTCAAGATGTTTTGGATTAACTGCCCTAAGTATTTAAGCTCCATTTTGTATATTGCACTTGGCTGGGCTTGTATTTTTGCTTTTATTCCATTAATTCACAGCCTATCGACTCCTGCTTTTCTCCTTCTTCTTATCGGCGGAATTTTTTATACTGTGGGCGGAGTCATCTATGCAATTAAACCACCAATTTTCCAGATTGCAAAATATTTTGGAAATCATGAAGTTTTCCATGTATTTGTTATGCTTGGAAGCTTATGTCATTTTCTTGTTGTTTACTTGTTTTTGGCTTAGACTTATTTTTATGAAGGTCTGCGCATTGGTTTATGGCTTAAGCTTGATTTGGATTCATTTTGGGGTATAGTTTCTGTTTGCTTTAGAATAGAATTTCTATTCATTTTGGAATACAGTTTCTGTTTATTTTAGGATGGGAAAACCATGTTATATTAAAATATATGGCATGGTTTTTTCTTTCATTCAAATTTCTCTATCAATTCTTCTTTTTGTTTTCTTGTCAGTTTCTTAAGCTCATATTCTCTTCTCATAGCTTCTGTCTTTGTCTCGTATTCCTCATAATATCTCAGTATAACAGGAATTCTTCCTCTTGTGTACTTTGCTCCCTTCCCTGCATTATGTGTTTTTATTCGCTTTTGTAGGTTATTTGTATAGCCTATATAGAATGTGTTATCTTTACATTCCACTAAGTATGTATAATGCATTCTTTCACCTACTCTTTCTTTCACCTACTCTTTCAAGTTTTGTTGTGTGTGATTTCGTTTTATTGTGTACAATTTAGTTTTTCATTTCTATTTTATTTTAACTCAAATTTCTAGTTTTGGGAATAGGCGTGAAAAGATAAGTATGAGAAGAGGCGTGGAAACAGACGCTAAGAGATAGATGTGGGAAGGTATATGGTGGTAGACGCTAAGAGATAGATGTGGGAAAGTATGTGGTGATAGACGCTAAGAGATAGATGTGGGAAAGTATGTGGTGATAGACGCTAAGAAATAGATGTGGGAAAGCATGTGGTGATAGACGCTAAGAAATAGATGTGGGAAAGCATGTGGTGATAGACGCTAAGAGAGGAGGCAGGTATATGCCCCTCAAACACGTTCGTTCCCACGATTTTTCGACATACGCTGATTTTTGCCGCCTCCCGCAAACTCGCAGCTGCGCTGCTCAAACAGTGCTCCAGCGACAAAGCTAAGTATATCGAAAAATCGCTCCACTCTCTATCGTTTGCTGGGCATATA
>JAUUSJ010000377.1 GCA_030841965.1 Blautia sp.
GGAACAATTGGAACGTTTGAGCCTGACGGACAAGCATATGAAACTGCAAAAGTCCTTGGATGCTTTTCTGTTCTGCTGTTATGCAGGAATGCGATACTCTGATTTTACAAATTTATCAAAGAAAAACATTGTAGATATAAATCAGGAAACGTGGCTTATATATAAATCTGTAAAGACCGGAACAGAAGTGCGGTTACCCCTTTATCTCCTTTTTGCAGGCAAAGGAATTGTAATCCTTAATAAATACCGCAATAATCTGGAGGATTTTTTCCGCTTAAGAGATAACTCAAATATTAATAAAGACCTGATAATCATTGCGAAATTGGCAGGGTTATCAAAAAAGATTTCATTTCACACAGCCCGTCACACCAATGCAACTTTACTTATATATAATGGTGTAAATATCACTACTGTACAAAAGCTGCTTGGTCATAAAAGCGTAAAAACGACACAAGTGTATACCAATATTATGGATATGACGATTGTCCATGACTTGGAAAAAATAAAGCAAGCAGCACTTGGTATCAAAAAAAAGACAGATAACAGCTTTAATAAGTAGTAAGCAAGTTGTTTTGTAATGCTGGAACTTTTAGTTTTCTCCTATAAAACTAAAAGTTTTACACCGATAACCAATAAATTATTCCGTGCAATCAGGTGTAAATACACATAGGGGTTAGCCCATTTTTAAGGCGATGTGTGGCGTGATAGATAGTTGTAAATAATTTTATCTATCACGCCTGTTTTACACGGATTAATATGCTTGAAATCAGAAGTATATCCCCTATAGTATGATAGCATAACAGATGATTTTCATTTTAAACTTGATAGAGAGGCCGAGTTCAAGTTATAAACGGAAGACTTAAGCTACCAATACTTTTTTGCTTACAAAATGTTATTTCAAAAAGCAATAAGTATATTTATGATATGATTATTATCCAACAGTCGTCCATACAAAGCGCTAATAATCAACAGTTATTATAGATTATAGGTAGCACTTTGGTAATATAATTCGATTATTAGATATGGCCAGAATGATATGTGTAAATACTTTTGCTCTGAATGGTAACTTAACTGTTACTTATAAAACTCTTATTTTTAGCAACTTATATCTTTATG
>JAUUSJ010000211.1 GCA_030841965.1 Blautia sp.
TACTTACCACTAACTAAATGACATTGCTTTGCCGCTGGAGCACTGTCTGAGTGCCAAAGGCGCGAGTTTGCGGGAAGTGGCAAAAATCAGCGTATGTCGAAAAACCGTGGGAACGAACGTGTTTTTCGAGGACATACCGACGGGCTCTCTTTGCGTCTGTCTCCCCCATCACCCCTACAAAAATTTTACACTCCCCTTTTCCCTCTCAAATTAACCAACTAAATTTCCAATAATTTTTCTAATTCTTCCATTTCTTTTGCAATTTCCCTCTCTATCTCACGAATATTTGCCATTATCTCAGATGTTGGTGGATATTCCACTGGCACATACTCCACTTCTTTATATTTGTTAATACTAAGGTCATATCCATTATCGACAATATCTTTCTTTGGAACCATAAATGACTTTTCTGTACGTTTTCTTTCCTTTTCTTTTTCAAGATTCCTAAATCTTTGAATAATATCAGGAATATCATTTTCAGCCACCGGAGTTCTCTTATCATCCAAACTAAATCCATCCGCTGTCATATCATAAAACCATACATTATCCGTTCCACCATGTTCCGTTTTTGTGAAAATTAAAATAGCTGTGGATACTCCCGCATATGGTTTAAATACTCCAGAAGGCATCGAAATTACTGCTTCCAATCTCTGATTTTCTACAATTTCTTTTCTTATAGCCTTATGTGCTTTTGATGAACCAAACAACACTCCATCAGGAACGATACACGCACAACGTCCCTCAATTTTTAAAATACATAAGAATAGCGCTAAAAACAACAACTCCGTCTTCTTTGTTTTGCACACCTTAAGCAAATCTCCTGAGACAGATTCTGCATCAAGACTTCCCTTAAAAGGTGGATTTGCCAAAACAAGCGAATATTTTTCCCTGTCCGAATTCTGATCTGACAAGCTATCCCTATACTCAATAAACGGATTATCGATACCATGCGTCATCATATTCATTGCTCCAATACGAAGCATTGTTCTATCCATATCATAACCATGAAACATATGATTCATATAATGATCTTTCTTCTGTTTGTCAAAGAATATCTCTTCTTTCCTTTTCTCTTTCAAGTATTCTCCTGAAGCAACTAAAAAACCTGATGTTCCACACGCTGGATCGCATATCGTTTCATCGGCTGATGGATTCATCATCTCAACCATCATCTTAATGATATGCCTTGGTGTTCTAAACTGTCCATTTCTTCCAGACTGAGCAATCTTTGAAAGAAGATATTCATATACATCTCCTCTTACATCTGATGATTGTGCTTCATTCATCAATTCGTATATTTCATCTAATGAATCCACTACCTTTGATAAAAGGAGCGGTGTCGGCAACTTAAAAATAGCATCATCCATATACTTTGAATAAGCACTGTTTTTATCATTATGCAATGTCTTGATAAATGGAAATACCCATTCTTGTATTACACTGTACATCTTATCTGCTGGAAAGTCATGAAAAACCGACCATTTTAATTGAGCTCCATCTATTACTCTTTCTCCTATCTTGACTTCTTCTGAAAATATACTTTTAAATGGAAGTCCAAGCATTGCACATTCTTTCGCTCTCTTATTGTCTGCATCATCAAGATCACGAATAAACATCATATATGTTATCTGTTCTATCACTTCTAAAGGATTTACTAATCCTCCTGCCGCAAAAACATCCCATAATCCATCAATTTTATTTTTCAATTCTCCTGTAATCATCTACTCATTCCCCCTATTCCAAGTATATTTGGTGTATCTTCCTCCACCAATTTTAAGGATTTCTCCCGATTCTACTAAATCAGCTAAAGCTCTTTGAACTGTCACTTGACTGATATCTGGACATTTTTCAAGTATCTCCTTTTTAGTGACTGTTCCCACTGTTTCCTTAATAATCTCTCTTACTCTATCTGGCTTAGACATTCCTTCTATCGTCAATAGTTTTACTCTTGAAGAAAATTCTCTATATGCTGTAACAATAATCCCTAGCATATACTTTACAAATGGTTCATAATCGTTAGTATTTTTATACCAATTATCTGAACTTGATTTCAAATTTTCATAGTACAAATCCTTTGTTGTCTCAATGAGTTTTTCTATACTAATATACTTTCCAACAATATACCCTTCCCTATATAAAAGTAATAATGTGAGCAATCTACTCATTCTTCCGTTGCCATCATTGAAAGGATGAATGCAAAGAAAGTCCAGTATAAACATCGGTATTAAAATTAGTGATTCAACTCGGTTAGTAATCAACGCTTTTTCAAACGAATTACAAAGCTCTTCCATGGCTTCAGAAGTTTCCCAGGCGTGAACTGGTTCAAACCTAATATATTTATTTCCTTGATTGTCTTCTTCCTCTATAATATTATCTGCACTCTTATATTTTCCACCAATATCAAATCCTTCAAATTTGTACAAATCTCTATGTAATTGTAAAATAATAGATGGTTTTATTGGAATGTATTCATAACTGTCATGGATTGTATTTAGAACATCTCTATAACCTGCTATTTCTTGCTCATTCCGCGTTTTTGGCATTGTTTTATTTTTTACTAATGCCCTAATTCTCTCATCAGAAGTATATATCCCCTCAATCTTATTAGATGCCTCTGTACTTTGAATCTTAGCAATCTCTACTAATTGTGTAAGTATATCTGCTTTTGCCTCAATAAACAAAGCTTGCTCCCCTTTATATTCATGAATCTGTGTGAGGAACGAAACTATCTCTGGCGTAAGCATTTTCTTCCATTTTTCTGTATAATCAAAATCTCTCATTTTTATTATCTCACTTCATAATATATTTTTACATACACTATACATAAAGTGTATAATTTAATTTGATCATTGTCAATATAATTTTATCAAAATTCAAAAAATGATAAAATTAAATTACACTCAGTATCTTTCTAGTCGGATATCTTCACAAATATAAGAAAACCACTACGACTATCGCCATAGTGATTTTCTTAATTTCTAACGCTTCGATTATTACACTTTTCTTGCATCTATCCTAATATCTCTTAGCGTCTTTTTAAACTGAATCGAAAAAACTATAATCATTGTTAATACCGATATAGTATCTGCAACTGGCTCTGCTAAAAACACTGCATATACCTGCTTTTCCCAATGCTATTAATGTTTGCTACAATGACATTTGTACTCCTATCAAAATGCCAGTGGCAAAATAAATATGTATTCCCTGAATAGTCATCTCTATTAGTTCAGAATCCGGAGTAAATGGCAAAATAACATATCTTCCTGTAACTTCTTTTGATACATATCTCTGCCCTCCTTTGCTTCTTATTTTATCATGAGAGCATTATTATTTGAAGTAACTATTAAATTTATTAGTAATAATTTCCTTCCTTGTCTCAAATCTAGCACAAATTATTTTTTCGAGAATGCCAGACAGGCT
Organism: Blautia sp.; assembly: GCA_030841965.1. GTDB lineage: Bacteria > Bacillota > Clostridia > Lachnospirales > Lachnospiraceae > JAUUSJ01. The sequence goes on from JAUUSJ010000211.1 coordinate 3,421, forward strand.
GCCCCTAATAATCCAGAATCTTCACTCAGCGTGGAACGACGGATTTTAATAAATGATTTCATATTCTCATAAACCTTACTCTTTACCAATTCTTCCACTTCTTCCACAAAACCCTCTATTTTTAACGCCACTGAGCCTCCCAAAATTACAATTTCTGGGTCCGCAAAAGCATAAATGAAGGCAATGAAATTCGCCAGATAGTTTTTGGCGTCCATCATAATCTCTTTCGCTTTCTCATTTCCCTCCAAAGCCAACTCATTCACTTCTCCCGCATGTCTTACCTCAAGTCCCGCTGCTTTGGCTCTGCTTGTGATGGCAGTTCCGCTGCTAATCGCCTCAATTCCCCCTGGAATAATAGAACCATGAGATGGACCGTCTTGCATCATAATACAATTCGCAACCTCATTTGCATAACCGTGAGCACCGAGATAAATCTTTTTATCTATGACAAAGCCCGCTCCTAGACCTGTAGAGACAGTTAAAAACTGTACATATCGATAATTCTTTCCCTCTCCAATAACCGCCTCAGCTAATCCTGCGAGATTAGCATCATTTTCTAAGTATACTGGAACTTTAACTAACTTCTCTAGCTCTTTTGCTACATATAGCTTCTGCCATCCTCCTTTTAAGTTTGGAGGTGTTAAAATCTGACCGTGAATCAAATCAAGTGGTCCTGGACAGGACATTCCGATACCGACAATCTCTTCCTTCCACTCCTTCATCACTTCTGCGATTTTTCTCAATGTCACATCTGGATTTTTCGTATCCGTCTCAAATTGTACACGGTATGTAATCTCATAATTCTCATTTATTAATGCTACACGTGTATTAGTTCCTCCAATATCAATTCCGACTGCATATTTCATCTTATTTAACTGCTCCTTTCTTCTGCTGCTTGTATTCCTCTTTCGTTAAAATTTCTTTTTCATCAATGAATTTCATATTTAACCCACCATTGGATTCTCCCCAAAAATCATAGATAGCACTATTCCATGACCCTATAACAGAAATAATCAACATAACTATAATTAACAATGCACCCATATATGGCATAAATTGTGTATTAATCCCTAAAAACCACAAATTGACACTAATCATCCAGACAATAGATACAACCAATCCAACTATATATTGCAGTAAACTACATTTAGAGATACGATTTGGATATTGATTGATATAATAATGTGAGTACAAAAATGAAATATTAGTAGAAAATTTTTGATTCCAACCAATAAATTTTTTTATTAGAATTCTCGCCAAGAAATCAGATTGGATATCATAGTATTTTTTTGTTTTATCATGTTCATTCCAAATTGTATAATATCGGCATACGGGATAAACCATCCCCAATATTGGTAATAAAAGAAATACCAGATATGCTATTAAAACGAAAATTACTGTTGTCACCTTATACGCTCTCCCTCCCTAAGAAATATCTAAAATTTCATAATCTCTTGGCATATTTTGCAACGAATCTAAAATTTGGTATAAAGTAGATTTACTAGTTTCATTAACACCTATAATCAAAATATATCTCTTCAAAATAAATTCCTTTTCATTACCTGTTTCTACTTTCTTTGAAGCAAAAAATTTCCAATCAATTCAAAAAATTCTTGTTCTTCCTCTGTTTTTGCTTCTAATATCAGCTGGAGTGTATCCTCTGGTTGCAATTGTATTATATCTTTTTTTCATCTTTCTCACAACCTAATTTTCCCATTTTAATAATAAATTGCATGTTACCCCTGAATTTTTACCACTTACTTGTAAAGCTAAAATAAATAAATTTTTTGTTGTATAATAATATCATTATAGGTAATTGCGAAACGAGTGGGAAATTCTGATGCAAAATATGGTAAAAATC
>JAUUSJ010000212.1 GCA_030841965.1 Blautia sp.
AGATTTTTACCATATTTTGCATCAGAATTTCCCACTCGTTTCGCAATTACCTATTGCAGGATAGGCTCCTGCAAGGCAAATCATGGCTTATAATTATTGTGATGTATAAGATAAATCCTTTTAGGATGGTGCACTATTCTTTTGTGGATTTATATTTTTTCTCAACATAATCTATAAGTTCTTTTACATCCTCTTCCGATATCGGCTCGTCTTCTGTCATAGGTTCATCTTTACTGGCACTCGCAATACCCATGCAAAAAGCTCCACATACTACTCCAAAAACAAATGCAAATACATACATCATATTATTGTCCTCCTCCTTATCTCGTGAAATACCCTGTGATTTCAAAAGATTATCGCAAGATATTTTATTTCTCCATTATCTACTCTTTTCGCTTTAAATGATATTTCTCTCACATTTATTCCTCCTCCCATACCAAAGTCTGTCCACAACAAGGGCAATATCTTCGAGTTGTCTTTCCACTTTTAAGTACCACCGATTTACACGATGGACACTCTCCGTACAGTAATCCGTCCGTTCCCAAAGGCATAATTGAAGGATAAATATTTTTTGGTTTCTTCGGAATTAGTCTTTTTCCCAATTCTGCGGTTGGCTGGTCGTCTATAAGCTTTAGCAATAAATCCATTGACGCATCCACCCCTTCTGCCTTTACCTCTTCTTTTATTTTTCCTTCTTCTAAAGCAATCTTCACAAGCCCAGAAGTTATTTCAACTTGCATTTTCATATAGTCTGCATCAATTAACCTCATTTCTCTTCCTCCGTGTAATATTCTCCATCATATCCCTTTTCCATGAGCTTTTCATAGCATTCAGAACAAACTAATCGAAGTATGATTCCGTGGCAATCCCTTGTATAAAGCATGTCTACACAGTCAACTTCTTTACCACATTCTGGGCATATACGAATGCATTGTTCGAACTTGCAAGGCAGTTCCCAGCCTGCCCTTTCGCAACCCAAATCCGTGCCATCCTGCCCCGTCATGTACTGATACTTACATAAATCGCAATCATTACCTTGATTAAATCCCTCCTCCTCGTTCCATGCATCTGGTCCTTCTCCGTACAACTCTGCACACTTTTTACTATCTGGATACAGAAACATACAAGCACTTCCTGTTACACTACACTCCCATCCGTGCCACTCGTCCGTGACTTTTGCACATTTACATCCCATTTTTACTCTCCTTTCGTCTATCGAGTCTTTTTCGAGTTAAACTCGAATCCTCTTCTTAGTGTATATATTGCTTAAAATAGCTGCTTGAGTTCTAAAGTCTAACCTAGTCTATCCTAGTCTTTCCTTTAGGGCAGACCGAAAAAACTAGTGTTTATGCGGTCTATCAGTCTTAGTCTAACTAGTCTAACCTGTCTAACCATTTTAAGCACGATATATACATATAAAAAATAAAATATACAATTGAAAAACAATTCAGAATATTCATATTTTAAAATTTCTCTATACGTATATTAAATTTAGGTTAGACTAGTTAGACTGGTTAGACTTTATTAAAAAATCTAGTATTTATGCAACTTCTAGGGTCTAACCTAAGTCTAACCTAAGATAAAAAAGGTTAGACTTTAGTCAAAAGGCAATCGCATTTGTTCCTCTTTGCTTAAATCTTCCACCTTAACAAAGTCCTCTTCTGGAAGCATTATCTTTATATAACTAGACTTAATACCGTAGACTTTCGTGTAATGGAGTAATTTCCCCTGTGAGTTCTTCTCAAGCTTCCCTTTCTCTGCCCAATCCTTTTTACAAGCATCGAACTCAAAACCCTCCCTGCTCATCGCAGAGACAAGGACTGTTTTATTTACCATTACAAACTCATCCTCAATCTTTCCCCAGACCTCGCCTTTGTTTGTGTCTGTATCTGGATTAAAACGAATCGTGTTTTGTGCTATCCAATCAAGTACCCAGCTATAGGCTCTCTCTGTTATATTTACCTCTTTTTTGCTTATAAGGAATGCCTTTATATCATCTATTGTAAGAGGCTTACCACCGAAAAGACACTCACAAGCGTATTTATCTGCTAAAAGCAAGACGGCAAAGCTCATAGCCTGCTTATCGGTCGTATCCATTGCTTTTAAAATGGCTCTCATAATCTGCCGATACTCTTCTCGCATTTCCTGTACATTTTTTGATGATATATACTCGACAAATCGCTTCCCAGCAAAGCCGTAATTTTCTTTTACAAGATTAGCAGTTCGGTTACCATCCTTAATTATCTTTCCTTCCACCTCTATCTCAATGCAACGATTCTTGGCACCGCCACCAGAGAAGGCTTTCGTGATTGGTTCTTCTCCATTTGTCAGAGTGATATTTCTCCACGTTCTGACCTCTTCTATACCTCCAAATGCTCTCGCACGCCCCCTGTCAATCCCCTCTGTTATCTTCATGATAAAGTCATCGTAGTTTCCCCACTTATTCTTAATTTGTTGCAATTCATCTAAATGGAGAGGGAGATGTTTTAAAAACGCAGCTGTTCGCATCATGGAGTTGGCAGTCATATTTACACTTCTTACTAAAGCACCAACATCTGGTTTTCCCCAGCAAGATGCACTAACCATTGCAGTTACTGTCTTTCCAAATCCTGTCGTACCCCAAAGATGAAAATCAAATGGTAAAGCTCCAACTTTCTCAAGTAGAACACTTCCAAGAGAAGCAGCTATTTCAAGCCTTATATAGATATTTTCTCTAAGTTCTAAAATATGCTCTAGCCAGTCAGAGAAGCTTCCCTTTTCTCCGATACAATCATAAAGGTCTTGGAAATCTGTGTCTCCATCATACTTGATGTCCTCTACATACGGCGCAAACCTGCCATCATCTAGCCAGCCTAATCGAGAGATGGAACGAGAGATAGGGATTTCTTTCATGTTGTAACTCACCATATCTGCCAGATACTTCACGAGGTCCTTTGCAGATTCACTCGTTACAATCACCCCTCTGTCTGCCAAAGCAGATATGTACGATTTATTAAAAACAGTTCCACAGCTCGCCACTACGCTTCGCCATCTGTAATCCCTATAAAAAGCAATTTTTAGCTTCTCCGTATCGGTATCTATGTTAATCAACCTCTCCACTGGCAATATTGGATGAGGACAAATCGTTCTTGTGCTAGTCTGGCCAGCACTATTAATATCTGTAAGGGAGACGCCAAAGTCTGTAGCTGTATATTTCCCACAGGCAAGCTCTAAGGGGGCATCTGGAAAATGTGTTGTATTCGACACTTCCCCTTGCTTTAACTGTCCATACAGTTTCCCATAAGCCTTTAGAAGTGTATTAAATTCACCCATTCTCCTAAATTTCTTACATACTCTCCTGGCATCCTCAATATATCTCGTCCTCTCAATCTCATCCTCTGTCTCAAATATCTCCCTAAACATATCCTCCTCAAGCTCGCTGTCTTTCGTTATGCCATTCAGATAATCTTGCTTCAATCCGTCTCACCTCCCTCATATTTTTTCTGCTATATTGCTCAGGGTCTTTGTCGTATTCCTCTAACATATACTCCGCTTGCGAGAGATATATAAACGCCCTTTCTCGCCTTTCTTTGTCATGGATGTACAGTTGCTTACCCTGCCATAAATAGGCATGATAGGAAGCCAATACAAGCCCTGTGCGGCGAATTAATTTTTCTAAGTTTTCTCTCTGTCTTTTCTCTTGCAGCCTCTTTTTTCTCTGCCTATTTATCTCAAATAAATCCCGCTTCTCCTGCCCTTCTATATCAAGCCCCAAAGCAAAGTCCTCATTGAGCTTTTTACACGCATCATAATTCTTTAATCCAAATAATTTCGCTGTAAAAGTAATCAAATCACCACCAGCATCACAGACAAAGCAATTAAAATAGTCCTTACGAAGATTGATAGAGCACGAAGGGTGAGTATCAGAATGAAAAGGGCAGAGGAACCACCCTTTTCTATCTACCTTATATCCGTAATACTCTACAACTTGTTTAAGAGAAAGTCGCTCTTTGACTTCTTCAAAAACATTAATAATTATCCCTCCTTTCCCAGCTCGCAAGCATCTACGAGCTGGTTATCATGACTTACAATAATTGTGATGTATAAATCAACCATTTTGGTTGGTGCCCCATTTTTTTAATATCCACTCATATTGATTACGCTTTACTTGAGCGAGTGACTGGATATTATTTTGCTCACAAAATTGTTGCACTGTGAAACCTCTATTTTTCACGATTTCCTCTATTTGTGCTATGTCTTCTTTTGACAGTTCACTGGCTTCCATTGTCTTTGCTCCCCGCCTTGCTTCTTCTTCCTGCCTGTTTTCATTTGTGTCGCTGTCTTTCGTGTCATCAAGAAGGAAGAGACCGTTTAAAGCATACTTCCTCGCATAGGAAGAGGTAGAACCAGTAACTTGTGCTCCATCCATTCCTTTTTTGTTTAAATCTTCCCTAGCAAATGCTACTCCCTCTAGGCTTCCTGTACTCTCTGTGTCAAATAATATGGCTGTCGCCTTTATGTAGAATCGGTCTGCAATGTTTACTATCTCATCTTTTAGAATCAAGCAAACCTTATATTTATCTTCCAGAGGTTTCAATGCCTCCAAAACACTCTCTGCACTCCTGTAATAGTACTTTCCAAATGTGTTATATAGATTCTTTGGTGCTTTCAACTCTGTTTGAATTTTTTGCAACTTCTCAAATATCGTCACATTATCAGCTCCTTATTTGATTATTGTGGATGTGCTATAGACAATCTCACATCCCGGTACATCTTTAGTCTTCAATAAGTTTTGAATTTCTCTTTTTCTTGGCTCAGGGTCTGGATATCTTACCAAGCCATTATCAAACTTAATCAACTCGTTTATATTGTTTACTTGCACGCTAGGAGTTCGTTTGTACGAGATGGATACTCTAGGAGATTTATACTTTTGTCCACCAAGGGCATGAGAAATAAACGCCTTTAAGCTTTGCACTCTGTTTTCCACTACTCGCCTTCTCTTGGCTAGATTCTGCTCTTCTTCCTTTAGAGCATTTTTTTTCCGCTAATAATCCTTTATAATAGCAAGCACAATCCTCGATTTTCTCATCTCTATCGAGCTGGAGCTTAGTAAGCTCTTCCTCAATATCAAAGACCACATCGTCCATAATTTCTCCTGTCTCTTGGTCAATACACGCCTCCCATTTTTCCATCAACTCTTCCATCTTTGCGTTAATTTCATAAAGTTTCATCCTCATATCCTCCTTCTAATTCTTCTATGGCTTTCGCCTGTCTCTTATTT
>JAUUSJ010000378.1 GCA_030841965.1 Blautia sp.
ATCTCCACCCTCTCTTCGCTGTGTATTGGCGAAATCAAAAAAACTGAACTGATGTATTGTTGTTTGAGGAATGGAATATTAGTACTTGGTCAAGGAAACACAAGAGAACGTTTTACACCACTCTGCTCACAAGCGGCAAGTTGAACAGTTATCTTTCCAATATTGACGAGCAGGCGAAAGAACGCTTTGAAAGGCTCATAGAGGACATGAAATGGGCGCAAGGGATAACGGAGCAACTAAAAGCGGAAAATGCCTTAAAATGGGTCAGGCAAATGGATAACATAAGTTAAAAATATATCACTTTTCCTATTGACATTCCTAAAGTGAAGTGATATATTTATAACATTATAAGTGTGAAATATATCACATAGGAGGAATACAATATGAATAAGAAAGTATCTTTAAAAGAAATTGTCGGAACTAAAATTGTCTATGCTATCATCCTCACATCCTATTATTGGATGTGGGCAAGAACTGATTGGAAAGACTGGTATGAAACGGTGCAATATGTACTTGGTGTCTTTCTCTTCTCTTTCTTTGTTGTACAAATGATCCGAATTTCTAAGTATAAAAAAGAAGGCATCGACGAGATGGCAGAACAAAACTTGAAACGATGTGACTCAATTTGTTTAAAACTTTTTGTTGGTGTAATGGTTATAGTTGCCTTTGGTGCTGCCATTCTCGGTCATGTGAATGTCGTCAGTACAGGATTTATTGGATGGATGATTGTTTTGTCGATTTTGGTTTTATCTATTATTCGTACAGTGATGTTTGTAGTTATGGATAGTAAGGGGGTATAATATGGCTCTCATTACCAAAATCAAAGAATACCGAGAGAGGGCAGGATATAAGCAAAGTGAACTCGCTGAGATGGTAGGCGTAAGGAGAGAAACCATTGTCCACCTTGAAAATGGCAGATATAATCCTTCCTTAAAGCTAGCTATGGATATAACGAAAATATTCCATGTGACTGTCGAAGAATTGTTTGAATTCGTAGATAACGAAAAGTAAAGAAGTTTTTTGCAAAATAGCAGTAATAAGTGATTTTAGATAGTTTCGCCAATACACAGCGGAAAGAGGAGGCAGGTATATGCCCCGAAAACGATAGA
>JAUUSJ010000213.1 GCA_030841965.1 Blautia sp.
ATATACTTACCACTAACTAAATGACATTGCTTTGCCGCTGGAGCACTGTTTGAGCAGCGTAGCTGCGAGTTTGCGGGAGGCGGCAAAAATCAGCGTATGTCGAAAAACCGTGGGAACGAACGTGTTTTTCGAGGACATATCTCCTGCCTCTCTTTGCGTCTCCACCCACTACAACCATCAACAACTATTAATATCGTCTTCCCCACACTCCCCCAAAATTTCATATAAACTAAACTTAATCCACTTTTTCCAAACCTCCCCTCTCTCCATTTGCAATATCTTTTACCACCTCTCCAGCCAAAATTAACCCCGCCACAGACGGCACAAAAGCCACACTTCCAGGTATGCTCCTCTTTTCCGTCATAGAAAGCTCCTCTCTCATCGCGTCATTCACAATCGGCGTAACTGCCTCCTCCTCTGAATACACAACCTTTAGCTTTTTTACACCTCTTTTTTTCAACTCTCTTCTCATTACTTTTGCAAGAGGACAAACCTTCGTCTTATAAATATCCGCCACCAAAAACTTACTGGCATCTAGCTTATTCCCCGCTCCCATACTACTAATAACTGGCACATTCTCCCTTTTTGCCTTCATAATAATTTCTAATTTTGCTGTCACAGTATCGACCGCATCCACAACATAATCGTATTTTGAGAAATCAAACGCAGACGCATTTTCTGGCAAAAAGAAACATTCGTGAATCCACACATCTGCCTTCGGATTGATGTCTAGAATTCTCTCTCTCATCACCTCCACTTTTGCTCTTCCAATGGTACTATGAGTGGCGATAATCTGACGATTCAAATTTGTGAGAGACACAGTATCATTATCAATCAAATCAAACGCTCCCACTCCGCTTCTCGCAAGAGCCTCACAGACATATCCGCCGACTCCTCCAACACCAAATACTGCCACCCTCGCCTTTTTTAATCTCTCCATCGCTTCTTTTCCTAAAAGCAATTCTGTTCTTGAAAATTGATTTAGCATAGTCTTGTATTTTCTCCTATAAATTCTAAAAAATTATATTCTCATGATACCAGGGTCAATCGGTATCATAGTGGGGACAAAAAACCTTTTGACCCCAACATCATTCTCATATCTTTCTCCAAACAGAAGTATTTCCTCATCCATCTTTCGCTAGATATGATATTCCCCCTATCCAATCAAAACCTTCTTTCCCTCGAAAGCAAAGCCATAATGCCTTATCTTGTCTTCTTTCACTCCCTTAGCTAGCAATATAGCGTCATAATTTTTCTCCTCTATCTGCTCCAGAGCCGACTTTACTGTATCTTCTAATGTTTTCTCATCATCCGAATCATGCACTTTAAACTCAAATATATATGCAAAATCTCTCTCTTTATCCAATGGCTCTAACATGACATCATATCTTCCAAAACCACTCTCCCGATTTGAAGTAATATGATACCTATCTATTAAATCCACAATAAGTCCTAATACAAACCCATGGTAAAATCGCTCTGGCTCTGCCTCCTTTGACGGCTTCTTTCCCGTATCAAAAAAACTAAATGTATCCTGCGCCACCTTATTCATAAATCGATTCATATACTTTATATCATTTAAAAATAACGCTCGAATAAAATCATTATATTTTGTGGGATAATTAGAAAACCAATCTCTTATCATATCCTCAAACATCAGTCGCACTTCAAGATTCGTCACTCCAAGCTCATATATATTTTTTCTTGTCCTAGGATGAGTTTTAATATTCACTACTTTTAAATACCCACTTGCCAAGAGCAAACTCCATATTGCATCATTTTTATAATCAAGCTGCTGAAAAATAATCTGTTCGTCAATTTCTGTCTGAAATGTTTTTCCCGCCAATAAGGACTCCATCGTAACCTTTATTTCTTCATCTCCTCTTTGAATCAAGGTCCCCACAAGGCTATTTGAGCTTGTATTTGCCCAGTAAGCGGAAAAAACTCCTTTATCTAAAAAATTAGTAATAGACCACGGATTATAAATATCTCTAACTTTGCCAAATGTAAAACCATCATACCAAGTTTTTATCTCTGTTTTTTTGTCTGACATGCCAAAACTATCCAAAGCCTCAAATACTTCTCTCTCTGTAAATCCAAAGGCTGTCTCATATTTATCAAATGTCGTTGTCACTACTTCCAAATTATTCAAGTCTGAGAAAATAGACTCCTTGCTAACTCTAGTAATCCCCGTCAGCACAGCTTTTTCTAGAGATGGATTGGTTTTAAATGTAGAATTAAAAATGATGCGAATCAAATTCACCATTTCCTGCCAGCAGCCACTCACATACGCCTCCTGAAGAGGAGTATCATACTCATCCAAAAAAATAAGAACCTTTTTTCCATAATATCGCTCCAGATAAGTACATAATCTTTGAATTGCATTCATCATCACAGCTTCTGACATCTCATCATTTATTGCATCAAACTGCCTTTGCTCATTTTCACTCAAAGCCTCTCGCAAAAAACTATTCTGTCCATATAAATCCACAATAATATGAACCAATCCTGTTTTAAGCATCGAATACGTATTTCCCTTCACATTAGCAAAACTCAAAAATATAACTGGATATCTTCCCTGAAGTTTGCGATATTTTTCTTCACTCCAAATCGAAAGTCCCTCAAATAAGTCCGTCCTTTTTGCATATTTCTCAGAAAAAAAACATTCCAACATACTCATATTCAACGTCTTTCCAAAACGCCTTGGCCGGGTAATCAAAGTTACTGCATCCTCATTCTCCCACCATTCTTTGATAAAATCTGTCTTATCAATATAAAAACATTCTCTTTCTCGAAGACTCGCAAAATATTGCGCTCCAATGGAAACTACTTTTTTCACAGGCTCACTCCCTCTCCATACTCTAAAACGAAATTCCCATTTACTCCTTCTGCACCTGCCCTATGTCTATTCCATATTTTTCCAAATCCACTCTGCCATCTCTGACAACTATCCCGTCCGCCTCCAGCAATCTTGCCTGGGCACCAGCTCCGCCAAATGCAAACTCTCCCGCCAACTCTCCTTTTGAATTCACCACTCTATAGCATGGAATCAAATCAGGATTTGGATTTTTATGCAATGCATTTCCAACCGCTCTCGCCATCTTTTTATTGCCAGCAAGCTCCGCCACCTGACCATAAGTCGCGACCTTCCCTCTTGGAATCTTCTTAACCGCCTCATAAATTCTCTTCGACGGACTATCTGTAATCATATCATAACTCTCCGCTATCATCCGCTTAATATCATTATCCGGAATCGTCCCATCCAAAATAATCGTATTCCAATGCTCTTTATTTTGATGCCAACCAGCAATCACAGATTCATACGCACTCCGCCAAAAATCTCTCCACTCAGGGTCTACCTTCACGTTAAGATTCACATAACCATTTCTCTCATAAGTCCAAAGAAACGCCTTCTTACTCCCCTTCACTCGCACAAGCTGCCAGTTTGGGTCGTGAAACGGAGCCTCCTGATACGTATCTGGAAAGGACAATCCATAAGCCAAAGCCTCTTCTCTCGTCTCCATCACTCAACCTCCTCCACAAACTCCATAAGCAATCCACTCTAGTAAATAATCAGCCTATCTTTAAATAAATGCTCTATTATAAAATGCTCTATTATAAAATGCTCTATATAATAAATCATTCATCTGACATTAAATAAATAAGCCACTCTAATATCAACCTTATCAATCATATACTCCACGTCTCTGCCATCTACAAGCAAATCATATATCGCATCTGATGCCATTCTTCTCCACCCCAATTAGAATTTGCAATTCCATCATCACAAAATCCCATTTTTTCATACATCTTTATCTTATCAGGTAGACATGTCAAAAAAACAACCTCTCTCTTATTTGCTCTCTCTTTTTGAATATATTGATTCATAAGCGCTCTTGCCAATCCTAGCCCGCGATACTCTGGAAGCACTTCTAAACCTACTAGCATAGTATTTTTCCCTTTTGGATTATGCAAACTCGTATCTTTAAAAAACTCATCTCGAAAAGCAGTTTCATCCGTGCAAATCCCGTTCACCAATCCAGCTATCTTTCCTGTATCCTTATCCACAGCCACTAAAAACGATTCTGGAAGCTTTGAAACTCTCTCTAACATCAACTGCTCTGAGCATGCCTCATTCGGAGGGAAACAAATCCTCTCCATCTTAGCCGCCTGATTAGCCTCCTCCAAGTGGATACTTCTAAACTCAAATTTATCATATATGCCTATAGCCATTTCTTCTTGCTGTATATTTCTATTCGCCATAAATCACATCTCCCATTATTTTCTTTTTGTTATAAATACTAGGAACAAAGTATCATTTTCTGTTACTTCGTTCAACTATTATAGCATTAAAAAATGAAAACAGCAAATCTGATATTCTTTAGGGTGATGGGAAATTTTGGGGCTTGGATAATGTTGGGGGAATGGGCAATAGACGCAAAGAGAAATTGGTGGGTCGGGGAATGGCAGTAGACGCAAAGAGAAAGTGGTGGGTCGGAGAATGGCAATAGACGCAAAGAGAGATTGGAGATATGTCCTCTAAAAACACGTTCGTTCCCACGGTTTTTCGACATACGCTGATTTTTGCCGCCTCCCGCAAACTCGCACCTACGGTGCTCAAACAGTGCTCCAGCGGCAAAGCTAAGTATATCGAAAAACCGCTCCACTCTCTATCGTTTTTTGAGGACATATCTCCAATCTCTCTTCGCTGTGTACTGGCAAAACTCGATGAAATTCTTTCTATAAGGATAAGGATAACTACTACACAGTTTTAATTATATCTCCATTTCGCCCATTCTGTTCTTGATTTCCTATCAGAACAACTACTACACACTTTCAATTATGTCCTTAATTTGTATCATATGAATACTTACGGCTCGTTTTGATATTTTAACATTTTTAACCGTAGCTATAGCTATGTTCTTATAGTCATTTCAGACTATTTTGACTTCTCAACCGTAACTATAGCTATAGTTCTACGGTTTTTTTAGGCTATTTCGACTTCTTAACTGTAATTATAGCTGTATTCTACGGTTATTTTAAACTATTTCGACTTTCCAGCCGTAACTATAGCTACATTTTACGGTTTTTTTAGACTATTTCGACTTCTCAGCCGTAACTATAGCTACATTCTACGGTTTTTTTAGGCTATTTCGACTTCTCAGCCGTAACTATAGCTATATTCTACAGTTTTTTTAGGCTATTTCGACTTCTCAGCCGTAACTATAGCTATATTCTACAGTT
>JAUUSJ010000379.1 GCA_030841965.1 Blautia sp.
TTCAATCTTGCCTCCAAGTTGTTCAATTTCTTTTCGATATTCATCCACAATTATAGAGTTCCCTATTCCAAGTAAAATTTTATCTCTTGAACAAAATTCCTTGATTTCACTTAGTGGAACAGAAAATTTCTTTTTTAAGTACAGCATAATTTTAGGCAATTCATTTCCCTTGTCTGCAAGATATATATTGTAAATCTTAGGACTAATGATTGTCAGATAATCATCTAATTCCGTATTCTCAAATTGCACAAACTCGGCAGTTGGTAATATTGCATAACGAAAACAATCCGATTTTGTATCACAAAACACAATGGAATAACCGCCTCTGTTAAGTTGCTTGTTCATAGCTTGGAACAACAAAGGCAAATAGTCACCTCGGCGAATTTTGTCCCAATCCAAAGAATCCTCAAACTTTTTAGTGTTCCATAAGAAACGTTCTATCCCATAATTCTTTAACATCATCGTAATGGAACGCTTAACCTGCCCTGAATATTCTTCACCACTCCAATCAATAACTGCCATTCTGTGAGAAACTATAGCAAAACAAAGCATAATATCTACTTCACTAAATTCATTGTCTTCAGAGCTTGTATCGTACCATCCCTTTTCAAACATTTTCCTATGTTGAAGGACAAAGGTTCTCTTATCTATATTGAACAACTGAATCATTTCTAAAAATTCATCATAGTGTTCTTTTAATAACACTTTAGCGAATAATTGAAGTTTACTATCCATATTTTAATTTTTAGACCGATAATGTTTGTTGGATAATCGACCTTTGGAAGATTAATCCGTATGCTATCGTTTATTTCAACTTAATTAGTTTTTCATATTGACAAGAAACATCAAGAAGTTTATCTACTAATTCATCTCCAAGCCAACAATCTATTAGATATTTGCCATAACTTGGTGTAAACGAGTAAATATCTTTATCAATCGCATTAATCATATTTTCCAATTCTTTTTGTACATTATGTAATGCACCATCAGGAAGAGAAGTCTTCCTACATTCAAAAGGTTGCGCTAATATTCTTTTTACATCATCAAGTATATTCACACAACAACTTTTTACTGTTTCTTTTCTACTTACCATATTAAACGATAATGT
>JAUUSJ010000214.1 GCA_030841965.1 Blautia sp.
GCTAAGTATATCGAAAAATCGCTCCACTCTCTATCGTTTGCTGGGCATATACCTGTCTCCTCTCTTTGCTGTGCACAGGAAAAACTTTTAGAACTTTCTTTTATCTTAAGCGATGGGACATCTATTTTAAATGATATTTATACTGCATTGGCGAAACGTAATAATTAGTATAGTATCGTATTTCTTTTAATCGTGAAGTGTAAAAATTTACTTTAAAAAATAAGTCTTGTATTTTATTTTATACATACTTTATTTTTTTAAGCAGAATGATTGTTTTACGAAATTTTTTTATGTGTTTTTTGAATTTTTTATGTTCTTTGCCTTCATGAATTATTATTTTTTTATTCCTGCATTTTAAAAAATAGCTGAAATAAGCCATTTTTATTGGGTTTTTGTTAGTTTTTGTCTCGGTTCTCTTAATTTTATTAAGTTTTTTTGCAATTTTTTAAATTTTTTCTTGAATATTTTTTAAAAAAGTGCTACAATACAGAAAGCAAAAAGGAAAATAAAATGGTAGGTCTGCTAGTACAGACACCATAGTATTTTTATAAAGTATTTTTACATTAAAGGAGGATTCTACCATGTCATATGTAGATGAAGTAATTGAGCAGGTTATAGCTAAAAATCCAAGTGAGCCAGAGTTTCATCAGGCTGTTAAGGAAGTATTAAACTCTCTTCGTCCAGTTATCGATGCTAACGAGGAAAAATATCGTAAAGACGCTTTACTTGAGCGCTTAGTGAATCCAGAACGCCAGATTAAATTCCGTGTTCCATGGGTAGATGATAATGGACAGGTTCATGTTAACACAGGATACCGTGTACAGTTCAACAGTGCGATTGGACCTTATAAGGGAGGACTTCGTTTCCATCCATCTGTAAATCTCGGTATTATTAAGTTCTTAGGATTTGAGCAGATTTTCAAAAACTCTCTTACAGGCCTTCCAATCGGTGGTGGTAAAGGTGGTTCTGATTTTGACCCTAAGGGTAAATCTGACCGTGAGATTATGGCATTCTGCCAGAGCTTTATGACAGAGCTTTGCAAACATATCGGAGCTGACACAGA
This sequence comes from Blautia sp., assembly GCA_030841965.1. Classification (GTDB taxonomy): domain Bacteria; phylum Bacillota; class Clostridia; order Lachnospirales; family Lachnospiraceae; genus JAUUSJ01. The sequence continues at coordinate 1,064 of JAUUSJ010000214.1, forward strand.
CGTACCTGCTGGTGATATCGGTGTAGGCGGACGTGAGATTGGTTATATGTTTGGACAGTATAAGAGAATTCGCGGATTATACGAGGGAGTATTAACAGGTAAAGGTCTCACATTTGGTGGTTCCCTAGTTCGTACAGAGGCTACAGGATATGGTCTTGTATACTTCTTAGATGAGATGTTAAAACATAATGGAAAATCCATCGAAGGCAAGACAATCGTTGTTTCCGGTTCTGGTAATGTAGCTATTTACGCAACAGAAAAAGCTACTCAGTTAGGTGGAAAGGTTGTCGCTCTTAGCGATTCCACAGGCTGGATTTATGATAAAGACGGTGTTGACTTAGCAGCTATCAAGGAAATCAAAGAAGTGAAACGTGCTCGTCTTTCTGAGTACAAGAACTATAGACCAGAGTCTGAGTACCATGAGGGAAAAGGTGTATGGACAGTTCCTTGTGATATCGCTCTTCCATGTGCAACTCAGAATGAGTTAAACTTAGAGGATGCTAAGACATTAGTTGGAAACGGATGCTTCGCAGTTGCTGAGGGTGCTAATATGCCTACAACATTAGACGCTACAGAGTACTTATTAGAGAACAAAGTATTATTTGCTCCTGGTAAGGCTTCCAACGCTGGTGGTGTTGCTACTTCCGCTCTTGAGATGTCTCAAAATAGCGAGCGTTTAAGCTGGACATTTGAGGAAGTTGACTCTAAGTTAAAGAATATCATGGCTAATATCTTCAAGAACGCTGCTGACGCTGCTGAGCGCTATGGTGCTCCTGGAAACTATGTTGTCGGTGCTAATATCGCTGGCTTCGAGAAAGTTGCTGAGGCAATGAACGCTCAGGGTATCTGCTAATCACTTAAAATTTTTAGTTGACAACTCGATATTATTTATGTTATAAATAAAATAAGCACAAAGAGGTGTTTATCCTAATCACGGGATAAACACCTCTTTTTCTTTATAAACATAAAAGAAAATATATTTTTTTCTGTAGATATCTGTAGAGCTATAAGCTGTAGAGGTAAGCTTTCTATTTTCTTTTATCTACGCAATTATTGGATGGGATTTTTATAGTATATTTTCTTTTGTGCTTATAAAAAAGAAAGATATTAATCAAGAAATTTTACTAAACACAGGATACATGTGAACCACCCATCACCTAAAGGTAATGGGCTTCTAAGGTTCTTACGCACCTATTTAAGAAGTTTGATTACTTATGTAATCCTTATTCTTATTTTTCATGTACTTCGTCAGGTGTAATGCCATTCATCCCACGGTCTAAAGACACATGGGTTTTCTGGCTTATTTATTATAAAACATGCTACTATTAATAAATCGCTTAAGGAATATGGAGGTAAACAAATGGACGCTATAGATCGCAAATTATTATCACTTTTACAGGAAAACGCTAGATATTCTATCAAATATTTAGCATCAAAAGTATTTCTCTCCTCTCCCGCTGTGTCAAGCCGAATTGAGAGATTGGAGAAATCTGGTTTAATTACGGGATACCACGCTAGTATTAACGCATTACAGCTTGGTCATCATATCACTGCTTTCATTCAGATGACGTTAGGTCCTAGGGAGAAGGAGAATTTTTACAGCTTTGTTCAGGATTGTCCAAATGTCTTAGAATGTAACTGTGTGACGGGAGAGTATGCTATTTTAATTAAAGTCTCCTTCCCTGGGACAGAGGAATTAGACCAGTTTATTGGGAAGTTACAGCATTTTGGGAATACTAAGACTCAGATTGTTTTTTCTAATATCGTGGCTCCGAGAGATTTTCAAGTTGTAGATGAAGACATCGATGAGTATCCCCGGATCAAATCAGTGAATTTGTAGGTATGAAAGAACCCCGCTGGGTTTATGATAGTTTTTGATTGTCATAGACTTAGTGGGGTTTTCTATATTTGAAATTATATAGCTGTATTATATTGGCTCTACTCTTCTGATGGTATCTCTAAGATGTGCACTGCTTACTCTGCTGTCAATTGTTATCAGTTTTTTAGGGAGGGGAATGGGGACAGATGCGAGAAATGGAAAGAGACGCGAAGAGAGTCCCGATATATGTTCTAAAAACACGTTCGTTCCCACGATTTTTCGACATACGCTGATATATGCCGCTTCCCGCAAACTCACGCCTACGGCGTTCAAACAGTGCTCCAGCGCCAAAGCTAAGTATATCGAAAAACCGCTCCACTCTCTATCGTTTTTAGAACATATATCGACGGGACTCTCTTCGCTGTGTACTGGCAAAACAATCTCAAACCGATTGGGGTTTCAAACAGATTGTTATGAAATAGACATTTCTAAAAAGAGGGGATTAGATAGAATCTTAATTCTTTATTTTAATTTTGCAAGATATTTTTCCTGCTCCTCTACTGGTATCTTTAAGGCATCCATAGCTTGCTTGGCTGTCAACTTCAATGTTACCATTAAATTTTTAATCGCCTCTAAATTTGCATTCCACACACCCTTTTCAATTCCTTTCTCAATCCCTTGTCTTTCTACTAATTCACTCAAATTGCACATAGTACTCGCCTCACTTTCCATCTCACTCGTCATCGCAATTCCAAAGTCTTCCCTTAATATCTTTTTCTTTCTCCATGCCTCCATTTTTGAAGATAAAAGAACCTCCAATAGCTTCAATATTCCATCATAATTTTTATCTTCTGGCGTTCCCAAACATAGCATAAGAACTGTCATTAAATCATAATTACGTACTTTTTCCTTCGCATTTCCTATTATATTTTCTTCACAAATCCTATAACTCGTAATACTATTTCTTTTGTACTTTGGAGGATTCATACAAATCCAGACAGAATATACCTTTTTTATCTTTTCATAATGAGAATCTTCAAATTCTGTTCCATGCTGTGCAGAAATCATTCGGCTACAATAATAAATTCCTCTCTTCACAATCAGATATCCTGGATAATAATCCCCCTGTGCCTCTATATTTATAATAAGGCGAATCATTTCACCTGAAACTGGCGCTGCTGCAAAAAATCGAATATCATAGGTAATCGTTCCCTCTGTCAAGGTCGTATCTTCCATTCCTGTCTCACTAATACATCCAGCACTACCAAAACTTTGATTCGTCTCATCTGTATGTACTCCAACTTGACTAATCTGTGGCATTCCCCGAATATACTTTTCTACAATTTAAGAAAATCCATTCAAGTTATATAAATTTCGTCAGTATGGCAAAATCTTATTCTACTATACTATCGTTTATAAAACATAACAGTTTAATTGGTTTCTGATTTTCTATTTTCTAATTCTAATTCTTCACTTCATAGACTTTATTAGAAATCTGCTCAATCATATCTTTTTCCATTGATTGTACACAAAAAACAATCATATAATTATCTTTTTGAAAAAAATAAAATCTATCATAAATATTTTTTTCATCGCTAACATATGAAACATTCAAAACATAACTTGTATTGCCTCCTAAAGTTACTCCTTCCATCGTTTCACTTTCAAAATTCTCTACGTCTTCACGCTGTTCAAGTGCAGATTTATAATAATTTTCAGCTATTACCTTCTCATCTTTCATTTCGTCTGTAAATTTATCCATATTAAACCATTGGCACGTTATATATGTCGTATAGTCTCGTGTTTTTGCCTGATAATCTACAAATTGATCTTGTTTTCTTAAAAAATCATTTAGCTCTTCATCACTCTCATAATCTACCGTATATCCATTTTGAGTAAGTAATTCCTCTCTACTTGAAAAATTCCATGTATCGTTGTCTAATTCAAGCCCAATTCCCAAATAACTATTTTCATATCTCGTCACATTTCCATCTTTCTCCAAACTTCCCAAAATAAACTCTGTTTTTTCTTGATTTTTCTCAGCTACATTGTCTGTTTTTTCACTTTCTGTTACCGTTTTTGCTGTTGAATCCGTCACAATTTCTTTTGTATCACTAGATGAAATCGATGTGCTATCCTTCGACTCACACCCTACTAAACATATTAATCCCAATATAATTAATCTTGCTCCTAATTTTCTCTTTTTCATCTTTCCATCTCCTTTTCTTATTTTTATTATTAGGCGTTTGCGAAACGCCAGAACCCGCATAAATACGGGATTCTTTTTGTC
>JAUUSJ010000009.1 GCA_030841965.1 Blautia sp.
AATCAGCGTATGTCGAAAAATCGTGGGAACGAACGTGTTTGCGGGACATATCCCTACCTTCTCTCTCGGCGTCTCCCTTTCCATCTTTCTTACCTCTCCCATTCCCTCTTAATATCAACTTTCCCATTGTCTCTTCCCCCAAACTATGCTATAATTTATATAACTACGTAACCATTTACAGATAAATTTTATAACATTTAGGAGGTAGACATCATGGCATGGTACGACGAAGCAATCTTTTATCACATTTACCCACTCGGGCTCACAGGAGCGCCAAAGGAAAATTCCTATCAGATTTCCGAGCATAGGCTAAATACCCTAATCCCTTGGATTTCTCATATGAAGGACATCGGAATAACCGCTCTTTATATCGGGCCACTTTTTGAATCTGTAGGGCACGGCTATGAGACAACGGATTATAAAAAATTAGATAGCCGTCTCGGAGACAACGACGATTTAAAAAACTTTGTGCAAAAATGTCACGAGCAGGGAATCAAAGTTATTTTTGACGGTGTATTCAACCACACTGGTCGCGATTTCTTCGCCTTTCAAGACATCAAGAAAAACCGCGAGAACTCCCCTTATAAAGACTGGTACTGCAATATAAATTTCTGGGGAAATAACGAATATAACGACGGATTTTCTTATGATAACTGGGGTGGCTATAATCTCTTAGTAAAATTAAACCAGCATAACCCCGCAGTTCGAGATTATATCTGCGATGTCATTCGCTTCTGGGTAAAAGAATTTGATGTAGACGGAATTCGATTAGACGCCGCCGATGTTCTCGATTTTGAGTATATGAGAACTCTTCGCCGCGTGGCAAATGAAGTAAAGCCTGATTTCTGGCTGATGGGTGAAGTAATCCACGGAGAGTACAGTCGCTGGGTAAATCAACAAACTCTCCACTCCGTGACAAACTACCATCTCCACAAAGCACTTTACTCTGGGCATAATGACCATAATTATTTTGAAATTGCTCATACAGTAAAGCGCCTCTACGACATGGGCGGACAAAATCCTAATGAATTTAAACTATATAATTTTGTAGATAATCACGATGTTGAGAGAATTTACACAAAACTTCGCGACAAAGCGCATTTTGCCCCTGTCCATATTCTTCTCTACACACTTCCAGGTATCCCATCCATTTACTATGGCTCTGAGTTTGGAATCGAGGGAAGAAAGGAAAAATACTCCGATGACTCTCTAAGACCTGCACTTCATCTCGAAGATTTTGAGGATGCGATAGAGACAAATCCTTGCACAAATCTAATCGCTAAGCTCGGCGCTGCAAAGAAAGCTTGCAAAGCCCTCTCCTACGGCGACTACAAAGAACTTCTTCTCCAAAATCGCCAGTACGCTTTTTCTAGAAACTGCGATGGAGAATCGATTATCGTGACAGTAAACTGCGATACAAGTGATTATGTGATGACCGTCCCAGCTGGAAATGCAGCTGAGTATATCGGCGCTCTAAGTGGAGAAAAAGTTTCCGTAAATAACGGAACCATCTGCGTCAATATAAAAGCAAACTTTGGAGATATTTGGATGCCTTATCATCCAGAGCTCGAGGAGTTCTCCACTGAAGAGGAATCCACCGACGAAAAATCCGCTGACGAGGAATCCGTTGACAATATTCCATCAGAGACTTGCGAGATAACTTGCGACGGAATCGAAGAAAATCAAGAAAAAGAGCCAGAAGAAGAAAAAACTTCCGAGCAGGCAGAGATTTCCGAGGAAGCGAAAGAAGTAACTCCTCCAAACCCAGATACGAAGACAGTGGATATCGAAAAAGAGGAAGCTCCAAAACATCCTAAGAAAAAGAATAAAAAAGAGGAAGCCATAAAGCATCCTGAAAAGGAAAAAGTTTCCAAACAGTCTAAGAAAACAAAGGCGAAGAAAGCAGGAAAACCAGAAGCTCCTAAGCCTCCTGTGAAAAAGCCAGCTGAGGAAAAGCCTAAAGCAGCCGCTGATGCGACAAAGGATTCTTCCTCTCTAGAACTATTTGAGGCAGCCTACGATAAGGCATTTGAGGAAGGAAAAATCGCTGGTCTTCAAGAAGGCATTCTTTCTCTTATGGAAAAGAACGGATATGTCACAGACCAGATGAGACAGGACGTATACAATAATACCCATTATCCTTCTCTCATCAATTGGATTAAGAGCTTTATCCGCTAAAAAACGGTTTTCATCTCATGATACAAATATGTGAGTTTTTCGCTGCAAATTAATTTATAATAAAAAGGCGCATCATCCGATTCCAAAATACAAATCAGACGATGCGTCTTTTTTATCTTTCTTCTAGATACTCCTTTTATTACCCGCCACCTAAAATTCAAAATCATTCAGATTTAGGAGACAATCGGTTTTCACGGATACTAAAATCTATGATGATATTATTGTCAAAAAATCTTATTTTTTTATCGTGACAGATTTTGCCGAACTCCAGGCGGAATAATACTTCGTACTTCCTATTTTTGTATAAGCTCGAACTCTGGCGTAGTATTTTTTGCCCTTTGTGAGACTGCTAATCGTCTTCGTCACAGTCGCATTCGATGTGATATCTGATATCTTTGCGCCTGAGAAGCTAGAACTTGTACCATACTGAAGTTCATAGCCCGTCGCATAAGAGTTCTTTGCCCATTTTGCGGTTAACTTTCCTGCGGTTGTACTCGTAAGTGAACTTAAACTAACTGCCTTTGGAGATATGACAGCTGATTTACGACTCGTCCACTCAGAATAATATCTGACATTATCTACTTTTGCGAAACAGCGAACTCTCACATAATATCTCTTTCCCTCGGTCAACTTATAAATCGTTCTGCTTAAGGTAGAAGCTTCGTTGACATATTTCGTATCTGCCCCACTAAAACTTGTATTTGTACTGTACTGCACTTCATATCCTGAGACTCCGCTTACCGCTGCCCAGGTTGCAGTTAAATCCGCACTCGTGCCACTTACCACGGATTTTAAAGTCGTCGCCTTTGGATTGATCAGAAATGTCGCCGTCTTCATACCTGCATAATAATCTCCAATATAATCCACCTGTACCTTATGTCTTCCCATGGACTTGCGGTCAGTCAGATAGGTCACCTTATAATTAGAGCTGTCGACTGTATTTCCCTCCGTATCTGTCACTGTAACCGTAGGCTTTTTCGCTTTCCCTGTATAGACATAATTTGTCGTGGAAAGCTGAATTTGTGGTGAATAAATCTTCTCCTCCATCTTATATCCACATAGAGAACATCGATTCGATATCAATCCCTCCTCGGTCGGAGTTGCCTTCGTTATCTTTGTCTCAAAATGATGCTCGCAGTCGTTTGTCTCTCCTGTGATGACATCCTTGGAATTTACCGTACCAGCATTTTTATAGAGAGCCGTCTTGGAGAGGTCTAAAACTAACGCTGGGCGAACTCCCACATAGTCATCCGCGACACCGTAACCATTTCTTCCAAACCATCCATCTGGCTTCACACAAACTGCCACTCGATTAATCTCACCTGGAGTGCGAATCCACCAAAAACAATTCCCCTGATTCAGACTTGACGTATCACTTCGTATTCCCATCGCCTTCGCATAATCACTACTCTTGCATCTTCTCGCCTCGTCATATGTACGAAATACTTTCACAAATCCGTGAGAAATCGCCTTGCTCGTATAGGCATCTGATGCCTTCAAAAAGAAAACTTTATCACTCGTATCATTTCCTCCGTCAGAGCCGTAATACGGATTACTCTCGTTATCCAGTTCCGTCAGGTCAATGGCGGTCTGCTCCTCGTTGGAGAAGGCTGAATTTAGAAAGTTTTCATTCAGCCATCCTCGAATCGTCGCTACCTCCCAAGTAACCTTGCTAAGAGAAGCGTTATATTTTTGGTCATCCAGCGCAATATCCGATAAAAGCAATGCTTTATTCCCTGTAACATTTAGCACACGCCATTTAATTGGCTTATATTTAAAATAATGATATGTACTACTATCACTCCAATTATAATATCCATCCTCACCACTATATCGATGCAAAGTGGCATCGCTCTTTTGCATTCTGCGATATTTCTCACCAGAAATTACAATCTCATTATTGGAATCCCATCCTGTCGCAGTTTCTAGGGTATTATACATGGAATCTCCACTTTTTATCTCAGTCTGAGGATAGCTTCCAAAATACAAACAGTCCCAAGTTACATTTTGTCCTGCATCCATCGAGGAATCTGGAGTGATACGCGGATTTTTCACTGTCGTTATCGCAGCCACCGTATCCATCCCTTCCTCTGTGCTCTTTATCATCTCATCTTGCTGTAAATTTTCTTTCTCTTCCTGCTTTATCTCAGCTTGAGTATCAGACTCAGCGATATTCTCACTCGAGCTCTCGTCCGTACTCTCTGACGTCATCTCTGATTCTATCTGCGTTGTCTCCTCTAAATCCTCCTGTAATCTCTCTTCTCGTATCGTATTTTGCTCTAAACTTTCTGCTTCTACCGTTTCTGTTTTTTCCTCTGTGGATATAGCTGTCTGTTCATCGGCAATATCCAGCTCTTGTGTAGCTGCTCCCTGGATATCTCTTATCTCTTGCTCTGATTCTAGCATTTCTTCTACCGCTGCCATCTCTTCCTTTATCTCTGATGCCAAGACATTTTGTGGAAGCAGACTGGCACTTAATACTACGCATAGGAGACTTGCCGCAATTTTCTTTTTCATTCCTCTTCTCATTTCTTCCATCCTTTCTTATTTCTTCGCCTTTACTGTCACGGTTATTTTTTTCGACGCCTTTTTATAATTCGTTGTCTCTGCTGCCGTCACTGTAATGGTAGCCGTTCCGACTCCCTTTATCGTCACCTTTCCTGCGCTAGTTACCGTCGCTACTTTTGTATTGCTGGAAGAATAGCTTAATTTTCCGTCTCCCACTGTTCTCTTTGCGTTTAGCGTAAACGCCCCTGCCCCATACGTCTTTGTATAATTACTTCCAGTAATAGTCTGGGTCGCTTTTGTAATCGTGTAAGTCTTTGTCTTCGTTCCAGTGTATTTTGCCCCTTTAAATTTCACTGTAATCTTATAGCTTCCCGCATTTTTACAGCCAGATGGGAAAGTCACCGTATAGTTCGAGGAAGGAATTGTTTTATTATTATTATCAATTAATTTTATTGTCGGTTTTTGTACTTTTCCGTTATAGACAAAGGAGGATGCCGAAAGACTGCTTTTCTTTGGATAATAAATCGTTTCCGTCTTCTTTGTATTACAAATGCTACAAGTATTTACAATTTTTCCATTCGCCGTGGTCGTCGCCTTTGTAATCTTTTCCACAAATTCATGAGAAGTCTTTGGAATTGTCTCCACATAGTCAAGCTTATTTTTACATTTGGAACAAATATATTGTACAGTTCCCTCTTCCTTACAGGTTGCTTTCTTAACTACCTTCGCCTCATAATTATGCTCACAAGACGAGGTGGCAACAAAATTCCAGCCTTTTTTCTTTGCGTACTGCTGCGCCACACTTCCCTCTTCTCCGTATATCGTTCCCCTTGTATCAGAAAATGCGTTGACACTAATCATTTCCACACTGCTTGGAATGACAATGCTCTTTAAATTATTACAATTGGCAAATGAATCTGAATTAATCTTTTTTAACCCATCCATACAGATAACTAATTCTAAGCTTGTACAATCTCCAAACGAATTATGGTTTAACGCCTCCACTCCTCCTGGAATTGTAATCGTTCTAAGCGATGTACAACCTAAAAAAGCATTTTCATTGATGGTCTTAAGAGAACTTGGAAGGTTTACCTCTGTTAGGCTCTCACAGCTATTAAAAGTATCCTTATAAATATACTTTACACCTTCTGGAATTGTGATGGACTTCAAACTTTTGCATCCCCAGAAAGCTTCATTTTTAATATTATTTACAGTGCTCGGAAGATTGATGACTTCTAACCCCTCACAGTCCAAAAAAGTATCCATCATAATCTCTGTAATTCCCTCTGGAATCGTGATAGATTTTAGACTCTCACAGCTATTAAATGCATAGCGTCCAATTTTCGTCACGGAGCTTGGAATATTGAGCTCTGTGAGATTAGAGCATCCCGAAAACGCAAAACTTCCAATCTGCGTCAATGTATTTGGAAGCTGAATATTCGTTATCGCAGTACATCCTGAAAAAGTAAAATCTCCAATTCGAGTGACAGAGCTTGGAATAATAACCTGTTTTAGGCTCTTGCATCCCGAAAACGCAAAATCTCCAACCCGAAATACGGTGGACGGAATTGTAATACTTGTCAGATTTTTACATCCTAAAAAAGAAGCAATTCCGATATTTTTAATTCCATCTGCGATTGTCACTTTTTTAATCTTTGTCTTTAAATCCTCCCAAGGACAGATTAAATCTTCATCCTGAGGATACTCATCAACCATTCCCTTTCCTGTAATCTGAAGTGTTCCGTCTGATAGAAACTTCCAGTTCGCATACTGTCCGCAACTTCCCTCTGTAGCCGTCGCCTGCACAGTATCCTCACCGATTGATTCAGCCGCTATCGTATCGACCTCTTTTTCTTGCTCCTTTGTCGCTTCTTCTGTAGATGCCTCCTCTGCCCCAGTGCTCTGCGTTGTATCTGGCATCTCCTCCGTCAAATTTGTCTCTTGCGTCGAGCTTATTGTCTCCTGCGAAGAATTTTCATCTCCTATTATCCCTTCTGCCAAGTTTGCCGCTTCTGTCGAATCTGTTGGATTTTCTGTGATGCCCTCTGTCTTTGTCGTACCTGTTGAATTTCCCGTGGTATCCTCTGTATTCGTCATACCTGTTGGATTCTCTGTGATACTCTCCGTCTCTGTTGTATCTATTGGATTCTCTGTTACGCTCTCCGTCCCTGAGAAATCCTCTCCATCTTCCACGACTGTTATCATATCACCCTGTATCTCTTCCTCTGTCGCTAAACTTCCCACTGGAATCCCTGTCCAGACAAGAGTCGCAGTCATGGCAACTGCCATTGCCTTTGCTAATACTCTTTTTCGCATTTTTTCACCTCATTTTTCCTTGATTATATTATTATTTTCCATTCTTAATATGATAAACTATCCATAAAAAATAAAAGCTGCCTAATTAATATCCAAGAAACTTTAAAAATATCTTTCAACGCCAAAAGAATCGACCGATATCTTTCGTCGTTAGTAAAATAGGTATACACCGATAGAAAATAATTGAAAAGTTTACCTAAATATTAATCAGACAGCTTACCTCAATAGACTCTTATATTATTGATATGATGATACCAGAGTCAAAAGGTCGGAAACCCGATACAAGCTTTCTTGCAAGAGGTTTTTTGACTTTTGGCTCGAACATCTTGATATCATAAAAACCGTTTCAATACAATATCTATTCTCTCTTCTATGCATTTTCTTTACGAGATAAGAGACTCATATAAAGCCTTATACTGTTTTGCTGAATTATTCCATGAGAAGTCACTCTTCATATCACGAACTACCATCTCGTCCCAGTTTTCTCTTCTCGTAAAGTAAATTGTCTTCGCATAATTAATGACATTCAAGAACTTCTCTGCATCATAAGAGTCAAAGGAGAAGCCACTTCCTGTATTCTCAAACTCATTATAAGGAATAACGGTATCTCTAAGTCCACCTGTCTCTCGAACGATTGGAATCGTTCCATAGCGCATTGCAATTAACTGTGTAAGTCCACATGGCTCAAAGCGAGAAGGAACCAAAAGTGCATCTACACCAGCATAAATCTTATGCGCTCTATTGTCAGAATACATAATATTAGAGCTTACTGTTCCCTTATGACAGTTCTCATAGTAGCGGAAACTATCTTCGTATTGTTTATCTCCTGTTCCCAAGATAATAACCTGTGTAAATGGGTCAAGCACTCTCTCGAAAATCGCATTCAATAAATCTAATCCCTTCTGGTCTGTCAAACGAGAAATCAAGCCGATAACAAATTTATCTGTATTCTGCTCCATGCCAAGTTCCTTTTGTAATCCAAGCTTATTCTCTTTCTTTTTCTCGATGACGTCTTTTGCTGAATAATTTGCAAAAATATTCTCATCGGTCTCTGGGTCATACATATCATAGTCGATTCCATTGACAATACCACTTAACTTCATATGGTGGTATCCGATTACATTCTCCAAGCCCTCGCCGTACTCTGCTGTCTTAATCTCACCAGCATAAGTATTACTAACTGTACCAATCTTATCTGCGTAAACTAAACCGCCCTTTAACATATTGGCGTCTTTGCCGTCTCTCTCTCCGAGCTGGTCAAAACGGAAGCAGTAATCTGGCAATCCACTCCAATATTTTAATGTATTGGCATTACATACACCCTGGAATCTCAGATTGTGAATTGTCATAATAGACTTTGCTCCTCCAACTGGTGTATCTCTAAATAATGTACGTAAAAATACAGGAACTAATCCCGCCTGCCAGTCATGACAGTGAATCACATCTGGAATAAATCCAATCGCTGGAAGTGCCGCCAACGCTGCTTTAGAGAAAAATGTGAATTTTACGATATCCCCTGGAATCGTCGTATATGGATTGCCCTCTGAGAACATCTGCTCATTATCGATGAAGTAATATTTCACTCCGTCCATCTCACATTCCATAATTCCAACATAATAATTCTGTGGCTCGAGTCCCAAATCCATATAGAAATGTGTGACATAATTCATCTTTTGTCTATACTGCTCTTTGATACATCCATACTTTGGAAGCATAACTCTCACATCATAGTCCTCACCGTTTAGTACCTTTGGTAAAGAATACATAACATCACCGAGTCCACCTGTCTTTACAAATGGATGACATTCTGAACCGACAAATAAAACTTTTTTCTTCGACATCTCTTCTCCTCCTTGAATAGGTTGTATTATTTATTGTATTAGCATTTATTCATCGAGAACCGCACTCTGTTCTCGATAGGATATATAAAGCATTATATCAAAAAAATGTCTCTACAACAATAGAACAAGTCACAAAATTTGGTGTAAAATTTTTGTTATTTGGATAATTGCTGTAGTGGGAACAGACGCAAAGAGAGTTCGTTGATATGTCCTTTAAAAACACGTTCGTTCCCACGTTTTTTCGACATACGCTGATTTTTGCCGCTTCCCGCAAACTCACGCCTACGGCGTTCAAACAGTGCTCCAGCGACAAAGCTAAGTATATCGAAAAACCGCTCCACTCTCTATCGTTTTTAAAGGACATATCAACGAACTCTCTTCGCTGTGTATTGACAAAACATTATAAATACTTTTTTATATTTTATCATTTTCTCTCATCTCTCATATATTCATCTACATTTTCCCCCGTTCACTTGGTATAACATACCTATCCCAATCAATTGGAGCTTTCTTTTTCTTTTTTACAATATTAGGATAATCCAATAATGTAACTACAACTTCTGCTCCATCATATTCACGCATATCCTCATTTTCAATAATGACTTTATTCCCCCTAATAATTCCCTTTACCGCAACTAACATAACTATCTACCTCCTTTGTTTCATTTTGTATAATTAATATTCTCATATCTAGCTAGTTAATACAAGCAAATTTCTCAAAAAATTTCTCATCTATTCCAAATCTTCATTTAATCTCAATATCACTCCTATATGGTAAGCAATCAAATATGGCAACCTCTCTTTTTGTGTACTCAAGTCACAGTTTAATAATTCACGTATTTTCCCCATCCGATAATGAATGGTATTGCGATGCGTGTACATTTTTGCTGCAACCTCCTGAAGACTGCCGTCACTGAGCAAGTATCGAAATAAAGTTTCTGTATATCGACTTCCCTTTGCCTTATCATAATTTAAAACTGGGTCCATCATCTCATGATAATACCCTAATAGCAACGTGTCATCTGGAACAGAATACAAGAGCTTATAAAATCCCATATCCTGAAATCGCACAATATCCATCTTCTGGAGCGCCGCACATCTGGAGGCCGATATCGCTCCGTGAAAACAGTCTGTAAGATGCTCATAAGAATCTGCCGCCTCACTCATACCGACATAAACAGGAAGTTTCGGAAATACCTCCTTAATCGTTCGGATAAGCTGGGTCGTTATTGTCTGCGCAATCTCTAAATCTTTCTCATTGAGTAAAATAATAAACTTTTGCTCATACCGGAAAATCAAATAAAAGAAGTTATAATGCCGTAAAGCGGTATGTAATCGAAGGACACTTCTCCAATCTGCAACTCTCTTAAAGCTGCCACTTTGCTGTGCTCGAATTGCAATCATCCGAAATCCTTTTTCCTCCTCAAAAAACTCATCTAGCTCCTCTTTTTTTGCCTCTGCATCCTGTGGGGCAAAAGCTACATGAATCACTGTCTGTGCTATCAACTCCTCTTGTCTACTACTTTGATTAATCAAGGAACAACATTCCCGAATAAACTCTGTAATATACATATCCCACGGCATCGTCAAAAGAGGAATTGTTCTCTCCTCACAATAGTCAATCACGCTTTTTGGAATTTTTTGAACGTATTTCCCGATATTAATAACTAATCCAACGCACCGGCTCTCATCTAGTTTATCAATCAGACGAAAAATATCCTCATCTGTCTTTAAGGAGTATCCTCCAATGACAACTAATTCATTTCCCCAGAAAAATTCTGTTATCGTTGTATCCTCCATCATATGAACCCACGTGACGACATGCTCAAGCTCATCTTTTCCCGCCAATAACTTTAAGTGATATTGTTTTTTTGTCAAATCAATCAACTCTCTCAATGTTAACGCCATAGTCTTTTCTCCTTTTGCCCGTTTCCCTTTTTTCTTCTTTCTTAATCTTATGATATTGGGGTCAAAAGGTCTTTTGACCCTGGTATCATCTTATTATTTTTTCTTGGTAAATTGTCTTGATATATTATCTGCCGTCTACTTTAAGATTTTCTCGTTGGAAATATTATATCATACTTTGTGCTATTAGCACATAGTTTTTGGAAATATTTAAGATATCCACACATTGTAAATCGGAAAAAAGAGTGTAAAATAATGATTATAAAACAAAGAACTTATGAGAGCTTAAAAAGATGAAAATAAATGGAGGTGCATACTATGATGACTTTTTCACAGATTTCTTTCACAAATTATATGGCAAATCCAACTCCTTCTTGGATGAAGATGGACAATTTTGTTGACTACGTATACCCACATGAGAAATTGTCCTTATATAATCGCCTACGTAGATTTTTAGCGTCATTGATATAAATATAAATGGTTAGGAAATGGGGAGAAGTAAGATAGGGACAGTAGAGTAGAGTGGAGTGGAGTGGGAACAGACGCTAAGAGAGGAGGCAGGTATCTGTCCCTCAAACACGTTCGTTCCCACGATTTTTCGACATACGCTGATATATGCCGCCTCCCGCAAACTCGCAGCTACGGTGCGGGGGCAGTGCTCCAGCGGCAAAGCTAAGTATATCGAAAAATCGCTCCACTCTCTATCGTTTGTGGGACAGATACCTGCCTCCTCTCTTGGCTGTGTATTGTCGAAACTTAATAATTAAAGAAAAATGGTTTTTAGTATTCTTATCCCGATTAGCTACAGTGAATATTTTTATTTCTCCAATAAACTGGAACTTATCTTTCCCCACATTAAGACAATTACTATTTCCACTCTTCAATTACTTTTCTAACTTTTTTGTCAATATCCATTCAAGTTTCCTTTCATTCTTTAGAATATTGTCTTACTACTTTAAATGCGAATTTAACATTACTTCTTGCCATATAATCCTTAAGAAATTCCCATTTATCCTTCCGACACCTATTCTACCATAATTCCAAAATCATAAAAATAAAAACATCCAACACAATTATCTCGCCAGTACACAGCCGAAAGAGCCAGTCGATATCTCCTCTGAAAACGATAGAGAGTGGAGCGATTTTTCGATATACTTAGCTTTGCCGCTGGAGCACTGTTTGAGTGCCGTAGGCGCGAGTTTGCGGGAAGCGGCAAAAATCAGCGTATGTCGAAAAATCGTGGGAACGAACGTGTTTGCAGAGGAGATATCGACTGGCTCTTTCGGCGTCTCCCCCTTACCACCTGCATTTTCCCAATAATCACCCATTCTCAAAAACATCACAAAATTTTCATAAAATTAAATTGATTTTTTCCCCATAATGAGATATAATATTTTCGACATATAACGGAAATATGAAAGAGGTGATACTATAGCAAGACCGACCAGATGCCGAAGAATCTGTGGAGAACCCACTTATCATAGTTTTATACCCGAGGGAAGCTCTAACAGAGAAAAAATAATCTTAACCGTCGATGAATATGAAGTAATTCGCCTCATTGATTTAGAAAAATTTACACACGAAGAATGTTCCAACCAGATGGACATATCGAGAACTACAGTAACAGAAATATATAGCAGTGCAAGAGAAAAAATCGCAGACAGCATTGTGCACGGAAAACCACTTTTTATAACTGGAGGCAATTATCGCCTCTGCGATGGCTCAGCAATCCGTTATTGTCATAAAAATTGTAAAAAATCAGAAGGTACAGGTATTATCAATTCCACTGTGCCAGAGAAAGGAGCAAATTCAATGAGAATCGCAGTTACTTACGAGGACGGAGAGGTATTTCAACATTTTGGACATACCCAAAACTTTAAACTTTATGATATTGAAGACGAGAAAATCGTGAAGGAACAAGTTGTCAATACAAATGGTCAGGGACATGGCGCTTTGGCTGGCTTCCTTACGAATGCCAAAGTAGATGCTCTTATCTGTGGCGGAATCGGAGGAGGAGCCCAATCCGCATTGGCCGAGGCTGGTATCCAACTTTTTGGCGGTGTATCTGGCAATGCAGATGATGCCGTAAAGGCTTATATCGAGGGAACTCTTGGATTTAACCCAGATGTACAGTGTAATCACCACGGACATGGACATACTTGTGAAGGACATCACGAACATTCCTGTCACCAGGAGCATTCCTGCGAAAACCATTAAGAATATTCCTGCAAAGAACAGGGAATATTTTGATAGTCAATCATAAAACTATAAACGTATGTGGCAGTAGTGTGCGGAATATCATTTCCTCTGCCACGCTTAATCCATATATCTATGTCATGATATTGGAGGCAAAAGGACTTTTGACTCCTTTGATACTGGATTGTTTTGCACAATATGCTCCCACAATCCTCATATCATATCTCTGACTATATATGGAAAATAACTATAATCAAGAAGGAGGAAACAACATGGAACAGAAATTTTTTATTTGTGAACATTGTGGCAATATCGTTGCTATGGTAAAGGATGCAGGTGTCCCAATTATGTGCTGTGGACAGAAAATGACAGAGATTATTCCTGGAACAACAGATGCAGCTGTGGAAAAACATGTGCCTGCATATGAGGTTAATGGAAATATCGTAACTGTAAAAGTAGGCTCTGTAGAGCATCCTATGTTACCAGAACATTATATCGAGTGGGTATCCCTTCAGACAAAACAGGGAAATCAGAGAAAAGCATTAAATCCTGGCCAGAAACCAGAAGTCTGTTTTGCAATCTGTGAGGGCGATGAAGTAGAAGCTGTATACGCTTACTGCAATTTACATGGTCTTTGGAAAGCATAAAGAAGGTTTAAGACCTTATTGATATGATGTTGGGGTCAAAAGGTCTTTTGACCCCTATGATACCGAATTACTCCGCACAATGTGCTCCCGCAATTCTCAAAAACATTCATAATTCGCTCATTTTTCTCCGAAAAATGGCTACTTATTCATGTTTTTGGCGGGTTCCAAGTTCAAAAATCCTCTTGCAAGCAAGCTTGCATCGGATTTTAGACCTTTTAACCCTGGTATCATTGATATAAGACAAAGAAAAGGCCATCTCAAACGGAGCTCCTTAGATAAGGAAGGTTGCTCTTTTGAGGTAGCCTTTTTTCTATTTATGAAAACTTATATTATCTTTTTCATTCTGATTGCCATATACTGTTTCTCTGGCATATCAACTCGAATACTTCTGGAATATATTCCAGGTAATTTTTGAATCGTCATATTCCATGTATCTATTAATTCAATCTCATAGCTACATCCCTCTGGCAATTCGTAGGTGCGAAATGCTGGTCTGAAAAATCCAAAATAATATAAAAAATAAGAATTATCGTCCTCCTTGCATAGACAAGGGACATCCCAGTTTGCCTCATGGTTTTCTGGCGTCAGCTTAAGTGGCGCAGCTTCTTCTGGAGCATCTTCCATCACTTTCTTTAAGAAGGCAATTCTATCCGGACAGGTTCCGTGAAGTTTTCCGCCGTGAGACCACCAAATCTGCTCATACTGCACATAGACTTCCCCGTGTGAGAGGTATCCGCCTCGGATGCATCCCTCCCAGAAACGTCTCGTCATCTCCTCTCCCGTAATATTTCCCCATCCAAAATTGATATTTCCCTCGTAGGCACATTCATCCACCACGATTGGCTTTTGATATTGTTCGCGCCACTCACTGACAGCCTCCGCCGTCTTATATACATCGATACGCTGAATACTCACATGGGTAATCCAAGGGCGGGTATGGTCATATAATTTTACACAGTTATGTATCGAGCGAAGATGCCCATAAGAATCTCTTCCCATTACTATACGGGCATATAACTCCCAATCTTCCACCGACTTCCATGGAAGCAAATCAAATTCATTTGCCAGCGACCACCACACATTTTTAAAATGGCAGAGACGGTCGACAGCGTATTTTAGATAAAATACATCCGTCTCTTTGTCCATCTTCGCAAATCCCCATTTATCATATGGATGTAATAAAATAATATCCGCCTGAATCCCCAGCTCGTCCAGCTGTGCGATTCTCTTTTCTAGATTATCCCAGAATACAGGATTAAATTTTGTATAGTCAAATCCTTCTTCCTCGTTACCCTCAAACGCATAATACTTTGGATTCGTCGTATTATAAGTATAAAATTTAGGAAAAATACACATTCTTATTTTATTAAATGGAGAATCTTTTAATGTCTCCAATGTCTGCTCTTGAATTTCGTCTGGCTGGTTTATCCAAGCATAACAGGTCGTTCCAAAAGGCTGAAATCTTGTCCCATCCTCATATAAAAAGTGAAATTTATCTTCCTCTATACATTCAGACTGTGGACGAATATCGGTCTTTAAGAGCACCCTCCCGTGATTTTTCTCTTTTGCCGGCTCACATTCACAAGTCAATAAAATCCCATCCAACATAGAATCATTTGATTTTGTCACAGCCGTCCATTTGCCTGGTTTCCTCGGCATAAATCGAATCTTATAATTGCCATCTCCACAGTAAACCCCATTTACCTTGACTACCTCTAAACCATCTGTAAATTCCGCCTTTAACCATATATCAACATAAGGATTGCCCTCATCCGTACCACTTAAATTAACCTCAAAAATCTTATATTGCTCTGTCATTTTATCTGTCTCCTATCATTTTGTTTCTTCTTTTTTTCTCTTATCCAAATCAGAAATAATTCCGTCATATTCTTTGTCCAATTTATAAAATAATAATATCACAAACATCGCTGCAAATACAAATAGAGGCACGTACAAAAAGATAACGCGGATACCGTTAATTGCGGATAGAGGCTGTGTCGCAGAAGAACTAACAAAGCCAAAAGCTGCCAAAATCCAACCTAAAACTGCCGAGCCGATACCAGAGCCTACTTTCTGCCCAATCGAGTTTGCACTAAATACAAGTCCCTCCGCACGAATTCCACTATTCCAGTCATTATATTCTACTGTATCTGCAAGCATTCCATACATCACTCCTGATAGCGCCGCATTTCCAACTCCCTTCACAACAGCAGCTGCATATAATACCGTATAGCTCGTAGGTGCTATCAAAACCATCGCATAGCCGATAAAAGAAATAGCCACACCGCCAAGCGCAATCTTTTGTTTTCCACATTTCTTAATAATCACCGTACAAACCGCAAACGCCACAAAAGAAGCGATATTTTGGAACAAAGATAAAGTTCCAACTAATGTTGTATCATCCATAACATACTGCGCATAATATACATTCACACCGATAAACGCATTCACCGTACTATTCAAAAAGAAAATGAGAAGAAGCTGAATCCAATATTTATTCTTTAGTAAGCTAAAAAGTGCATCTTTGATATTTACCTTCTCTGTTTTTCCACTCTCCTCGGCAGTCTCTGTAACCGCCTCTCTCGTTGTAAAAAATACAATAAGAAAAAGAATAATTGCCACAACACCATAAATTAAAAAAGTCTTTTGCCATGCGGCAGAATCATTTCCAAAATACTTTACAAGAGGAAGCGTCGCCGCATTGACAACCATACCGCCTCCAAATGCAAAAACCATCTTTGAAATATTCAAATATCCACGCTCCGTCTGATTTTTCGTCATCAACGCTGCGAGCGAACCAAACGGTAAATTAATTGCCGTATATACAATTGTCACAGCTAAATTATAAGTAAGAAAAGCATATACAATCTTTCCTGTTGTTCCAAAATCCGGCGAGCTAAACATTAATACGAGAGAAATAGCAAACGGAACACACCACCAGAGCAGCCACGGACGAGCCTTTCCGTGTTTGCTGTGAATTTTTTCCATAAATGTGCCGACAATCAAGTCACTGACACCGTCCATCAACCTTGAAACTAAAAGCAGAGTACCGACAACCCCTGCTCCAAGTCCTGCAACATTTGTGAGAAAATATGTAAAAAAAGAATTCACTGGAGTATACATCATATTATTGGCAAAATCACCAACTCCGTATCCGATTCTCTCTTTCATGTGAAGAGAACGATTTTCGCCTTCATAGGAATTTGCATTTGTTTTCATTCATTTTCATCCTTTCTTTTTATTTTTTACTTTAATTTTGTAATATTGTTTTGACTGCATTTTTCCATCCTGCAATCTTGCTAAGCCTTATTCCCTGTTCCATTGTAGAATAATATGGCTTATATTTCACTTTATAAAAAACAGTCTCATCCCATATGCCAAGCGCAAGCCCAGCCATATAAGCTACGCCTGTTCCAGAGAGTTCCTCACGCTTTGGTACTTGAACAATTGCGTCCAAAATATCACTCTGAAACTGCATTAAATATGAATTTCTTGTAGGGCCACCGTCTACTCTAATTTCTTTCACTAAAATTCCAGAATCTTCCTCCATCGCTCGAATAATATCCATAATCTGATATGCAATACATTCTAATGCTGCACGAACAATCTCATTTTTTCCTGTCGTTCTATCCATCCCCACGATAGAAGCCTTCGCTTTACTATCCCAGTATGGAGCTCCCAAACCTGTGAATGCTGGAACTAAGTATAAAGAATCATTTTTTAATGCCTCTATAGCCAGTTTTGTAGTCTCAGAGGGAGAAGAAATTATTTTCATATTATCTTTCAGCCATGTAATAACCGCACCTGCATAATTTAAATTTCCCTCCAGTACATATTCCACTTGTCCGTTTTTTGCCCATGCAAGTGAAGTTGCAACACCATGACTACTTATTATTGGCTTATTTCCAATATTCATCATAATAGAGGAACCCGTCCCATAAGTTGTTTTTATCATTCCTCTTGTATGACATCCCTGCCCAAATAATGCCGCATGAGAATCACCCATAACTGCATGGATAGGAACAGGATACTTTAAATATCCCTCAAGTGTCGTCATTCCAAAACAGGCATCTGAATCCACAACTTCTGGCAAATTTCTAGAATCAATCCCAAAAATTTCACATATTTCCTCATCCCATTTTAAATCAAATATATTAAATAACTGAGTTCGTGAGGCATTAGAATAATCCGTTTTATAACTTTTTCCCTGTGTCAATCGAAATATGAGCCAAGAGTCTATCGTTCCATGACATATCTGTTGCTTTTTGGCCTTTTCTCTAGCCCCTTCTACATTTTCCAAAAGCCATGCTATCTTTGCAGCTGGAAAATATGGAGAGAGAGGAAGTCCAGTTTTTTTACGTATCAATTCCGCATTTTCCACAATTCTTTTTCTTCTACAAATTTGTTCTGCACGAGCACATTGCCATACAATTGCCAAATCCATCGCTGTACCAGTCTCTTTCTCCCATAATACACAGGTTTCTCTCTGATTACTAATACTTATCCCCGCAATGTTCTCATTCGATATCTCATGTTTTTCGATTACCTGTTTTATCAAATTTATAGTATTTTGATAAATCTCTTCGGGATTATGAGAAACCCAGCCAAATTCATTTACAATCTGCTCATGAGGTTGATCGATTCTATCTATCATTGCTGCTTCAGAATCAAAAAGCATTATCTTTGTTCCCTGTGTGCTCTGGTCAATGCAGATAATATATTTTTCCGTCATTGCCGTTCTTCCTTTCCTTAAAAATTATAATTCTTTTTCACTTGCTCCACAATTCCTTCCGCATTTAAATGATAATAGTCAAATACTTCCTGTGATTTTCCAGTTATAACTGGCATGTCTGGAAGAGACATATTAATTACTTTTTTAGGACAAAATTCTCCCACAATCTGACTAACCATAGAACCCATTCCTCCAAAAGGCGCATGTTCTTCTATCGTAATAATAAGTCTTGCCTTATCCGCCGCATAAACTAATGTCTCCTTATCCATTGGCTTTACACAGTACATGTCCAAAACAGTTACTCCAATTCCTTCTTTTTCAAGCAATTCCTTTGCCTGTAACGCCGCTTTTACCATCTCTCCGCAACCGACAATTAATATATCCTCTCCATGCTTATGAATTGTAGCCTTATCCATCTCAAACGGACAATTATCTTTACTGTAAATATCCTCAACTGCATTTCTTCCCACTCTTATATACGCTGGTTTCTCATCCAAAAGCAACTGCTCAAACAATTTTTCGGTCTGGAAGCGATCGCTCGGTAAATAAACTCTCATATTTGGAATCGCTGACATCGCTGCAATATCTTGCGCAGAATGATGACTCATACCAAGTTCTCCATAGCTAATTCCCCCACTAATTCCAACCAATTTTACATTCGTATTTGAGTATGCTACATCTATTTTCGCCTGCTCGTAACTTCTGGTAGAGAGGAAGCTGGCTGGTGAAAATGCATACGGCTTCTTTCCACATTTCGCAAGTCCCGCAGAAACACTTACTAAATCCTGTTCTGCAATTCCTACCTCTACAGATTGTTCTGGGTACATCTCAAAAAATTCTGTCATAGACGCAGAGCCTCTGGAATCACTGCATAATACTATAATATCTTTATCCTCTTTTGCTTTTTTTAATAATACATCACAAATCATTTTTCGATTCGGTATTTTATTCATAGCTTATAGCCTCCTTCCCTTTTTCTAAGCTTTTCAAAATAGCCTCATATTCTGCCTTAGTTGGAACTTTATGATGCCATGAAGCTTTATTTTCCATCGTATCGCCACCTCCAAAACCTTTGATTGTATTTGCAATAATACAGGTTGGTTTTCCCTTCACTGTCTTTGCTTCAAAAAATGCTTTCTCAAGTGCAGTATAATCATTTCCATCTATCGAAATGGCATGCCATCCAAAACTTGAAATTCTATCACTTAATTTTTCGTGTCCCATAACTTCTTCCGTCTTCCCTGAAATCTGAAGATGATTTCTATCAATAACTGCACATAAATTGTCAAGTTTGAACTGACTTCCTGACATAAACCCTTCCCATACAGAACCCTCTGCAAGCTCGCCGTCTCCCATCACACAGTAAATACGATTCTTTTTTCCATCCATTTTTGATGCCAATGCCATGCCAACACAGACAGGAAGCCCATGACCTAATGATCCAGAGTTCATCTCAATGCCTGGAAGCTTATTATTTGGATGTCCAATATACTTTGAACCAAAGGAAGAAAAATTTTCAATTACCTCCTCTTTATCTAAAAATCCTTTCTCTGCCAACACCATATAGTAGGCTTCCACAGAATGTCCCTTACTCAGAACAAATAAATCCCTGTTTTCATCCTGTGCTTTTTCTGGATTTATATTCATCTGATTAAAATACAACTCTACCAATATATCCATCACACTAAAATCTCCGCCAATATGTCCTGTTTTTGCCCCATAAATCATTTTTAACACATCCTGTCTCAGTGAAAAAGATAGTTTTTTTCTCTCTGTTTTTGTTATTCCCATACTCTTATTCTCCTCTCAAATACGCTTTTACTTTTTCTTCTATTGGATCATATAAATCTGGCTTCACTCCGATATATTTACATGCCTCATATAATACTGGAACTACATTCTTATGAATTCCCACACAATGATGAATATACGGTCCTTCCACAAGTTTTGCCTCCAGGCGTTTTATATTTTCTACTTCCACCCAAAGATATGTTCCTTTTCCCCTTGGTCCTTCAATTCCTCTCGCATTTCCAAGAAGCAAGGAATACTCCCCATTATCTCCGTCAAAACGAACAAGAGATATATTCCCATGTTTTGCTTCTGCTGTAATACTACCTGGATGATTAAATGCCAACGGATAAGTAAGTTTTGCTCTTTCTTTCGCAATAGAAATTGGCCATGGTCCACAATGTTGTAATAGTTCTCCATTTTCTACATCTGGATGCCTAATTGTCCAATCAGCAAAAAAACTTCTCGTCTCTCCCATACCAGCAGCTTCCACGATAAGAGAAGTAATGGCTCCGTGGATATCCGTCTCACATACAACTGGAATTCCCTCATCATTCAATAATGCATTTGCTCCGCATGGCATAATTCCAAGCTCAGACTGAAGCTGGTTCCAGCATTGAATTGCGATTGCCTTACATCCGTACTTCTCCAAAAGATTTTTCATCGCTACCTTTAATGCCGCTACATTTTGTAGGTCATTTTCCGTTATGCAAATATCCATATTTTCTTTACAGTACTCAACCGTCTTCTCCACCTTTTGTCTCTCGTCTGCTTTCACCCTCTTTATCTCATCTGTTAATTCTGGCATCGGAATTGGAGAAAGCTGAATATTATACTTTTCAAGTAATTCTCCCTCATTGCACATCGTCGTCCAAAAATCATACGGTCTAGTTGAAATCTGCAAAATACGAATCTCTCTAAATGTCTTTACTACATTGCAAACAGCCAAAAAATCTTTTAATCCTCTCTCAAATACAGAATCATTTAATCTACAATTTGTCATATAAGTAAATGGTACTTGAAATCTTCTCAGCACTTTACCTGTAGCAAATAATCCACATTGGGTATCGCACAGCCTAGTTCCATCTTCCTTGGGTCTCTCATCTAATGGTCCCCATAGAAGAACTGGAATATTTAAATCCTTCGCTAATCTAGCACATTCATATTCCGTTCCGAAATTACAATGTGGAAGAAATAAACCATCTACCTTTTCCTCTTTAAATTTTTGTGCTATTTTAATCCGATCTGCATCATCATATAAAAGCCCTTCCTCATTAATGTCCGTAATATCAACAAACTCCACACCAAGTTCTCTAAGACGTTTGGCAGTGAGATTTCGATATTTTATGGCATCAGGGGCACTAAATATACTCCTTCTAGTTGGGGCAAAGCCAATTTTAATACAATTCATAAAAATCTCCTTTCTAAAATAAACACTTAATTAACGTTTTCATTTAAACATTTTGTTTATATGTTTAATTTTTATAATCATATTATAATAGCTCTACCACTATTTTTCAACCATTTTTATACAATTTTAAACTTTTCAGCGTTTTATTTAAATTTATCATGGTATTTTCGTTTGATAATTCCAAATATTTCAGCTATTTTTAAACTTTTTTATTTTTCATGTTTAAATTTCTATCCTTTTGACCTTATTTTCTCGCTTTAAATATTTGAAAATAAGTTGAAATTTATTTTGATTTTTATTATAATTAAACAAAACAAAGAGCAGAGGTGTTTAATTTGAAAGTAAAAATGGTAGATGTAGCAAGAAAGCTTGGAATTTCCAAAGCAACCGTATCTCTAGCTGTAAACGGAAAACCTGGAGTCAACGAACAAACGAGAGAGAAAATTTTTCAGTGTATCGAAGAAATGGAAAAAGTAGAGGAATCCGTACCAGAATCCAGCACTTCCAAGCCAGTATCTCCTCTTAGAATTATCAAAGTCGTCATCATTAATCATAGAAAACAAGTCGTCTGTGACCCAGAGCTTGACTTATGGTCTCAAGTTCTTCGCACTTTTGATGTGGAGGCAAGAAAAAGAGGATATTTATACGTACTTACGTATTTAAATGAAAAAGAAGAAAATTTACAAGAAATTATAGATGAATGTAATTTAGATGTCGTGGCTGGTATTATTTTATTTGGCACCGAAATGTCATCCGTCGATTACAGTATTATCCAACTAATCCACAAACCTCTTGTCATCTACGACTACGAGATGCCAGACGGCTCCTACAGCTCAGTCTGTATCGACAATATAAGAGCAGTGGAAATAGCATTAAATCTCTTTAAAAAAACTGGTATCGATGATATCTGCTATTTTAGCACCAACAAAGATGTCTATAATTTTGAAAAACGCAGAGATGCGTTTCAAAATATATTGTGGAAATACGGAGATATATCAGGCGAGAATAAAATTATTCCGCTTGGGAATTCCATCGAAGAGATTACCGAGAAAGCTGTATTATATTTAAACAATCATAAACTTCCAGATGCATGTATTTTTGAAAATTATCAAATTTCTATCGGTGTACTGACGGCAGTTCAGAGGTTAAAGATTGCCGTTCCAGAAAAAATAAAGTTTGTCGGCATCGATGAGATACCCGACTATATCGTACCCGATATAAAGCTGACACAGATTCGTATCCCTCATAGCGAGAGAGCCGAGATGGCAATGGACCTTTTAGACAGAGAGATTCAAAATTCTTTTCGGACCAAAATTAAAGTATTCGCAGTGCCTGAGCTAATTAGAGGAGAAACTGCATAATGACAAAAAGGATGTCGAAAAATATTTTCCGACATCCCTGCTTTTCGTTATATTTGCTTACTCGATATCTAACGCCGCATGATATCCCCAGTAAACAGCATTAGTAATTGAAATAATTTCAACCTCTCAATCTCTAATCCTTCTCTTTTTCTCACTAATATTTTGAATAACAATATATGTTTTTTCTTTCTTTTCCAACTGCGTCTTTACAAAAGCCGCTATCGGCTCTGCGACTGCTAATGCTAACCTTACTGGAACAGCGTTTCCAATCTGTTTGTAGATTAAATCTATCTTTGCATTCTCATTCCTTTTACTCGTTCCCTTACTAAACTCATACCAATCGGGAAATGTCTGTATTCGGGCAAAATCTTGTACAATCTGCTTAAATACTTCTCCTTTCCCTAATGTCATCATTCCCTTTACATTTTCCGCTACAAAAATTTTAGGTTTACTCTGCATGAGACAACGAATAAAATGCAAGTATAAAAAATTTCTTTTATCATCTACTAGTCTTGGACCTGCTCATCTGATATTGATTTCGCCAATATATAAATATCTGTTTTAGGCTCGCCTTTATAACATGTTGGCTTTCCAGATAATATTACCGTATATCTCTTTTCTTGAAAATAAAACTCCGTTCCCTCTGACATAAATGACAGTATTCTTCTTTCTTCCTCTCCAAAATTTCCCATAACCAATCTCCTTATATTGCTCTCTCTATCTTATTTGTTCTTCTTTTTTAATTCTTCCTCCTCATAAGAAATCAATTCTTTCTCTTTCACACAAAAAACACCTGTATGCAAGAGGTGAGTTAGTTGTTTTAACGCATAGTCATTCCTTTTCTTCATATCCCTATCTTCCCTTTAAATCTCTTGCTAAGAATAACTCAAATCAACGCAAACCTCAACAACACCAAAACAAATACAAACAACGTAAAAATACACCCAATCGAAGTCAAAGCCACAATCTCTCCAGCTAAATTTCCATTACCTCCCATGGACTGAGCCATCGGAGCGGATGCCACCGCAGTTGGAGAGGCGAATACTGCGAGCACTGCTATCAACTCGTCACCTCGTATACCAATCCATATAGCAATCGCGAGCACCACAACTGGAACAAATATAAGACGTCCCACGACCGCCATGGAAAGGTAGTTTTTGTGAGAGGCAATGCTCTGAAAAGAAAGCATTCCTCCTAGTGTAACCAATGCCAACGGTGTAGCAATATCCGCAAGATTCATAAGCGGCTTCAACATAAGCTCTGGTATCGAAATATGAAGTAAATTAAAAATGCATCCTAAAACTCCCGCATCCACTAATGGATTCTTGAAAATATTATAAATAATTTGTGAGATTTTCACATTGCCTCCATGTTTCACCTCAAAGAGAATAACGGCGAGAATATTAAAAACTGGAACGACCATGGCAGCCAACGCCGCCACTATCGCCAAACTCTCCTGTCCTCCTAAAGACAAAGCTATGGAATTCCCAAATAAAACATAATTACTTCGATAAATTCCCTGAATCAATGTCGATGCATCTTTCTCTTCTTTCACAAACTTCGTCACAATTATCCAAGTAATACAAAATACTATAATAATTGCTATAAATACAAAAAGAAATAATTCAAAATTTATACTTTCTTTTAAATCCGCATCATATACATTGAAAAACAAAGTTAACGGAATAAAAATACGAAATATCATTCCATTCATAGCTTTAAAATTATCCTGTGATAAAATATGCAGTTTCTCTATTAACTTTCCCACTGCCATATAAATAATAAGCGGCAACACCACCGCCACCGCTATTGTAAAATTTTCCATTCCTATCTCCTCATTACCTTCTCAATATTTTTCTCTCATAATAGAGTATATCATTCCCAAAACAACGTAGCAAGTAAAAGAAATCATAATCTTCCATAAGTCTTTGGAAACTTTATAGTTCATTTATATGATGTTGGGGTCAAAAGGTCTTTTGCCCCCTTCGATACCGAATTGCTCCGCACAATGTGCTCCCGCAATTCTTTATATTTATTTATATTTTGTATATTGTTTGTATTTTACGAAATATTCGGTAAAAAAAGAGCTATCGGAAAATGAGAAGTTCCAATTCGATATCGCACGAAGTTTTTTTAACCTCGATATCCTATTTGGAAAATCTATTTTCCGACAGCTCCTTTTTCTTCTTAATCAATTGGTATATCGCCTATCGGTGAAAGCGATAAAGGAAGGTCGATTTATGACTCATAGCATTCTTTTTCTTTGCCAAAGCATAGCACCCAACCTATCGAAAATAATCCAAGACCTACTACTGCCAATACTGGTATCGGCCAATTAAGCTGTCCAGTCTGAGGCAGTTTTGTGATTACCGTTGTGGAAGTGGAGGTCGTGCCTGAACCTCCTGTAGGCGTAGTTGGAGTTTCAGGTGCTTTACTAAGCTCTACCTTTGGGCTGGCATCCACAGCATAAATATAAGTTCCGTTCTCGTTCATCGGAACAGTTACCAAAAATGGGTCAGCTGCAGCATAACCACTTGCCGCCTCATTTTGCGTCAATAAATATAGACCCAAATCTAAATCGCTAAAGGATACCTCTCCGTTATCGTTGATTTTGACCGCCTCACCGGAAATCTTCTGGTCTTTGGCGTACTGTGCAAGCTGTTTAGCCAAATTTGCAGAAGTAATATCGGTCAAATCTGCTTGGCTGGCAGTAAAATCCTCGGTCAAGGTAAAACTATAATTGCCGTCATCCTCCTTTATATCACCTACCCTGTACAGAGTGAGTGAGCCGCCCGCTACTGGATTTTTATTATAGCGCATTGTGATAGAGATTGTGCCCTTTTTTGAAATATCTGGCGCCTCATGAGCATAGGCAACGATACTCATGGAGCAAAGCAATACCGAGACTAGAAGCAATGCCGCCATTTTTTTTCGTAATTGCATGTAATTTCCCTCCTATCTTCTACCCCCTATGGGCATGGTTTTACAGCAAGAATCTAATCCACCTATTATTTAGTATATATTTGTAATGATATCATACTAGGGGGGAAAAATCAAGTGAGATAGGGGAAAATTTTTTGTTTGTTGGATAATTGGTGTAATGGGGACAGACGCAAAGAGGATATTGGAGACAGACGCTAAGGATGGGGACAGGTGTTAAAAATGGAGACAGACGCAAAGAGAGTTGGGAGATATGTCCTCTAAAAACACGTTCGTTCCCACGGTTTTTCGACATACGCCGATTTTTGCCGCCTCCCGCAAACTCGCAGCTACGCTGCTCAAACAGTGCTCCAGCGTCAAAGCTAAGTATATCGAAAAACCGCTCCACTCTCTATCGTTTTTAGAGGACATATCTCCCAACTCTCTTTGCTGTGTAACGGCAAAACTCCCCTGGATTTTATATTCAGAGGAGTCTATTGCTATTATTGTTTTACTTTAATGCTCTTAATATTAGAATAAGTGCCGTATTTTTTGCTTCCGTCTACTGTTGTGTAAGCTCTCATTTTATAGTAATAAGTCTTGCCGACTTCCAATTTTGCTTTTGTGAAGTTTAAAGTACTTCCACTTGTCACGGTCTTAACTCTTGTATAAGTTCCATTTTTGCTGTCAGACTGATAGATTTCATAGCCGCTTGCACCTGTTACTTTATTCCAGCTAAGAGTTGCCTTCTTTGCAGAGGAGTTTTCGACGGACTTTATCGTCACTTTGCCTGGCAATGGTTTTTCTTTTACGATATCACTCATGGCACCGTAATAACGTTTGTCTATATTCGTATCATCAAAATAAGCGCGAACTTTATAATAATAATTCTTTCCTGTTGTCAGGCTCTTATCTGTATATCTTAGTACGTCACTGCCTTTTAATGTCGCAATACAGCTAAAGCTCTTTCCGTTTGTGGAGCGATATATTCGGTATCCTGTCACGTTGCTGAGCTTACTCCAAGTTAGAACGATGCTATTATAGCTAGAGGTAGTCGCCTTTGGATTTATTACTTGCTTTGGAATGATGGCAAAGGTCTTTGTCTTCTTGGATTTATAATTTCCGATACCCTCTATCGTGGCAGAGGCTCTTCCCATACTCTTATTATTTTTATAAGTTATCGTATAGTCTTTTCCAAGCTCCAATACTTTATCGTCATGTTTGAGTGTTATAGAAGGTTTTATTTCTTTTCCTGTATAAACTACAGTTCCAATATCGGAGATACTCATATTCGGCGCATTGATGTTCTTTTGCAGAATCTGGAAGGTAAGAGTCTTTTCGGATTTATAGTTTCCGATACCTTTTACTTTTATATTTGCAGTTCCTACTTCTGTATTATTTTCATAAGTGACTGTATAATCTGTTTCCAATTTTAACTTATAGTCTCCATCACTTACTTCAATCGCTGGCTCAATCGCATTTCCGGTATATGTATATCCTTTTACTTTGGCATATGAGAGGTTATTGACATCTTTTAATTCCTTGACTGGATTTATAATATAGCCACATACGGTACAAGTCTGAGGTGTCGTCTCCGTCGCCTCTGGTCCTGGTGTATGTGCTTCTAAATCTTTCTTCTCATCACAGTCTTCGCATTCATGCCAGTGATTTTTCTCGTCACTTGACCACTCTGTCTTCCATATATGCTCATGCTCTCCGGGTGCGTTATCTTCCACCACATACAAAGATAAATCTGGAATATTGGAAATGGAACTCCAATAGGTACCCTTATTGTCATCCTCAGCTGCGCTATTTACTTTCTTTCCATCTATTAGATTTCGGTTTGTATTGTCAGATAGGCTGATATCTTCGGTCACTGCTTTTCCCGCTTCGCTTCCTGCTTTTGGCTGGTAGGAATTTCCGCCCTCTAAATATGCATTGGCTACAGAGATTACCCCTTTACCCTGCACTGCATTTCCGCCGTTGTCAAAAGTTCCCTTTCCTCCCACAGCGATTAACTTTCCTTCTCCAGAAATAGACGCATTATCGAGAGTGATAGCTGCACCTCCGACGGAAGTTGTGGCAGTATATCCTCCACCATACACAGCTAAGACAGAGCCCTCTGTGATATTTAAAGTACCGTCTTTTACAAGAAGTCCCTGCTGTCCAGAAAAGCTCTTATCGGTCGAGGAATCTGTGCCTGTAGGTGCCTCATCGCCGCGGAGGAATACCTGTCCGTTGATTGTCACATTTCCCTCTGTCACGATGACAGGGTTTGTATTTTTGCGAACTTCCGTTCCGTTTGCGACGAAATTTGTATTAGAATAAATTTTAGAATTTTCCAATATCGCTCCGTCTCTTAAAATAACCTGTCCATTAATCGAAGCTCCTGTCAAGAACTCGCCTTTTCCCTCATATTCATTATAATTCATAGAGAATCTACCGCCGCTCTTAACATCTATCACTCCCTGTGCTGTGGAATCTCTCAAGCTAAGTGTAGCGCCATTTTCCACTATAATGCGAACACTGCTCAAAATATCCATATTTACAAAGGTTAAATTACAGCCTTCCGGGATAATCAATGTCTGAGTCGTATCCAAGCCCTGCGAGATGGCGTATCCTATCTCACCGTAAGTACCGCTCGTATGAGAACCGTACCATGCCTTGATATCTTTTGGAACTGTGACTATATTGTCGGTGCGATTAAAACTTCTGATTGCCCACGGTTCCATATCGTACATATATTTCTGGTCGGCGGTCTGTGTACAGTTTTCTAAAGTCAACTGGTCTTCCAGATATTCTTGTCCGCTATACACTCTAAATATTAAATCATTGCTTGTGGCAGTACGTCCCTGGTCATCTGTCACTGTGACACCAATTTTGTACTCTCCTGCCTTCGTTGGGATTCCCGCTAAGGTGATAGAGCTATCATAAATAGAATAAACTGCGGTCATTCCCATTCCGTCTTCCATATTTATCTTTGTATTTTGAGGGTCAATCTTAATGCCACTCTCATTTAGCAGCTTCCAATCGCTGTCGGTCGGTTCCACTCCATCCTCGAGAAGTGCCACTTCTACGCTTACATCACTATTTTTATTTTGCGTTATATTCGTAGAGGCGGAACTCATAGCATCGTATCCTTTTTGATTTACAAGAGCAGCCTCAAAGTATCCAACTAAACGGACATGAAGCTTATAAGCATCCCCCTGCTCCTCATTGTCATCTACTGGATTTACGCTGACTTCTCCAGCTCCAATCGATATTTTCAATCTCAAATCACTGTACTCTGGATTTTGAATTGTAATAATATCTCCGGACTGAAAAGGAATACCGCTCATTTTATCAAAATAAATTGCATTATTTTCTTTATCTAGATAATATTTTGTTCCGTTTAATGCTATCTTATATCCTGTCTCTTCCAATGCAGTATCATTACACAAAATAGAAGAAATCCCTTGCATATACTCGCTATTATCTACTTTAAGAATAAAATAAGTAGAATCAGAATTATCTACTGCTACGGAAGGTGCCTCTATTTTTTCAAGACCACATTCCGTACACTTACCGTTTTCATATGTATGGTCACCTAATTCTCCATACTCTTGTGCACATTCTGAACAGACAGCTCTATGCTGACAAGTTGCTATTCCTCCTGTATGTGTATGCTCTGTTGTACCTCCACCTTGTATGTCCTTAATTACTGCAGTATGATTGCTCTTATTTAACTCCAAAGCTAAATCTGCATAACCATCTGCCTGCACTACACATTCTGTCGTTTCTTCCTCAAATGCCTCTCCGATTAACAAATAATTGCTACTCGCATCAACGTAAAAACTTGTATTTCTCCAAACTCCGTATGAGCTATCAGCTTTTGTATAAGCAATTCCTCCTACAGTAACAGCTGTTACTGCACTTAACCAAGTCTTTGCGTCATCTGAAAATGTAATTTTGAAATCAGTGCCAAAATTACTGGTGGATTCCTGAATTTCGTTTGGTGGCAATTGTGCTTCTCCTGCTGCAAATACCTGCGTTACACCCAGGTTTACTATCAATACCATTGCCATAAGAAACGCCACTAATCTACTCATCACTTTTTCCATAAGCTCCTCCTATCCTAGTATACTTAAAAAAGTTAGTAGTAACTGATTTATGTTATCATTTTAAAACCACTACTGTCAATCTAGTTACTACTCATTTTTTCTCATTAAGTTTCCTTTTATTTATAAAATTATCAGGTTATAAAATTGTTAGACATAAAAACCAAGATTAAATCTGACACAAGCTTGCTTGTGAGAAGATTTTTGACCCCAACATCATGAAATTATATAATATGCTAACAATTCTTTAGTCATTATCTAACGACAATAAAAAAGTTCCAAGAACAATAAAAATCCATCTTTGTCCTTGGAACTTTTTTAATTTTAAATCTTATTTCTATCTCAGAGGAATCCAAATCTCACAGTAATCATTTTCGTCCATCGAAATCTATTTCTTCACGACTAAAAGAGCATCGGATACTTTCGTTTGACCTGTTTTATTCAATTCAACCGATTCATAATCATCTGTATTTGCTATAATAACCGCCGTAGTAATCTTATATCCCGCTTTTTGGATTGCATTTCCATCGAAGTTCATAAGAAGCTGACCACATTTCACTTCTTTTCCCACTGCTGTCTTCACATCAAATCCTTTTCCGTTTAGCGCAACCGTGTCAAGCCCTACATGAATCAGAATCTGAATGCCATCCTTACTGATAAGCCCGATGGCATGTTTCGTATCAGCTACCATATTCACAGTGCCATCAAAAGGCGCTGACACATGATACTCGGCTGGCTCAATACCGCATCCAGACCCCAATGCCCCAGATGCAAAAACTTCATCTGGAATCTCTGACAGCGGCATGACTGTACCTGCTAACGGCGAGTAAACAGTATCAGGACGAGTCTCTACTACTGTAGAAACTTTCTCCTCCGCTTTTTTATTTCCAAATAATTTATCAAATAACTTCATTCCAAAACCTCCTGTCCTTTCTGACCTCCCAGATATCAGCCTTTATAATAGTGGATAAACTTTCCATTGCCAAGCTGAATCCTTTTTTGATTTGGCAATTCAAGATACGCAGTTGTATTGGCTGGTACCTGTATCATCACTGTCCAATCGTCTCCATCCTTCTTCAGATGCACATGAATCTCACCATACACCGATGAAAAACTTCCCTTAACCTCATTTAATCCAAACCTAAAATCAGGCTTAATGAGAATATCTTTATAACCAGGGCTTAATTTTTGTATTCCAAGAAGGTTCTTATACATCCAGTCCCCAACACAGCCGAATGCATAATGATTATAGGAATAATTCGTCGGTGTGCCGTCTGGAAGTATGGATATCCATGTCTCCCAAATAGTTGTCGCACCGTGCTTTACCTCATAAAGCCACGACGGAGCATTTTCCTGGAATAACACTTTTCTCGCCTCATCTGCCAAACCATTTTCCAATAAAACATCCATCAGGAATTTAATGGACATAAATCCTGTATCCAGGCAATTGTGATTTTCTGCAATCTTTCGGGCAAGATGTTCTACCATTTTCGGCTTTTTCTCCTTTGGAACCATATCCATAGCCAATGCCAATACATAAAGACCCTGTAAATCCTGCTCCACTCTTCCATCCTCATCGATATATTCCTCGGCAAATGCCTGGCGTATCTGCTGATTTAATTCCTGATAGAATAAAGCTTCCTCTTTCTTATTCAGCGTGCGGCTGACCTTTTCCATAATCGCTGTGGAATTGGCATAGATAGCTGTGGCAGTGAGTTCCTTTGTTGTATACGCAGAGCGCATCATATCTGTCTTTCCATTCTCATCCTTACAGCTTGGATACAGCCAATCTCCAAAATGAAAATTTGTATTCCATAGGTATTTCTGCCTTTCAAGAGCTTCCTGTCCGGCTCCCTCTTTTAAGTGGATGCCACCCTCCGCCTCTCGGCGCACATAGCCCATCCACTTTTGCATCGCCTCATAATTTTCTTCTAAAACAGATACATCTCCGTAAATCTGATACAAAGTCCAAGGAAGTGAGACAATCACATCACCCCATCCAGCTGAGGTGTGAGTTCCCCAGGCAGACATCTGCGGTGCGCGGTATCCCTTGATATAAGGCACAACAATCGGAATCAATCCGTCGTCAAACTGTTCATCCCTCACAGATTTTAACCAGCGCTTGAAGAAATTCAGGCAATTTTGATTATAACAACAGGTTTCTGCGTACACCCATACATCTCCAGTCCATCCCGCTCTCTCCCTTTGAGGACAGTCCATCGGAATGGATAAAAGATTACTTCTCTGGCTCCAGAAAATATTGCTCTGCAACTGGTTTAACCTCTCATCTGATGTATTAAAACTTCCCGTTACCGCAAGGTCTGACCCAATGGAGATTCCTTTGAAATCTTCTCTTGCTGGATTTCCTGGATATCCTGTGACTCTCACGTATCGGAATCCGTGAAATGTAAATTTCGGACGATATACTTCTGTCTTCGCTCCCTTGCAAATATAAATATCCGTCTGGTCACGATTAAATCCGTCTATACACTGGATAAAATTTCCATCTTTATCCAAAACTTCTGAATGCTCAAGCTTTATCTCAGTTCCAGCTAAAGTTCCATGTACTGTAAATTCCACAACTCCCGCAAAATTTTGTCCGAAGTCAACTACCGTTTCCCCTTTTGGTGTTTTTAAAATAGCCACAGGCTCTAGCATTGCCACTGGTCTTACTGGTTCAGCTGAATCGGCATACAGCATTTCATATCCTCGTTCCCAAATCATAGCCTTTTTGCCCTCAGACTTATATTCTTCGAGTCGAGCATCGTATTTTTCTCCGATTAAGATATCCGAATACAGATAAGGACTTGGCATATAGCAAAACTGCTCATCTGTAGCGATTGTCTGTACATACCCATCCGTATAGGTGATTTCCATCTGTAGAAGCATTTCTAATTCGCTTCCATAATTATCACCAATGCCAAGCATACCAAACTTTCCTTTATACCATCCATCCGCAAGAATAAAACTAATCTGATTTTTTCCGTCACATAACATCTCTGACACATCATAGGTCTGATATAAAATAGTCTTATCATAGCGAGTGAAACCTGGCGCAAATAAAGTATCCAAAACCTGCTTTCCATTAACTTCTATCTGATAAATACCACATGCTGCGGCATAAATACGAGCT
Source organism: Blautia sp. (assembly GCA_030841965.1). GTDB lineage: Bacteria > Bacillota > Clostridia > Lachnospirales > Lachnospiraceae > JAUUSJ01. The sequence continues at coordinate 33,033 of JAUUSJ010000009.1, forward strand.
TTTTTGATTTCTCTTGCGTCCTCGAGATAAAACTCTCGATAAAAACGATTGCACTGTTCCAATTTACGGTCTGGCTCAAATTCAAGTGCTTCGCCCGCCATCATTCCTTTGATAATCTTCCCCTGGTCCATTGCCGCATAGTCAACAGTCTGTTCATAGGTGACAGGCTCTCTGCCAATCCATTTGGCGGACCAGTCGTCTTCTTTTAGCAGACCCATCTCAAAATGCATACGCTCACTGCGCAAAATCGTGCCATCCATTAAAACGGATTCCACCTGATATTGATAGGTTTCTCTGGATTTTAACGGTTCTCCAGCATATAAAATATACGCCGTATCTGCTCCTTGCTTAATCCCGCTATCCCAGACGAGATTTTCCTTTTCATCCCAGACATATATTCTATATTCTTTTTGATAAATATTCTTCTCATCCGACTGAATCTGCCAGCTAAAGGAAATATCTTTGGCATCAATACCGATAGGATTTGCCCTTCCGTTGCAAATGATGTTTATAATGACTCCAATGCGTCACCAATGGTTTAAGCTCTTCTGCCTTATTTATCATTATCCTAACTAAAAAATAGTTCCAAGAACAATAAAAATCCGTCTTTGTCCTTGGAACTATTTTTTCATTGTAAAGCTTATTTCTTTTTCACAGGAATCCAAATCTCACAGTAATAGTTTTCATCCATCGTTCCCTTAGCATATTTCGTCGGGTCATCATAATACTCAACGCAGTACCCCGCAGCAAACTCATACTCTTTTAATGCTGGAAGCCACTCTGAAAAGATTTTTTTATTCACATCCTGCAATGCAATTGGCATAGAACCCTTGCATGGAAATACCGCCCAAGTAAAGGATGGTATCGTCCTCGTCACAAATCCTTCTGGAACCTCGTTTACTGGATTGTACGGGTCTGCAATCATATACTCGAAACTATCTTGCTTCATTTCCTTGTCAAAATTGATTCCATACATTCCCATGACAGTCTGTCCCTTGCCCTCCTTATAATGCTCCTGCCAAAACTGAGGAATTCTCTCCATCGCTCCTTCATAAGAAAATATTTTTGCATTTGCGATTACTGTAAACGCCTCTTTCTTCACAATCTTATACTCCATAAGATATCCTCCTTCTAACGATAGTTTAATTTTCAGCGGTGCAAATAATTTGAGCGCTGTCTTCCCCTTTCTTACCTGCGAGGGCGTCACTCCATGGAACCTGACAAAAGCCTTTGTAAAGCTATCTGGAGAATCATATCCATACTTTAGGGCAATATCAATCACTTTTTCATCACCAATGGCCAAATCATTGCCAGCTAGAGCTAGTCGTCGATTGCGAATATATTCCGCGACGGTAAATCCACAGAGCATGGAAAAACCCTTTTGAAAATAAAAAGTAGAAATATTCACCTGTCTCGCAATCTCTTCCACAGTCAACTCTTCTGTAATATGTTCCTCTATATACTCAATCGCTTTTCCTATCGCTTCTATCCAACTCATAAACGATTCCCTCCTTCCGCTGTATTCACAGTCTATCATTCACACGATTTTTCTTCCCGACATTTCTTGCCAAGTTTTGTCCTTCCCTACAATCTATAACTTCATAATATCCGTCGCTATTTTCTCCCGAAATCTTATATCATGCTCCACAAAGAGCATCGTCGGTTTATACTTCAACAGCAGCTTTTCAATCTGCATTCTGGAAAATACATCAATATAATTCAATGGCTCATCCCATATATAAAGATGTGCGGGTGTAAGTAAGCTTGCCGCAAGCAATACCTTCTTTTTTTGCCCTTCTGAGTAGTCCTCTATATTTTTTGAAAACTGTACTCGCTCAAAATCCAGCTTTCTTAGCATCGCATAAAATAAGCTTTGATCCAAATTTTGTTCCCTGCAAAATTCTGAAATTCCTCCCTTCAAGCTAGATGTATCCTGATTGACATACGAAATAATAAGTCCAGATGCAGTCTCGCAAACTCCCTTTTCTATGACTGGCATATGAATATCAATCACACCTGCTTTTTGTAAAATCATTTTTATGAGCGTCGACTTACCGCATCCATTTTCTCCATGTAATGCAATTCTCTGTCCTTGGCTAATCGTAAATGTCAAATTCGTCAATATTGCTTCCTTGGCATCCGTATATTGAACATTATAATCTCTAAGATTCACAATCGTCTCTTTATGGTGCGAAACTGGCATAATTTTTAAATCTACCGTCTCCTCCAAGTCTACTAAGAGCCCTTCTTTTTCCTCCATTTCCCGATTCAAACGTTGTTGCATCTGTTTTACCCGACTCTGCATCTTTTTCGTCTTTGCACCGATAAATGCTCTTGTAGCAATACATCGGTCATGTTCCTTTACTGGGTCAAAGCCAATCTTCGTACGCTCATTTTTATCCGCCCACTGCGAGGTCTGTGCCGCTGCCCGTTTTAATTTTTTAATCTCCTTCAAATGTTTTTCATTCTCTGCCTTCATAAACTGATCCTTGCGTCGTTTATTTTCCCACCAGCTAGAGAAATTCCCACTCTGCACTTCCATCGTCTGCCTATTTAATACCAAAACATGGTCGATACAGGCATCTAATAAATCTCTATCATGTGAAACCAAAATAAATCCCTTTTTGGAAGATAAATATTGTTTCACAATTTCCCTCGCAGTCTGGTCTAAATGATTTGTCGGCTCATCTATCAATAAAAAATCATTTTCTCCTGAAAATAAAACGGCTAACAAAACCTTCGTACACTCTCCAGGACTTAACGTCCAAAAAGGTCGATATAAAATCTCCGCTGATTCTCCCAATTGCTCCAACTCACAAATTACTCGCCATACCTCACATCCTGCTTTAATTTCCTCGATAAAATCTGCCGCTACTGACTGCATTTGCCTTTGCGTAAGCTGATATGGAAAATAGTCAAATACCGCTGAACTGCTAATTGTTCCTCTATACGAATATTTTCCAAGTAGCAAATTTAAAAAGGTTGTTTTTCCCTTTCCATTCCGACCTATAAAACCCAATCTCCAATCCGTATCAATCGAAAACGAAACATTTTCAAATATATTGTCAAAACTTCCATCATAACAAAATGTCAGATTATTTACACTAATTTGTGCCATATCCATTCCTCCTTTTGAGGTTCCCGCCTAATTCCTTAGACAAAAAAATAGGAACCATTCGTTGCCAAACAGTCCCATTACATACTATAACCTCAAAATTCAAGAAACGATACTTTATCATCCCTTATATTTATCATCAAATTTCTATGCACAAAAATAAGAGGTTATGAGAACATAATCCACTTTTGGCAACATGATAAAACAGTATACATATCTCTATCCATACTGTAAAAAAACTTCATGTAATCAAAAGTAAATTATCTTCTCATCTTTTCACCCCTCACCTTAAGATAAAGCTATATTAACATGGCATCCTCGATTTGTCAATCAACTAATTAAAGATGGGAAATTCTTTTTATTTTTATAAGGGCAACCAATACATAGACTATATAGTTTCAATGTGAGTTCCCTGGTTTTCTGATTTTTTATTTACAAAAATTTTATCAAAGAAGCTCCTAAAACCTTTTGCTTTGATTATGGGAAGTGTTAAGCTATCATCATAACTATAGATATTATATTATAGATATGTCTTTACGGGCGTTTTCCATTGTTTAGACTTTTTAACCATAATGATACAGATATTTTACGAGCGTTTTCTATTATTTAAACTTTTTAACCGTAATGGTATAGATATTTTGCGGGTATTTTTTATTATTTGGATTTTCAACCGTAATGATAGACATATTTTTACGGTCATTTTCCATTATTTAGACTTTTTAACCGCAATGATACAGATATTTTATAGGTGTTTTCCACTATTTAGACTTTTTAACCGTAATGATGCAGATATTTTACGGGTGTTTTCCACTATTTAGACTTTTTAACCGTAATGATACAGATATTTTACGGGTGTTTTCCACTATTTAGACTTTTCAACCGTAATGATAGACATATTTTTACGGTCATTTTCCACTATTTTAACTTTTCAACTGTAATCATGGTCATGTTCTTACAGGAGGTTTTCACTATTTTAATTTTTTAACCGTAACTATGGTCTTGTTCTTACAGGAAATTTCTATTATTTTAATTTTTCAACTGTAATCATAGCTATATTCCTACATTTGCTTTTAGATAGTTTTGTCATTTCAATTATCAGTCTATAAATTTAGGCTTTTTTAGAAAAATAAAGAAATACAGAAAATTTTGAATATCCAATATTTTTCTAATATTCGATAAACTATCTTATCTCCACACTCCCTCTGTAAATTCTTAGTATCTAATTTTTCTCCAATACCCAGCCAAGAGAGGAGGCAGGTATATGCCCAGCAAACGATAGAGAGTGGAGCGATTTTTCGATATACTTAGCTTTGCCGCTGGAGCACTGTTTGAGTGCCGAAGGCGCGAGTTTGCGGGAAGCGGCAAAAATCAGCGTATGTCGAAAAATCGTGGGAACGAACGTGTTTGAGGGGCATATACCTGCCTCCTCTCTTAGCGTCTATCCTCATTTCACCCCCTTATTCCTCTCCTAGCGTCTACCTCCATTCCCCCCTCTTATTCCTCTCCTAGCATCTATCTCCATTTCACTCTCTTATTCCTCTTCTAGCGTCTGTCCCCATTCCTCCCTCCTATTCCTCCCTTAGCGTCCACCCCTCTCCACACCAAAATGCTCCAACTAACAAAAATTTTACGCTATTTCATTTCAAAGAAATTCTTCCACGTGGTTTATACCCCTGCAAACAAAACGGAAGTTCCATTCTATTCGCCTCCAAAAGTTCCTTATCTCTCAAAATCGTTTCACAATCTCCATCTGCCACAATCCTTCCATGTGACAGCAAAATCACACGTTCACAGGTATCTAAAATCATATCAAGGTCATGTGATGCAATTATTTTTGTCTGAGGCAGTGACTGTATCGTCTGAATAATGATGCGACGATTGACAGGGTCTAATGCCGTGGACGGCTCATCCATTAAAATCACATCTGGCTGCATAGCCAAAATCGTGGCAATGGCTGCCATTCGCTTCTCTCCACCTGAGATTTTATGATTATAGCGATATTTTAAATCCTCCAGCCCCAACTGTGCCAGAACTTTATCCACCCTCGCTTCTGCTTCTTCCTTTGTCATCCCATAATTACGTGGTCCAAAAATCATATCCTCATAGACAGTCGGCATAAACATCTGATTATCCGAATCCTGCAAAACAAATCCTATCTTTTGGCGAATTTGGGAGAGATTTTGCTTTTTCACTTGCAGCCCATCTACTGTAATCTGACCCTTTCCAGATAAAAGCCCCAGCATCAGTTTCATTATCGTAGATTTTCCTGCCCCATTCGCTCCTATCAATCCTACAGTCTCCCCTTTATGAATTATCATATTGATTCCCTGTACTACCGAAGTTTTTGTATCATAGGAAAACGATACATCTTTCAATTCAATCATATTTTTACCTCACAAATAAACTTCCAATTAACTGCGTTATATTCAATAATCTTGCACATACAAAAAAACTGACATTAATTACCATAAATAAAATACTGCTCATTCGACAAGCAGGTATATCACTATAAAAAAAGTCTCCCTGAAATCCTCGAAGTACCATACTGCTATAAAGCTCCTGGGCACGGTCCATGCTCCGCAGTAAAAGCTGACCTAAAAAGGAGCCCCACGCAGAAATATGTATTCCCTTCTGATTCGGAGCCCGAAGACTATATGCCTGCACCATAACAGAAGCCTCCCCCATCATAACTCCAATATATCGATACGTAAGGAGGAATAAGGTAGTTAAAATAGCTGGCATATGAATTTTTCGCAATGCAGCACAAAGAGAATCAACAGGGGTTGTCGCAATAAGTAGAAACGATGCCATCAGAGCAAAGCATCCCTTCATCATGAGAGTCAGCATAGATATAAAGCCCCCTGTTATTACTATATTTCCAATTTGCGCAAGCGGAATATGATCTAAAAACGGATTTACAAGTCCCACCGCACATACAAACGGCAACACAATTCTAAGCTTATAAAAGCATAAATGTACTGGTATCTGTGCCACCTGAAACAGAAATACCGGGTATAATATCATAACAGCAAGACCAGAAATATCATATTTATGAAAAGATACCACAACAAAAATATATATAATCGTGACAAGCAATTTACATAACGGATGCATTTGATGAATCAAAGAATCACCTGCTGAGATTGCATCCATCTCCCTAAGCTCTGACTGCGCCTTAAATAATTTATCCATAATATCTCCTACACTAAATATTAAAAACATCCAAAAGTACGACCTAGCATTTCACCTTTGAATGTTTTTAATCATTATCTCTATCTATTTATTTCTTTATACTTTCTTCGCATCTTTTTTCCTTCGGAAAAATCCACCTATCATGCAAATAAGAACGGCAACCGCTGCAACAATCGCAGAACCTACCAGACCAGATACTGTAGTGCCCGCCGCATTATCACTTTTTGCAAATGCATAATCTGGAAGAAATGCTGTCTTTTCTTGAATTGCCTCTGCGGTATCTGCCGCCTTGCTCGCCACACCGTAATCTTCTTCATCTAATCCCATATTTTTACTGTATCCAGATTCCGCATTACCAAATATAGACCACTCAAGACCATCGGGATTTCCACTGGCAAATAGACTAAATCCCCCTCCTACAATAGCAACAATCACAGCAAGAATTGCAATTGTAGTTTTAAGAGAATATTTATTTTTCACACCTGTATTTTCTGTATCCAACTCCATAATCAGCTCAGGACGAGTTTCATAAATAAACAAAAGGACTGCTGTAGTAATCAACCCTTCCACTAGACCGATTGCAAGATGAATTGGCTGCATAATACCGACAAATGCTCCAAATGGCAATTCTGTAATACCAGATATCGACGTCTCCAACACCACGGAAAACGCACCTAACTGGAGTGTAAGGACACATCCAAGAATCGATGCGAGAACTATCTTCATGCGGTTAGCTCTCTCATTTCCTGAAAACAGCTTGCTGTGCATAATAGGCTTCCAGAGTAGATAATATCCAACAAAACAACCATAAAATGCCATATTCCAGCAATTTGCCCCGAGAGCCATCAATCCACCATCGGCAAAAAATAAGCATTGAATCGCCAATATAACAACCATAGACAAAAAACCAGCCTGCGGACCTAAGAGTGCAGAAAGCAACATTCCACCACAGATATGACCAGAAGAGCCTGTTCCTGGAATTGTATAATTAATCATCTGACCTGCAAAGACCAGCGCTGCTGTCACTGCCATCGTAGGCAATTTTGCCATGTTTTCATCATTTTTCAACGTTTTTACGGAAACACCTACCGTTGCGCCTGAAGCAACATACATAGTGGCGGCAACTGCTGGTGACAATAATGCATCTGCCATATGCATATATAACACCCTCTTTCTTTTTGATAACAGTACTATAGCACCAATATTTTTTGTCTCCAAGCCCCCCTGGGGGTTATTTGTAAAAAATTGATTTCAATATTTAATAAAACATTCAATATTTGTTGATTTTTATTCATTTTTTTGCTACAATAAATAAAACAGTTTTATCAATATGTTTTGTAGTACTATAAAAGATTCTGATTTTAACACTATTTGTAAGAGGAAATATATGAATCCAATTGTTATTATTATGCTTATTTTTGCGTTGATTGGCTTTATCGACAAGGTTTTCGACCTAAATTTAGGACTCGCCTACGCTTTTGATGACGGATTTTCCACGATGCTCACAATGATGTACGCCATTGTGGGAATCTGTTCTGTCGGCGTTACCTTCATCGAGTCTCATTTGGATGCGATTTATGCCGCCGCTTCTTTTCTGCCCTTTGACCCTGGTCTGCTCATTGGAATTTTGCTGGCTCCAGATATGGGTGGATTTTCCATCTGTGAGAAAATCAGCGGTCATCCCGTATTAATTCCCTTAAATGGAATTATTTTATCATCGTTACTTGGACAGACATTATCCTTTCAGCTTCCAATTTTCACCTCGGCTCTAGAGACAGATGAATTTAAAATTGCTATGAAAGGCTTTATCGTCGGCATGATTGCAATCCCCACTGGTTTTATCGCAGGAGGATTATTACTAAAAACACCAGGCAATATCTTTATAGAGGAATTACTCCCTCTCATCCTCATCTGCGGTATCATAGTCTTTGGACTATTTCGCTTTACAGATGCCACTGTGCGAATTTTTGAATTATTGGCAAAAATCATCCAGTATATTATGTATATCTTGTTTTTTTTAGCCATACTCGGAGTATTTTTCCCAACTTTCGCTTACGCCGATTTGACATTAGTAGAAGAATGTACCCTCACTGCTGTGAAATCTTCCATTGTAGTCTGTGGCTCGCTCGTACTGTCAAGAATTATTATAAAAATTTTTTCTACGCCAATCAACCGACTTGCCAAGCTTTTAGGAGTGAATGAGACCTCTGTGGTTTGCCTGCTTTTAAGCTGTGCCACATCGCTCGCCTTTATTCCTCTTTTTAGTAAAATGGATACAAAAGGCAAACTTCTAAACTCCGCTTTCGCAGTCAGCGGCTCTTTCGTCATCGGCGGACAGTTTGGCTATGTCTCGAATATAACAGACAGTTATTCCACCACAGTATTTATTATTTCCAAGTTAATCTGTGGGTTATGTAGCGTTTTCCTGATGTTAAAATGCTACCAATATCTAGACACCGAAAAAATATAAAAAACAGCATTAGTGTGGGATGTAAAATCCATGCTAATGCTGTTTTTTATATCAATATTTTACTAATACGTTGCTGTTTAAAATAAAACACCATTTTACAAATATGGTTTCAATTTTTCTAATAATTCGTATATTTTTGTTCCTGGTGCAGCTTTTGACGGTAACTTACCTTTATTTATAATTTCTAGCCTTCTTGCATTGGCAATAGCAAAATCCATAAATGGTCTCAAAACATGATACATATCTTTTCTATTTTTTTCATATTCTCCCTCTCCAATATTCGTCAACCACTCTGTCAACTTAGGCCAATATTCTGTTCGATGAAGGTCAGACTGCATAAAACTAAAATGTAACAAATACCATAATTCTACACATTGATTAGACCAAACAGCATGATATTCCGTCTCCTCCGTGGTACTCTCTCGACATAATTCTACAACTCTATCTACATTCTCTGCTGGGAAATCATCAGTATCATAAACTACCCATACATGACGATATCCATTAGGATTCTCTGCTACATTTTTTTTAGCTTTCCAAAATAAATTAATTGTATTATCTCCTTCACCTAAAACCTCTAACTGTATTTTTTGTCTATACTGAGCATTGATAATATCTCGAATTGTTTTAAAATATGCTGGTTCTGTCTTCGTACCTTCTGTTACAATCAAATGGTATTCGGGCTGTATTTTCTTTTTTCTATCCAATCTGGATTTCATCCACATTTTATTTAAATCACTCTTTTTGGGAGGCTTTAAACTCATTTCCATCCTCCTCCATTCAGCATATTCTGTAAATATGGGTCTGCTCCATATCTTCCTTCCAAATATTGCTTATCAAATGCTGCCGTACTGTTTACTCTCTCATTATCCTCTCGACGAATTTCGTATAAAGAATAAATTTCACTACTATGATTCTCATCCAAAGCCGCAAACCATATCTCGTCTCTTCGGAAGACAGTATTCTTCATAGTTGACATATCATGAGAGGTAAAAAGAAGTTGCGCTCCATGTTTATTAATATTAGGATTAGTAAACATAGATATTACATATCTTAACAATTTCGGATGTAGTTTAGCATCCAATTCATCAATAATAACCAGTCTTCCCTCTTGAAGAGCAATTAACAATACAGGTAATGCAGCAATTAGCTTTCTAGTACCATCAGATTCATGTTCAAACGTCAATTCATATTCATTTTTTCCGATCTTTCTCTTCAAATATAGCTGCTTTTCTTTTTCATCAAATCGATAATCCATGACATCAATTCCCATATCATTTAAAAGCATCAATATCTGATTCTTGAAAATACTGTCATCAGAAACCATAATCTGCATTTCTGCCATTGGATTTGCATAGCTCCGAATAATACAGGACTCAAACCATTCTTGTACCTCTGTAATTACAGGAACATTATAATTAATAGCAAGAAAAGACAAAAAGGGCATCTTAGAATTGATATTAGTATTCACATTTTCTTTCTTTAAAATTGTTCCAAGACTAATTTTTTGTCCTTCACGATAAAAAATATGTGCTGGTTTCTTACCACCTATCTTTTTTCTATCCAATGTTTCTGCCCAAACTTCATCTCTCAACAATCCCAAATAATAGCGATACTCATATTGTCCTGTGCGGAAAAAAATCTGAAATTCTGTTGGCTCTGTTTTAGACATATTATCATATAAAAACGGTTCTGCCGTAACTTTTTGTTGCATAATAAGAGATTTGCGATTTTTTTCCAAATCATGAATGGGCTTTACTACTGTAGAAATCATACAGGACAATGCCTGCAATAAATTCGTCTTTCCTCCTCCATTTGGACCGTATATAACACCAACTGGAAGAAGATTACTACATTTATCTTTTTTAATCAAACTATCCGGAAACTCTGGAATAGCTGCTGCTTGAAAATCAAATACTGTTTCCTCTTTGTAAGACTTAAAATTCTGAAATGAAAATTGACAAAGCATTATCTCGCCTCCTTTTCTATTTTTTATCATAACACTATTTATTTTATTTTTCAAGTTTTATATCTATTCAAAAAAATATTTTTTTGTATTTCGAATATAAAATTTCATTTCTCACGATTATACCAAAAATCTATTAAAATATTTTTCTGTTTCCAAGAAAATTTTATAAAATAGATTCATTTTCATTATTTTTTTGTAAACTAATATATTTTATAGGTTGACAAATCTCTTTTTTTTAGTATAATCAACATAGATACAAAATAAAAGTGGCTTTCATCCTACCAGCAAGCTACTGGGGGAATTCGCCACAAATTTATAACTTTAAAGGAGATACAAAATATGAACGCAACAACTAAGAAAAAAGAATCTGCTTTAGACATTAAGCAAATCGCCAGCATCGGGGTGATGGCAGCTGCCATCTGCATATTAGCTCCCCTTTCCATCCCGATTGGACCTGTTCCAATCTCATTGACAAACCTGGTTATTTACTTTTCTCTCTACATACTAGGTATGAAAAAAGGAACATTAAGCTATCTTATTTATCTACTTATCGGCATGATAGGACTTCCTGTCTTTTCTGGATTTACAAGCGGTCCTGGAAAACTTTTTGGGCCAACAGGAGGATATCTTATCGGATTTATCCCTATGGCAATCTTGGCAGGTATGCTCATTGACCGTTATACAGACAAAAAACTAATCTGTCTTCTAGGCATGATTGCGGGAACTGCTATCTGCTACGCTTTTGGTACCATCTGGCTAGCCTATCAAGCACAAATGGACTTTGCCTCAGCCATCTGGGCAGGTGTCATTCCGTTCATCCCAGCTGACCTACTCAAGATGATTCTAGCCATGATAGTTGGACCACAGATTCGAGAACAGCTAAGAAAAGCAAATTTATAGAAAGGATAATCTTTCACAAGACAAAATAGCTTTCATTTTTTGTAAAAAGCTTCCAAATCTTGGCGAGCTCGACAGTCAATTAGAAAACAAAACAACTTTCATTTTTTTCCAAAAAATATAAGCTATTTTTAACCGAAAATAAAATCGGTTGAAAATAGCTTATATATTCCTATTATCGAATTATAGTGCACAGTAGGATAGCGCTCGAAACTACCTCGCTAAGTATCCCTTATGTACATGAAATATACCAATCATTCTTCGGCATACGCCTCAAACTCTTGGAGTTTTATAACAAATCCGGACTAGAATTCATATTGATATATGTAGCTACGGAACAGTCAAATCCTTTGATATGGTCGTAAAGCCATTCTACAACATTTTTCTGAACAGCCTGTACAAACGCCTCTGTTGGTCCTTCCACTTCCATCAACATTTCATTGAGCTCTTCCACTGCTTTTTTGAATTCCTCATGTTTCTTTTTATGCTCTGCAATACCTGGATATCCAACTTTTTCTTGCAATTCTTCCTCCGCTTTAAAATGGAATTCTGTATAATCCTCCAGATATCCGAGCATCTTAATAGCCTCGAGTCTTCCTCCATTCTCCTCACAACAGACAATCAACTTATTGATTTTGCCAATTAATTCCTTATGTTGCTCGTCAATCACTTTATTGCCAGTAATCAAACTCTCGTCAAATTCAGCGTACATTTTTTTATCTCCTTCTATTTTTCTTTTTCATCGAGAAGCTTTTTCGTCAGCTTCTTGACCTTTTTCTTACATTTTCCACAGCCTTTTCCGGCTTTTGTTGCTTTCTTCACCTCTTTAAAAGAAGTCGCACCCTTTTTTATCGCAGACTCCACATCACCTTTTGTGACATGATAACATGGACAGATAAGTTTTCCTCGATTCATTCCTTCTAATCTCCCTTTCACCCGTGACTTTAGTAAACTTTAGTCACAGACCGCTAAAAATAATCGATGCTTATAATACTAAAGATGGAGCAGCGTAAACTCTCGCACCCAACTCATTATCTAGCATATAAAGACTTTTTGGGTCATCTCCAAATAATTCAAATTTCTTGATAAGGTTATCTGCGTTTGTCTCCTCTTCTCCTTGTTCCTTCACAAACCAATCTAAGAATTGCATTGTTCGAAAATCCTTTACACTGTATGCTGCATCATAAATATTATGTATCAAGCTTGTCACATACTGCTCATGCTTTAATCCCTCTGCCAATACCGCTTTTGCACTCTCTAACTTCACTGCTGGTTTATCAATGGCATCCAAGACAACCTTCTCTCCGTTATTTTGCAAATACTGTACAAAAAGCATCGCATGGTCTCTCTCCTCCTGAGCCTGAATTTTATACCAATTTCCAAAACCATCAAGGCCCTCATCATAATAATAATTTGAAAAGTCCAAATACAAATATGCGGAATAAAACTCTTTGTTTACCTGCTGATTTAATAATTCTACTACTTTCTTGTCTAACATTTTGATACCTCCTCATTTTATTTTATCCTCTCTGAATTCTATCATATGTATCTTCTTCAGAAAGAATAAAGATTGAAATCAAAGTTTTTCACTCTGATACTTTATGATGTTGGGGTCAAAAGGTCTTTTGACCCCTTTGATACCAGATTGCTCCGCACAACGTGCTCCCACAATCTTCAAAATCATTCATAATTCGCTCATTTTTCTTCGAAAAATGGCTACTTATTCATGTTTTTGGCGGGTCTCAAAGTCAAAAATCCTCTTACAAGCAAGCTTGCATCGGGTTTCCGACCTTTCGACCCTGGTATCATTTTATTATACCTCTTTTTGAACTTATTGTCCACTAAGCCAACTCGATAAAACTCGGCTATCCTTTTGTACAACATAGCCACTGCCGCCTCTATTTTTGACATCTTCTACCATACTAGTAATCAAGACTGGATTCCCTGTCGTCTTATCTGCGGTAAAGAAGGAGAACCATCCAAGCTCTGTACCAGTGCTATCTTCCTTGGATGCCTTAATCTCAGCCGTTCCCGTCTTACCAGCCAACGTGATGTCGGAGCGATGAGCTGCATATCCAGTTCCATTTGGATTATTCACTACCTTCTTCATTCCTTCTAATACACGACTTGCCGTCTCACTTGAAAATGCTTCCGAAATCCAAGTCTTTGCGGTTGCCTCCTCCTGATAGACAAGATAAGGCTGTATGATATTTCCACCATTGCAAAAAGCAGTATAAATAGACGATAAATGCAATGGATTTATCAGAATCTGTCCCTGTCCATATCCACTGTCGGCAAGCTGTATCTCTGTCTCAATATTATCTGCATTAGAATATTGCGATACATTCATCTTAATATCAAACGGCAATTCCTCGTTAAAACCTAACTTTGTCAGAGAAGTTTGCAGCTTTTCTGCTCCTATATTGAGTGCCGCCTTGGCAAAATAAATATTATCTGAATAAATCAATGCATTTTCCAGATTCACTGGCGAGTATGTATGAAGTGTCGTCACATAGTAGGAACCCCATGAGGAATCCTTTTGCCAGCTTGTTCCCTCACTTCCATAATCCTTCGTCGGGTCAATCGCACCCGTTTCCAGACCAATCGCTGCCGTAATCGGCTTAAATACGGAGCCTGGACAAAATGTCTGTCGAAAACGATTATACATCGGTCTATCTTCATCTTCACTTAGCGCATTCCACTGCTCACTGGATAATCCGATAATAAAATCATTATTATCATAAGACGGTGTACTAACTAATGCCAATACTTCTCCCGTATACGGATTCATAGCCACCGAACAGCTTTTATCTTCCTCAAACTGCTCATAGAGCAAACTTTGGAGTTTCGTATCAATCGTAAGCTGGATATCTTCTCCATCTTGAACGGTCACATTTGCGATTTCTTCCTTTTCCTTTCCATCGGAATCGACAATATAAATTCTACAGCCATTCTTTCCTTTTAACTCCTTCTCAAACAGGCTCTCGACTCCACTTTTTCCGATTACATCCGTCGATGTATATCCCTCGCCTGCATGTTGCTCCAAATCTTCCTCTGTGACTGTCTGCACATATCCTATCAAATGCGCCGCCTTCTCTCCCAGAGGATAAGAGCGAACTTCCTTATTCGATATCATCACTCCTGGTATCTTTAATAATTCCTCTTGTAACTGCTGCTCTTTTTTCTGCTCCTCATCTAAGGTGCCAGATTCCTCCACCTTAGAGCGAGTCTGAATTGGCACAAAAGAATCATCCTTCACCCACTGTGCAGATAACTTGCTCTCGATTGTCTCAGCTTCCATCCCCAATAGCTCCGCTATTTTGGCAACCGAAGCTTCTCTGTCCTCAAGCTTTCCTGGAACAATTCCAATCGAGGCGGCATATCCCTTGCCTGCGAGAACTTGGCCATTTCTATCTAATATTCTGCCTCTTTTGGCTTCTTGCGTGGAAACTCTCACCTTATCTGTCTGTGATAACTCTGGGAAAATAAGCGAGTCATCCCAGATTAACTTATAACCATCTTCTCCCCTTGCAAAAAATGCCTTATTCTCAAAGCTGATATTTCCTGCAACCGAATCAAAGGATGTCTGATAAGTCACTGCTTTTTGTTCCTTGTCATACTCAACTACATTCACTATCATATTTTGTATCTCTATTCCCTCATAAATAACGGAATTTCGCCTCACAAAATCATCCGAGCTAATATTGCCAGAAGACTCTACATCTACCATGGAGTACATCTTCTCATAATCCTGCTCCGGAATACAATTCATATATTCCACTAAAACTTCCTCTGGGCTTTTCAATAAACTTTCCCTTACAAAATAGGCGATGACAGCTATCATGCTGAGTAATAAAATAACTCCAATAAAAATCAATAAAATTTTTAAAAGCTTATTTTTCTCCCTTCGTCGCTCTCTTTTTCGTTTTACTTTAATTTTTCCCCTCATATTATTCCTCCATTTCTTTTCTTTCTCTTTGAATATTACGTCTGTACACAGTAAAAGTCAAGTTAAACCCCCAAAAAAATTGATAGTGTAAAACTCTTGTTAGTTGGATATTTTGATGTAATGGAGACAGATGCAAAGAGAATCCAGAATTTTAGGAGATGAAATTAGAGATAAAGAGAGAACGAAATTTTAGGTGGTAGAATTAGACGCGAAGAGATACCAAAATTTTGGGTAATGGAATTAGACGCGAAGAGAGGTAGGAGATATGTCCTCTAAAAACACGTTCGTTCCCACGGT